>JAKABB010000013.1 GCA_021802045.1 bacterium
ACGGTCCAGGCCGCCGGCCGCGGCCCGGCGCCAGATCGCCGCCACCACCGCCGGCTCCGGTCCCAGCGGGGCCGCGCACCGCACCTCGACGGCCCGGGCGGTGCGGCAGAACTCCGCCGCCTGGCGCTCGATCCGGGCCACCAGCCGGCCCTCGGTGAGGAAGAAGGGCACCGTCAGCAGCCGCCGGTGGCCGGCGGCGGCAAGCTCCGCCAGCGCCGGTGGGACGGCCGGCTCGGCCAGGCTGACGAAGGCGCCGGTGGCGGGACGGCCGAGGCGGCGCCCCACGTCCCGGACCACCTGGGCCAGGAGCACGTTGGCCCGGGCGACCGAGCTGCCCCGGCCGACGACGCAGACCGCGTCCGGGGGGCGATCGCGGCCGATCGCCTCCCGGGCCCGCCGCGCGGCCAGGGCGCGCAGCTGGGGACTGGGGCCCAGGATCGGGGTCAGCCGCAGCGACAGCTCCGGGAGGTCGCGCCGGATGGCGGCCGCCACCTGGGGCAGGTCCTGGGCCCGGTGCCCGGCCGGGAAGAGGAGCAGCGGCACCAGCAGGACCTCGCTGACCCCCATGGCGGCGAGGTCGGCCGCGGCCGCCACCACCGCCGGCACCGACGGGGCGGGGAACTCCAACACCCCAAGGGCGACGGGGATGCCAGGGCCGGCGCGGGCGACGGACGCCGCCAGGTCGCGGAGCGCGGCCAGGCCGGGGCCGGACCGGGTCCCGTGGGCGAGGAGCAGCAGCCCTGGGCTCACGGTCGCGACCCGGCGGCGGGGTCCGCGGCCTCCTCCCCCTCCTCCTCCGCGCCCTCCTCGTCCGCGCTGGGGCCGGGCCCCGCCGGCACCGGCGGGGGCGGGGCGGGGACCGCCAGGCGGGCGCTGGCGTCGGAGAGCCGCTGCTCGAGGCCGGCGTCGAGCTCCCAGCGGAGCCGGCGCAGGCGCTCCAGCAGCTGCGGGTCCGGGGCCCGCCAGAGCTCCCGGGCGGCGGCCTCCAGGAGGCGGTCGAGGATGTCCCGCAGGGCCCAGGGATTGGCCTGGCGCAGGAAGGCCTGGGTGGAGGGGTCCAGGCAGTAGGCCTGGGCCAGGCCCTCGTACATCCAGTCGTCGGCGACGTGGGCGGTGGCGTCGTAGCCGTAGAGGTAGTCGACGGTGGCCGCCATCTCGAAGGCGCCCTTGTACCCGTGCTGGCGCATGGCGTCGATCCACTTGGGGTTGACCACCCGGGAGCGGAAGACCCGCCGGGCCTCCTCCTGCAGGGGGCGGACCCGCGGCCGCGTCGGGTTGGCACTGTCGCCGAAGTAGGCCCGGGGAGCCTGGCCGGTGAGGGCCCGCACCGTGGCCACCATCCCGCCGTGGTACTGGAGGTAGTCGTCGCTGTCGAAGATGTCGTGCTCGCGGTTGTCCTGGTTCTTGATGGCCACCGCCATCCGACGGAAGGCGTCCCGGAACTCCTCCGGAGCCGCCACCCCATGGGTGCCGCGCCCGTAGGCGTAGGAGCCCCAGGTGGTGTACACGGCGGCCAGGTCCTGGTCGCCGCGCCAGTTGCCGGCGTCGAGCAGGGGCAGGATCCCTGCGCCGTAGGCCCCGGGCGGGCTGCCGAAGATGCGGTAGCGCGCCCGGCGCGCGGCCTCCGCCGGGGCGACGCCGGCCGCGGTCAGCTCCGCGCTCGCGGCCCGCACCCGGGCGGCGACGAAGTTCTCCGCGTCGGGCTCGTCCAGCGCCGCCACCAGGGCGACGGCGTCGTCCATGAGCTCGACCAGGTTGGGGAAGGCATCGCGGAAGAACCCGCTGATGCGCACCGTCACGTCCACCCGGGGCCGGCCCAGCTCCGCCAGCGGGATCACCTCCAGGCCGCGCACCCGCCGGTTCTCCGGGTCCCAGCGGGGGCGCACGCCGAGCAGGGCCAGCACCTCCGCCACGTCGTCGCCGTGGGTGCGCATGGCGGCCGTCCCCCAGACCACGATCCCCACCGAGCGGGGCACGGTCCCGGTCTCCTCGCGGTGGCGGGCCACCACCGCCTCGGCCAGCGCCTGCCCGATCTCCCAGGCCGTCTCCGAGGGGAGGCTGCGCGGGTCGGCGGCGTAGAAGTTGCGCCCGGTGGGCAGCACGTGGGCCATCCCCCGGGTCGGGGCCCCGCTGGGCCCGGGGGGGACGAAGCCCCCGTCCAGCCCGCGCAGCAAGTTCTCCACCTCGGCGGTGCAGCCCCGGATGGCGGGCACCAGGCGCCGGCAGAGGAAGGTCAGCACCGCGGCCACCGGCCCGGCGGCCACCGGCAGGCGGTCCGGGTCGAAGCCGGCGACGGCGCAGGCGTGGACCAGCGCCGCCGCCTCCGCCTGCACCGCCTCCACCACGTCGCCGGCGTGGCGGGCACCGGCCGGCCAGGCCGAGGCGGCCACCGGGGTGGCGGCCTCGGCCTGGAGCAGGGCCGGGTCCCGGCCGTGGTCGATCAGGATGGCGGCCCGCAGGGACGGCACGTCCCCATTGGCCGTGCGCAGGCAGGCCACGCAGAGGTCCTCCAGGGCCTGCCCGGTGGGCGGCCGGCCGAGGACGTGCAGGCCGGCCCGGATCGGCGCGTCCTTCAGCTCGCAGAGGTAGCCGTCCAGGCGCAGCAGGAAGGGGTCCAGCTCCCCGGGGCGGTCGGCGGTCTGCAGGTCCTGGTCCAGCCGGCTCCGCTGGACCGCGTCCCACAGCCGCTCCGAGATCCGGGGGAGCTTCTCGGGGTCCAGGGCCTGGGCCTCGTAGTACTCGTCCATCAGCTGCTCGACCTCGAGCAGGGCCCCGTAGCTGTCGGCGGTGGTCATGGGTGGGATGAGGTGGTCGATGATCACCGCGCTGCTGCGCCGCTTGGCCTGGGTGCCCTCGCCGGGGTCGTTGACGATGAACGGGTAGAGGTGGGGCAGGCCGGCCATGGCCAGGTCGGGGTAGCAGGCCTCGGAGAGGCCCAGCGACTTGCCGGGCAGCCACTCCACCGTCCCGTGCTTGCCGACGTGGACCACGGCGTCGGCCGAGAACTCGCCGGCCAGCCAGCGGTAGAAGGCCAGGTAGTGGTGCGGCGGAGGCAGCAGGGGATCGTGGTAGATGGCGATGGGATCCTCGCCGAACCCGCGCGGCGGCTGCAGGGCCACCAGCACCCGCCCGAAGCGCAGCCCCGCGAGGGCCAGGTGCCCGTCGTGCCGGTAGAGGGTGCCCGGCGGCGGGCCCCACTGGCGGGCCATCTGGGTGCGCACCACTTCCGGCCAGCCGCTCCACCAGGCGTGGTAGCGGTCGGCGGCCACCTGCCCCACCGCCGCTCGCAGCTGGGCCGAGGTCAGCTGCTCGCGGTCGTAGCCGCCCCGATCGACGAGGGCGTGGATCAGGGCGTCCCCGTCCGCCGGCAGGGGCCCGGGCCCGGTGTCGTATCCGGCGTCCCGCAGCGCCCGCAGCAGGGCCACCACGGATGCCGGGGTGTCGAGCCCGACCCCGTTGCCGACGCGCCCGCTGCGGGTGGGGTAGTTGGAGAGGATGAGGGCCACCCGGCGCTCCTGGGGCGGGCGGCGCCGGAGCCGGGCCCAGCCCACCGCCAGCTGGGCCAGGCGGGCGGTGCGCTCCAGGTCCGGGACGTAGCGGGCAAGGCCGTCGACCTCCTCCTTGAAGCTGAAGGGGACACCGCCGATGCGTCCGTCCAGCTCGGGCAGGGCCACCGCCATGGCGGCGTCGATCGGGGAGAGCCCGGCGCTGGAGCCGGCCCAGTCGTCCCGGGCGCCGGTGACCACCAGCCCCTGGATGACCGGGACCCCCAGCGCCTCCAGCGCCCGCGGGTTCCAGCTGGCCACATGCCCCTGCTCCTCGGCCAGCACCCCCGAGGCGAAGGCCAGGGTGGTGATGACGGCGTCGACCACCGGCTGACCGCTGCCCGCGTCGACCAGGGTCTCGCGGAGGGCCGTGGGCAGGGGGTCGGGGCCGTCAGGGGCGCGCAGCGAGTAGCAGAAGACGGGCAGGGCGTTGGCCCCGGCCCGCTCCAGGGCCCCGATCAGGGCGACCACGAAGTCGGTGTTGCCGCTGAGCCAGTGGGCCCGGTAGAAGAGCACCGCCACCGTCGGGCGGGCGGCGTCCTGGTGGGCCGCCCGCCACTCGGGGAGGGTCAGCACCGTGCCCCGCTCCGGCCGGTAGATGCCGTGCCAGGGGAGGGGGACCGGCGCCGCCATCGGGGCGCCCTCACAGCACCCGACGAATCCCGCCATGTTGGCCAGGCCGCCGTGGAGCAGGTGGGCGAACGCCTGGGCCCAGCGCTCCGGGTCCGCGGTGGAGAGCGCCGTCAGCTCCGGATCGGGCTCCCGCTCGCCCGGGAAGGCGAAGAAGGGCACGCCCGCTGTCCGGGCGCGGGCGCGCAGCCCGTCGAAGAGGGCCGGCGCGGTGCGCCGCCCCCCCAGCAGCCGGACCGCGATCGCCGTGGCCCCGGCGCAGAGGGCGTCCAGGGCCACGCCGAGCTCGGCCGGCTCCGCCCCCGGCGTCGTTGGGTCCGCGAGCCGACCGAGCGGCACGGCCCCGGCGGTGCGCACGTCGGCCCGGACCTGGTGCAGGGCCAGGCGCTCGCTGTCGGCGGTGGTGACGTAGACCAGCATCGGCGCCCGGTCAGAACTCGATCCCGCGCTGGGCCGGGATGCCCTGGTCGCGGTAGTGGTGCTTGTGCGGCACCACCTCGCTGACCATGTCCGCCAGCGCCACCAGCCGGGCCAGCTCCAGCCCCCCGCGGCCGGTCAGGACCAGGTGCACCGGAGCCGGCTTGCGCCGGATGAGCTCGCAGAGCTGGGCTTCGCCGAGGAGGCCGGCCCGGACCGCGCCCAGGATCTCGTCGAGCACCACCAGCCGGTAGCGCTGGCTGGTGACGGCCTCCTCCGCCGCCGCCCAGCCGGCCTCGAAGGCTCGCCGGTGCTCGTCCATGGCGATGCGGGGGTTGCGCAGGTGGGCCACGGTGAAGCCGCGGCCGGCGGTGGCGATCTCCAGGCCCGGCACCGCCCCGGACTCCAGCAGGGTGCGCTCGCCGCTCTTCCAGTCCCCCTTGATGAACTGGATGACCCGCACCGGCAGGCGGTTGCCGGCGGCCCGCAGCGCCAACCCCATGGCGGCGGTGGTCTTGCCCTTGCCGTCGCCGGTGTAGACGATGACCAGCCCGCGCCGGCGGCGCTTGGCCTCAGCGTCCACGGGCGGTGGCGGTGGACGCGGTGAGCGGGGAACGCACGGCAGGCACGACTCCTCTCCCCTGTTCGCGAGGGGTGGCGACCCATGATCCCGACCGCCGGTTTTCTGGCTCGCGTCCCGCCCTGGCGTCATGGCCAGGGCCCGGGGCGCTCACAGTAGCGCGCCTGCGCCGGTCTCTCACCGGACTTGCCCTGCGCGGAGGATCGGGCTGAGCATAGCCCATCCCCAAAGGCGCGGGCGGCCGGCGCGGCGGGCCGCGGTGGGGGCTGGGGTCAGCCCCGGTTGGACGCAGCCGCCGCCCGGCCCTCGTCCCCGACCGGGCCGCTGACCCCCGCACCCGCGAAGGTGGCCATGTCGTTGAGCACCCGGACCGCCGCCCGCAGCAGGGGCACGGCCAGGACCGCCCCGGTGCCCTCCCCCAGGGCCAGGTCCAGGTCCAAGAGCGGCTGCAGCTCCAGCCAGGCCAGGGCCCGGCGGTGCCCGGGCTCGCGCGAGGCGTGGCCGGCGATGAGATACGGACGCACGGCGGGGTCGATGGCGGCGGCGGCGCAGGCCGCCGCCCCCGCGATGAAACCGTCCAGCACCACCGGCAGGCGCTGGGCGGCGCCCTCCAGGATGACCCCGGCCAGGGCCGCGATCTCCAGGCCCCCCACCGCCGCCAGCAGCTCCCACGGCCGCTCCGGGCCGGGCCGGTGGCGGTCGAGGGCACGCTCCACCACCGCCACCTTGCGCGCCAGGACGGCGGCGTCGATGCCGGTGCCGCGACCGGTCACCGACGACGGCGCGGCACCGGTGCAGGCGGCGACGACGGCGCTGGCGGCGGTGGTGTTGCCGATCCCCATGTCCCCGGTGCAGACGCAGTCCAGCCCCTCCTGGGCCGCCCGCCGCACCAGCAGGCGACCCGCGTCCACCGCCGCCCGGCACTCCTCCGGCGTCATCGCCGGCTCCTGGGCCAGGTTGCCGGTGCCGGGCCGGACCTTGGCGTGGACGATCCCCGCCAGGCCGTCCAGCGGCGCCGCCACCCCGATGTCGGCCACCACCACCCGCACCCCGGCCTGGCGGGCCAGGACGTTGATGGCCGCGCCCCCGGCGGCGAAGTTGGCCACCATCTGCGCCGTCACCTCGGCCGGGAAGGCCGAGACCCCCTCGGCGGTGACGCCGTGGTCGGCGGCGCAGACGAAGACCACCGGGTGCGCCAGCGGCGGGTCGAGCTCGCCGGTGATGCCCGCCAGCTGCACCGCCAGCCGCTCCAGGCGGCCCAGGCTGGCCGGCGGCTTGGTCAGCTGCTCCAGCCGCGCCTCCGCCGCGGCGCGGCTCCCGTGGTCGATCTCCGGGATGACGGGCATCGGATCCTCCTCCGCCCGCAGGGCGGCGATCAGGGGGTCGTCGGGGGCCCGAGCCCCCCAGCGCTCCAGGTGAACCTGCTCGGCGAGCGGTTCGCGGCGGGCCCAGCCGGCCCGCTCCAGCAAGGGGGTGTCGGCCTCCCCCTCCGCGGGGTAGCCGACGCAGAGCAGGGCCAGGGGGATGACGTGGGGCGGCAGCGACAGGATGCGCTGGACGTCGGCCCGCTGGAAGATGCTCACCCACCCCACCCCGACCCCTTCGGCCCGGGCCGCCAGCCACAGGTTCTGGATGGCGCCGACGGTGCTGTAGGCGTCGGTGTCGCGGTCGCTGTTGCGCCCCAGGACGTGGGGGCCGCCGCGGGTGGGGTCGACGCACACCGCCAGGGTCAGGGGGGCCTCCAGGATGCCCTCGACCTTGAGGCGCAGGTAGCGGCCGGCCCGCTCCTCGTCGATGGCCATCACGATCCCCGCCGCCCGCCGCTCCCGGTCGCAGGCGTCGCGCAGCCGGTGCCGGGCCTCCTGGTCCCGGACCGCGACGAAGGCCCACGGCTGGGAGAAGCCGACGCTGCCCGCCCGGTGGGCGGCGGCCAGGATCCGCGCCAGCACCGGCTCCGGCACCGGGTCCGGGCGGAACGAGCGAATGTCCCGCCGCAGGCGGATGGCTCGGTAGACCGCCGCGCGGTCGGACTCGTCGAACAGGATGGGCCCCATGGATGCTCTCCCCGCTCGTGGTGACGGACGAGCTCCCGGGCGCCGGGACCGCCCCCGGCGGGGACGAGCCGGCGGAGCGGTGCTCCGGGCGAGCGGGGTACGAGCATAGCGGAGGGGACGGCCGCGATCCCGGCCGCTCCGGCCGCTATCCTCCCGGTCCATGGACCGTCGCCGCGGGGTCAGCCGCCCCCCGCGCCCGCAGCCGCTGGCCACCCGGTGCCCGCCGTGTGGGGCGGAGATGCAGCCGGAGCAGGCCCACCACCGCTGCCCCCGCCGCGGCTACCGCGACTCGCGCTGCCTGCGCGCCCGGGTCTTGGCCTGAGCGGCCCCTACGCGGCGACGCCCCCGGCGCCTGCGGGCGTCCCGCCTGGGGTGGCCGCCGAGGCGCCGGGCCCCGGCGGGCCGGGCCGCTGGCGGCGGCGGGTCCCGCCGGTGCTGGCCCTGCCCGCCTTCCGCCGCTACTGGCTGGGGCAGTGGCCGCTCCTGTTCGGCAAGTGGATGCAGCTGGTGGGACTGGGCTACCTGACCTTCGTCGTCACCCACTCCGCCGCCGCGGTCGGGCTGGTCGGGGCCGTCGACGGGCTCCCGATGCTGGTCATCACCCTCCCCGCCGGTGTCCTCGCCGACCGCTACCCCCGGCGGCGAACGCTCATGCTCACCACCGCCGGGATGGGCCTCACCGCCGCGCTGCTGGGCGCCGCCGTCCTCAGCCACCGCGACGGCCTGCCGGTCTTGCTGGTGGCGGCGCTCGGCTTCGGCACCTTCGACGCCGCCGACGCCCCCACCCGGCAGGCCTTGGTCGCCGACGTGGTGCCCCGGCACCAGATGCTGGGAGCGGCCGCGCTCTCCTCGACGGCGTCGAGCGCCTCCCGCATCCTCGGCCCCACCCTGGCCGGGGTGCTCCTGGCCACGGTGGGGCCCGGCCCGTGCTTTCTGGTCGTCGCCGGGCTGGCCCTCCCCTTCCTGGCGGTCCTCGCCGTGGGCCTGCGGGACACGCCTGTGCCGGCCGCCGAGGCGGGGGCCCGGCGCCACGCCCTCACCGAGATCCTAGAGGGACTGCGCTGGGCCGCGGCCGACCCGCGCAGCCGCTGGATCCTCATCGGAATGGCGGCGCTGGGCCTGCTGGGCGTCGGCTACATGCCCTACCTGCCGGTCTTCGCCCGCGAGCAGCTGCACGGCGGCGGCCAGATGCTGGGGCTCTGCTACACGATGGGAGGGATCGGCGCCCTCCTGGGGGGCCTCGGCATCACCGCCGCCAGCGGCCGGGTCCCACGCGGCCGCCTCCTCCTGATGGCCGCGCCGGTGTACGCCGCCGCGCTCTTCGGGCTGACGCGCTCCCACGCGCCCGTCACCGCCTTCCCCGCCCTCATGGGGATCAGCCTGGCCTTCGTCGCCGTCAACACCGCCATGCTCAGCACCCTGCAGTCGGAGACGCCGCCCAGGCTCCGGGGCCGAGTCCTCTCCCTGTACAGCCTCCTGATGAGCGGCGCGGCCCCGTTCGGGACCCTCCTCTACGCCGGGCTCAGCCGCGTCGTGCCCCTCTTCGACGCCATCGGCGCGGGGGCCCTGGTCGTGGGAGCCACCCTGCTCCTGGCCGCCACCCGACCGGCGCTGCGCCAGCTGCACTGACCGGGCCCGCGCCCCCCGCGCCAGCGGGGGTGGCGGTCAGCGCCCCCGCGCCCCATCGGCTGGCTCACGACCTCGGACGCCCCCGCACCGCGGTGCTGGCGCCGCGCGCATCCGTCGCAGCCGCCACGGAGCCCCGGATCGATCCTGCACGACCTCGACCTGCACCTCCCACACCGTGGCGGCCGCAGCCACCGTGCCGTCGGCGCCCTCCAGCTGCGAGCGGTCGGTGAACCGCAACCGCAGCCACCGTCGCCCCGGGACCAGCGGCGGCGGTCCGCCCCGCCCGCCCGCCCGCCAGGTGAGCTCCTCGCGCCCGGGCCACCAGCGGGCCCCACGGGCCTCGACGGCCTGGAGGCGGGCCAGGATCTGGCGCAGTGCCGGGCCGGTGGCCAGCTGCCGGAGGGCATCGCGATCCCCCCGGGCCACCGCCGACTCCAGCCCGTCCACCAGTTGGCGGATGCGGTCCACCGTGCTCTCGACCGCCGAGCCGCCGGTCACAGCCCCCGGGGCCGGGTCAGCCCTCACCCGGCGTTCAGGTGCCGGCGGACCAGATCGGCGGCCAGGTCGCCGAAGGCCGACCGCATGGCGGGGTCCGCCAGCGAGAGCGGAGAGCGCCGGATCAGGGCCTGAGCCGCCGCGCCAGGGCGGTGGGGCAGGCGGTGGTGCACCAGTGCGGCCAGTGCGGACTCCAGCCCCAGCCGGCGCTGCAGCGCCGGCTGGTTCCCGACCAGCACCGGGCAGCAGGCCGACGCCGGGAAGCCCCAGTGCTGGCACTCGGCCAGGTAGCGCTCGGCCGCCCGCAGGCTGGCGGGGTCGGGCGTGCAGGGCACCACCAGGGCCGTGGCCCGCTGCAGCCAGAAGTCCACCAGCTGCCCCGGGCGGACCGCGTCCGGCAGGGGAGAGCCGCGATCGAGGTCGACGACCACCGCCGCGTAGGCGGGGGCCACCAGGTAGGTGAGCACGTAGGCCAGGTGCTCTGGCCCCACGCCCGCGCTGTACCGCCGCGAGGGCGGGGCCAGCAGGACCCGCAGGCCGGTCGCCGGGTCCTGGGGGCAGAAGGCCTCAAGGTCGGTGGTCCCGACCGCGATCTCCGGCAGCGCGTCCAGCAGCTCCGCCAGCGTGAGCCGGTCGCTGACCGGCAGGCGCAGGTCCTGGTCGGGCGAGCCGAGGTCGGAGTCCACCAGGAGGACGGGCACGGTCGGGCCGCCGGCCGCGGCCAGGTAGGCGGCCAGGCCCAGCGCCACCGTGGAGCGGCCACTGCCCCCCTTGCCGCTGCCGATGGCCACCACCATCGGGTCCCCCGGCCGCAGGCCCTCGGGCAGGGGCGGCAGGGTGGCGAGCCCGGACCGCCAGGCGGCGGGGCTCAGGCGGGAGGCGGGACGGCGCAGCCACTCCGGCGGTCGCAGCCGGTGCAGACCAGGGGGGCCACCGCCGTCCGGGATCAGGGGGTGGCTGGGGCTGGGCCAGTCGGGCGGCGGGGTTGCCGCGGCCGACACCGGCGGGCCGTACCCCGCCCGGGCCTGGGCGACCCCGCGGCCGGCGGCGCCGTCGGCGTGGAGGCCCCGAGCCGGCCCCCATCCGTTCGCCTCGCCCCGGGGCCCGGAGACCCGCCCCAGGCGGGCACGCAGCGCGACGGCCAGCTCGTCCGAGCCCTCGATCCAGGCGATCAGCGGCTCGCCGTCGGGGTCGAGGGTCCCGGGAGCCGCGAGCTCCGGGGGCCCAGCCGCCGGTCCGCGCCGGCCGGCGGGGTCCGCGGCGGTGGACGGGGCCAGGTTCGAGACCACCAGGAGAGCCGTCCCCGGCGCCAGCCGGCCCGCCAGCTCCTGCAGTTCGTCGGGGCGCGCCGCACCCGCCTCCACCACCAGGGCGACCGCCCCGGCGAACGGGTCCGCCGGCCCGGGCCGCCAGCCGGGGGCGGCGGGGTGAACGGTGGCCAGGGCGGTCCCGGCGTCGACCGGACGCACGGGCACGGCACCGGCCAGAGCCCGCACCGCCGCCACGAACGCGGGCCGCCCGAGCACCACCAGGCCCAGCGAGCCGGGCCTGGGCGCCAAGGCAGGTCCGAGCGCCGGCGGCCGCCGGCGCGGGACGGGACGGGCGGTCATCCGCAGCCCCGGGCGGCGTCGCCCGGGATCGCCGCGCCGACCGGCGTCCGGTAGCCGTGGGCCAGGAGCGCTCGGGCCTGGGCCTGAATCTCCACCTGATGCCAGCCCAACAGTCCCAGGATGCGCAGCGGGACCGGGCGCCAGAGCACGACGCGGACCTCGACCGGCGCCGTCGGCGCGTACCCCGGACCCGGCTGGTCCCCGAGACCGGCGGCACAGCCGGCGATGAAGGCGTACGCGCAGCCGGAAGGACCGCCGGTGGCGGTGGGGTCGCCCGGGTTCGCCAGGAAGACGTCGCCGGGGGGAGCGCCCGGGAACGGGCGGCAGGCCGGCAGGCCCAGGGCCGCCGCCCCGCGATCGAGGACGGCCGGAGCGGAGCCCACCCCGTTGGCGCAGGACCCGTCACCGGCCGGGACGGTGCACAGACGGAACACACCCGACGCGGTGAAGGCGGCGACATCGAGCGCGGCGGCCCCGTCCTCCGCGACGGTCTGGGCCGATCCCACCAGCCGGGCATGGGCATCGAGGACCATGGCGCCGTCCACGGCCAGTCCCACCACCGGCAGCAGCGCCAGCCCCAGCATGATCGCGAAGAGGGGCAGGACCTGCCCTCGGGCCCGCTCCCGGCCGGGGGTCAACAGTGGTCCCCGGTGGGGTCGACCGCCGGCAGGCGGCTGCGGAAGGGCTCGATCTTCACGACCGCCCGTCCGATCAGGCGCTGGTCGAGCCAGCGGCCCACCCCCGGGATCCAGTCGAGCGCGGGCATGAAGGCCACCAGCACCACCACGTCGCCGTCGCTGGGCCTCCCCGGCCGGCTGGGCGTCCCCATCCGGCAGAAGGCATGCCCGGGCGCCGAGCGGCCGAACCAGATGGCCAGACTGCCGGCGCCGGGGCTCACCGGCAGGCGGCCCGCATCCGGGAGGGGCCCGATGCACCGGCCGCGCAGCACGTCCCGGAATCGGCCGTGGCGCAGGGTCGCGGCCTCACCGATCACCGTGGACAGCTGGCGGTGGCCGGCCCGGCACGCGTCCCGGGCGTCGGCGCCGCGGGCCACCACGAAGGCGGTGGCGCTGGCGGCGGTGTTGAGGGCGACCTGAGTCTGGGCCAGCTGCACCAGGGCCACCGCCCCCAGCACCAGGAGGATCAACAGCGGCGCCACCAGCGCCAGCTCCACGAACGCCTGCCCCCGGTCGCGCACCTTCCTCATCGCTAGGCGGTGAACTGCTCCACCTGCAGGCGGAGGCGGCTGTCAACCGTCAGCAGGTCCCAGCCGCCCCGGCCGGGCAGGGGCACGATGCTGCGGACCGATCCCCGCACCCAGACGTCAACCGCCGTGGCGGGCCAGTCGGCGTAGGCCAGGCAGACGCGCAGGGTGCCGGCGGGCATCCGGCCGGCGCATGCGGCCATGGCCGCCCCCGCGCCGAAGCACCCCCCGTCCCGGTGACAGGTGGGGTTCTGGGGCCCGTCCAGGGTCCCCGGGGGCGGCCCCCAGTCCCCGGGGCCGGTCGCCGGGGGCAGTCCGGCCAGGCACGGGACCGCGGTGGCCGGCTGCGCGGTGGCCCCCTGCCAGCGCACGCAGGTGGTGGGCAGGCCGCAGCTCAGCGGCTGGGGAGCCGCTGCACCGCTCGGCCCCAGGCAGGCGGCACCGATGGCCGCGCCGAAGGCCGCACTGGGCAGCAGCGCGATCACCGCGTCCTGGCCCGCGACCAGGTTGGCCAGGGGGGCCCGCGCCGCCACCGACCCGGCCGCCGTCCGGGCCCCGGCCAGGACGTCCGACTGCACCCCGGCCTCGGTCAGCGACAGGAGCGCGTACTGCATGACGCCCAGCACCAGGAGCAGGAACACCGTGGCCCCCAGGGCGAACTCCACCATGGCCTGTCCGTCCGCCGACCGACCGTCAGGGCGGCGCCAGCGGCCAGAGCCCCTCATCCGAGCGCCCCCCCGATCCGCACGAAGGCGGGAAAGAGGATGAGGGTGATGAACGGGAGCAGAATGCAGACCCCCATCGGGACCAGCATCTGGACGACCGCTCGCTTGCCCTGGGCCAGCAGGGCGTCGCGCTGCTGGTCGCGCAACGTGGCCGCCAGCTGCCGCAGGGGTTGGGCGGCCGTCATCCCCTCGGTTCGCTGCAGCCGCACCACGGTCGCCAGCGCAGCCAGGGCAGGGCAGCCCTCCTCCGCCGCGGCGGCCTCGATCCAGACCTCGAGCGCCGGCGTGCCGACTCCGGCGGAGGCGATCAAGCAGTCGCGCAGGCAATCGCTGGCGGGCCCGCCGACGTGCTGGACCACCCGCTCCAGAGCGGACCGCAGCCCGAGGCCGCCGGCGGTCTGCTCCAGCACCACCAGCTCCGCCAGCAGCGGCAGCTGCCCGTTGAGGACGAGGTGGCGGAGCCGGCCCCGGCGTATGACGGCGGCGCCGGCGAGCAGCGGCACGGCCGCGGGCGGCAGGGTCGCCACCGCCAGCGGGAGCTCGAACCAGCCCAGTGTCGCGGTGATGGCCTCCAGAGCGGCAACCGTGAGGGTCCCGGTCACGACGGCCGCCAACCACAGGTCGGGTGGCGTGGAGATCCCAGCCCGGCGCAGCGGCCGGCGCAGGCGGACCAGCCCCGGCGTCCCCGGTCCCGCTCGCAGGGGGCGGGCCACGGTCCCCAGGAGGCGCTCGGCCCCCCGGTGCGTCGGCCGGGCGTCGAGCGTGCCGGGCGGAGCGGGTGCCCGCACGCGCCGGTGCTCGACCCACTGCCGGTAGCGTGGACGCGCCGGCAGGAGGGCGACGGTGGTCGCCACGATCACGGCCAGCACGGCGGCCGCGGCCAGCGCGTCCGTGACCGTCGCCGACGGCGCCGGCAGCGACAGCCCAGCGGTCACCCCACGTCCTCTCGGGGCGGGGGCGGTGGGGGCGGGGGCAGGGAGCGCGGGCGCCCCTGCAGCCCCTCCGACAGCGGGTGCGCCCCCACGCTCGCGGGAGTGACCGCGGGCACGCGGGCTGAGGCCGGCAAGCCCGCGCCGCCTGGCCTGGGGATGAGGGCTGGCGGGGCGGCGGCGCGGGCGGGTGGGGTCTCGGTGAGGGGGGCCGGGCGCGGCGACGCCGGGCGCAGCGGCAGGTGGTCCCAGGCCGGCAGGTGCAGGATGCGCAGCATCCACAGGTATCCAGCGGCCATGGTCAGAGCGATCCCAGCCAGCACCCCCGCCCCGCCGGGGGTGCCGTAGGGAGCCAGGTAGGCCGGGTTGATGGTGTGCAGGACCGCCAGCACCACCAGCGGCATCAGGCAGATGACCAGGGCGCCGTACCGCCCCTGCGCCTGCTCCGCGCGGACCTGACTGCGCACCGCCTCGGCCTGCCGCATGGCCCGCCCCAGCTCCTGGAAGACGGGCACCAGCTGGCCGCCGGAGCGGTTGCCGACGATCAGGGCTGCGGCCATCATGGTCAGGAGCGGATCGGCGACCCGGGCCTCCATCTCCCGGACGGCCGCTTCGAACGGGAGGTCCTGGAGGCGGCGCTGCAGCCACGCGAACTCCGGTTGCGCGGCCTGCGGGCCGCGTGTCGCCAGGACCTCGATCGCCTGGCGCACGCTCTGGCCCGTGGGCAGCAGCTGGACCAGCAGCTCGACCGCCTGCACCAGCGCCCCGTGCAAGCGCTGCTGGGCCCGCCGCGCCCGCGCCCGGCTGGCCATCGGGACGGCCAGCGCGCCGCCAACGGCCGCCAGGGCCACCAGCACCGGGATGCCGAGGAGGGCGGTGGTGATGGCGGCGGCCAGTGCGGCCGCCCCGACGGCGAGGCCGGCCAGGCGAGCGCCGCGCCGGGCGGCCGGCCACCAGGCGCCTCGGCGACGGCCCGGATCCCGCCCCCGAGGCCGGGCGACGACGAGGGCGACGGTGGCCGCGAGGCCGGCGGCCGCCAGCAGCGCGATCCCGAGGAGCGGCACGGGGGGCAGCATCGGTCACTCTTCCAGGCGGCGCCGCTGCAGGGCGGCGGTGAGGGCGTCGAGGTCACCGCGCACCCCCTGGAGCTTCTCGCCCACCTTGGGCGGCAGGTCGTCGAACCGGGTCAGCGCCCAGCGCCAGGTACCGGCAGCCGGCTCGTAGCGGCAGACCTCGTCGACCACCGGCGCGTCCCCCTCCACCGACCCCGTCACCAGGCCCAGAGCGTGCACCACGCGCCCGTCTCGTCCGGCGCCGTCGCGTATTCGCGCCAGATGGACCAGGCAGTCCACCTTGGCCGCGATCTCGCGGGCGATCGCCGCCGGGTCGGCCCGCGACTGGGTCGGGTGCCGGCGCACCAGCGTGCCCAGGCGATGGAGGGCGTCCCGCAGGCTGTTGGCATGCAGAGTGGTGCCGCTGCCGTCATGCCCCGTGCCCATGGCGTCGATGACGTCGAGAGCCTCCGGCCCCCGGCACTCGCCGACGAAGATCCGGTCCGGCCGCTGGCGCAGGGCGTTGCGGACCAGCTGCTGGATGGAGATCTCGCCGCGCCCTTCGACGTTGGCGTCCCGGGCCTCGAGCGAGATGGTGTTGGGACGACCGGCGAGGGCTGTGCGCACATGCAGCTCGCGCTGGTCCTCGATGGTGATGATCCGCTCCCCACTCGCCACCTCCCCGATCAGGACCCGCAGCAGGGTCGTCTTGCCGCTGCCGGTCCCACCCGACACCACGACGTTCAACCGGGCCCGGACGACCGCGCGCAGCAGGGCGGCCAGCTCGGGGGGCATGGCGCCGGCGCCGACCAGGTCCTGCAGCGTCGTGAAGCGGGTCAGCTGGTGCTTGCGAATCGTGATGGCCAGCGGCTGGGCCACCGGTGGCAGCACCGCGTTGAGACGGGAACCGTCCTCCAGCGTCGCGGTCACCATCGGGTTGGCCCGGTCGAGGTGGGTGGCGCTGCGCGCCAGCTGCTGCTGGACCAGATCGACGAGTTCATCCTCGCCGGCGAACTCGATGCCGGCCGGGACCTGGACGCCGTCCCGCACCACCAGGACCTCGGTTGGCCCGTTGACGATGATCTCCTCCACCGTCGGGTCGGCCAGGAGCTCGCCCAGCGGGCCCAAGGGGGTCACGCGGGCGAAGATGCGGTGGCCCAGGGTGCGGTAGGCGGCGCGAGGGAGCACCGGCCGCCCGTGCAGAGGCGCGCTGCCGTGATAGCGCTGCAGGTGCTCGTCGACCAGGTCCCGCAGCCAGGCCCGGTCCCCTCCGTCCAGCGTCATGTCGGTCCGGGCGGCGAGCCGGGCGGTGATGTCCGCCTGCACCGCGGCCAGCACCACGCCCTCCACCTCCGCCATCGCGGCGGCCACCGCGACGGGCGCCATCCCTTCCCCGGTCACCCGGGAGCCCCGATCGCACCGGTCCGCTCCAGGTCATCGCGGCGCCCGGCGGGTGCCGGGGGCGGGCGCAGGACCCCGTCGGCGAGCAGGCTGAATGGCCGCGAGAAGGCCCCCTGGACGACTGCCGGCAGATGCGCCCGCTCCGCCCGCAGGCTGGATCGGCGGTCCTCGGGGATGCGGGCCAGCACCGGCAGGTGGTACTGACGCTCGATGTCGGCGGCCGCCCCCGGCAGGCTCAGCGGTCCCGCACGATTGAGGACCACCCCGGCGGGACGGGTGGCGATGGCCAAGCCGCCGATGCCGTGAATGGTGCGGTCGAAGACCTCAGCGCCCACCTCGGTGGCGACGACGGTCCAGATCACCGTGTCGCAGACCAGCGCCAGCGTCACCGGCCCCGGGCCCACGAGCGCCCCCAGGTCCACCACCACCAGATGGAACCGGGTGACCAGGCGCTCCAGCAGGTGGACGAGGAACTGGGGCGTGCACTGACCCGGCTCGCCGGGGGTGTGGATCCCGGGCAGCACCCGGAGCGGACCGACCGCGTGGGTGTGGCGGCCGATGAGCTGATCGTCGAGCGACTGCAGCACGGCCTCGTGGGCCAGGAACCACGCCGACCGTTCGGGGGGCAGGTCGAGGTGGGCCGCCACCGTGCCCAGCACAGGGTCGGCGTCGAGCAGCAGCGTCCCCACTCCCCGCGCCGCGCACGTGGCGGCGAGGTTGATGGCGGCGAAGGTCCGGCCGGGCGCACCGGGTGGCCCGGTCACCCCGATCACCCGTCCCCGACCGGGCCCGTGGCCCGGATGCGGGGCCGGCGGCGGTCGACGGCGGGCCCGTGATGGCCAGGGCATCATCCACCGCCGGGGCGGCCCGCCGGGACCGCCGGGAGCGAGGCTCGGCCGACGGACCCGAGCGCCGGACGGCAGGGGGACCGGGGAGCGGCCGCGGCCCCCAGGCGGATGGCGGCGAGAGCCGCCGCCGGGTCGGAGACCGGCACCTCGGCGCTGGGGCAGACCAGTGAGCCGGCCGGGACCGCCCACAGCAGCTGCGTCGCATCCATGAACAGCCACTGCGTCACCACCGCCGGGGGCACGGCGATCACGATGGTCTGGGTGGACGGGTCAGCGACGCGGACCAGGACGCCGGCGGCCAACGGCTCGATGCACCCGGCACTGGCCGGATCACCGCAGAGGTCGGCGGACGGAGCCACGGCGCCGGTCTGCGAGCCGGAGACCGCGAACAGGTCCACCCGCTGGCCGGCCTGCAGCCCGGCGGGGAATCCGGCCAGGCGCAGCGACACCTGCCGCGCAGTCGACCGCCCGGGCGGCTCCAGATCGTGACGCAGCAACAGCTCCCCACGGCGGAGCGGCACCAGGAGGGTGCTGCCCGCCACGGAGGCGTAGTCCGCCTGGGGAATGAGGTCCCCGGCGCTGGCGGCATCGCCGACCTTGACCAGCTCCCCCCGAGCACTGAGGTCGGCGGTGGTCGCCTGCACCACCGTCCCGGCACCGAGGTTGCGCGCCACCACCAGCACGCGCTCCTCGTGACCGGTCGCCTCCAGGCCAAGGAGGAGAAAGCCGGCCAGGGCCACGCAGAACGTGCCCCCGCCCAGCAGAAGAGTCGCCCGCCGCCTCATGGCTCGCCAGCCCTCCGCGCCCGTCCCCGCCACCCGCACGGCTGTCGCCGCCCGGGCTGGGTCCCCTCCCCGGCTGCCCCCCGGCGGCGCAGGCTCGTCGCTCCCATCGCCGCCCGGGATTGTCCGGCCTGCCCGCCGGCGTGGCACGCCGGCACCCCCGGGCTGCGACGGCGGGGTTGGTGACCGCCAGGCCCGAGGCGTCCGTTTCTCCCCCGCCCGGACGCGTTCACTTCGTCTGCAGCGGCGTCGGTCCGCCCACCGGGCCACGGATCCGGACCCCGGAGGTGACCCCGTCGTAACGTCGGGACCGGCCGGAGCCGCCCGTCGCGCCGGCCGGGCCACCCCCCACTGGGGCTCAGGCGACCTCCAGGAGGTAGCGCGCCCGGTGATCGGTGCGCAGCTTGGCGATGGCCCGCTTGTAGAGACCCCGGATCCGCTCCCGATCCACTCCTGCCGCCTCGGCGATCTCGGTGGTGGTGCGCCCCTCCATGAGATGGGCGCGCACCACCCAAGCCTGGCCTGGCGTGAGCCGCGCCAGCAGACTGCTGATCAGATCGCGCTCGGCGACGATGCGCTCGGGACCCGGTCCCGCGGCGGCCAGGGCTGGATGGTTGGGGCAGAGTTCCATCAGGGTCTCCAGACCCGGGCCGGCGTGGCGGGCCCGAACCCGCTCCGCCTCCCAGCGGTGGTGCCACTGATGGAAGGCGATCGACCGCAGCCACGCGCGCAGCACGGCCTCACGGTCCCCACGGAAGGTGGGCAGGCGGATCAGGGCAATGGCGAAGACGTCCTGCACCAGGTCGGCCTGGTCCTCCGGGGACCGCCGCAGGAAGCACCGGGCCACGTCGTTGCGAAAGGTGGTGAACATCCACGCGATCGCATCGGGATCCCCGGCCCGCAGGGCGCGCGCTCGTTCCTCAAAGGTCATCACCGTCCCTCCGCCGGGGCCCGGCCTCCACCGCAGCCCATCTCCACTCCGACCCAGCGAGTCTTGGGGCTGACCTCCGCGGAGCCGTCCCCGAGAGAGCTGGGGGGTGGCTCCGCCTTCGCCGGCATCCCTCCCGGACTGCGCCGCCGGACTGCACGGTTTGTGCCGCGACCGCCTACGCTGGGCGCCGCCGCACTGCGGTTCCACCCGTTACGGGTCAGCGGCCCCGGAGGATCCCCGTGCCCCCCGACGCGGTGCCATCGGTCCTGGTCGTGGACGACGACCCCCGAGTGCTGGAGACCGTGACCGCCCTCCTGCGCGCGGAGGGCTATCGCACCAGGGTGGCGGGCGGCGGTCGCGAGGCGCTGCAGGCGATCGCCAGTGACCGTCCCGCCTGCCTGGTGCTCGATGCCGCCATGCCCACCCTCAGTGGGCTGGAAGTGGTCCGGGCCCTGCGGCGAGCGGGCGACGACCTGCCGGTGGTGATGCTGAGTGCGCGGGCCGCCCCGATCGACAAGATGGCGGGCTATGACGAGGGGGTGGACATCTACGTCGACAAGAGCGAGGACCCCCTGGTGCTGCGCGCCGCCGTGCGCCGGGTCCTGCAGCGGCACCGCCAAGCGCCCACCCGGTACGAGCATCCCGGGCTGGTGATCGACAGCGACCGCTGGACGTGCGCGGTCGACGGCCGCGCCGTGGTGCTGCCGCGCCGCCTCTTCACGCTGCTGCACCTGCTCGCCAGCCAACCGGGTCGCGTGCTGCGCAAGGAGCAGATCGTCTACCAGGTGTGGGGCGTCAACTCCGACGTCTACAACCGCGCGGTCGACAATGCCGTCATCGAACTGCGCCGCCTGCTCGGGGATCGCAGCGACCACCCCCGCTTCGTGCACACCGTGCGCGGCATCGGCTACAAGTTCGAGGTGTCGGAGTGAGGGCCCGTCACCTCCTGCCAGCCACGCGACGGCGGCGGGGCCCGGCCGCCGTCGCGGTCGGCGAGGGCTCCCAGCCCGCGCTGCGGGACCTGCCCGCGGAAATCCTGGCGCGCATGCCGGCCGCGGTCCTGGTCGTCGACGGCGATGGCCGCTGCCTGTTGACGACCCCCGGGACGGATGCCCGCGTCAGCGGTGACCGTCTCCTGGACGGGAACCGTCAGATCCGGGACCCCACCCTGGCCGCGCTGGCCCGGGACGCCTTCCGCACCGAGCAGGCCCTCACCCTGGTGACACCGGTGGGGGTGCCGCCCCGGGCCACGGCGGCGGTGCGGCGCCCTGACCCCGACGGCCCCGTCGCCGGCCCCGTGCTGACGGTGGAGGCGATCCCCCTGGGCCACCCCCCATTCGCGTGTGCCCTCCTGCTCCGCGAGCCGCCGGCAGCCGATCCCATGGCCTCGGCTCGAGAGCTGGTCCAGACCCTGTCCCACGAGCTGAAGACCCCCCTGATCCACGCCCAGCACGCGGTGGAGGTGTTGACCCAGTACCACGTGCCCGAGGATCCGGAGTTCGCGCTCGCGGTCGAGCGAGGCGCTCGAGCGGTGCGCCACATCGCCGCCCTGGTGCGCGACCTGGTCGACTGGCTGCAGATGGACGATCCCCGCCATCTGCGCTTGGACCGCCAGCCCACCGCTCTACCCGGGCTGCTGGAGGGCCTCGTCGACACCTACAGCCTTCTCGCCGCAGGCCGCGGCCAGAGCCTGGCCCTCGAGATCGAGCCCGAGGCGACCACCCTGCCGACGCTCCTCCTCGACGAGCCCCTCATCTCGCGCGCGATCGGGAATCTCGTCGACAACGCGCTGAAGTATGCCCCGCCCCCCGGACCGGTGGTGATCCGCTTGCGGCGAGCGGGCAGCCTGGCGATCGTCGAGGTGGTCGACGAAGGCCCGGGGATCCCCCTGGCCGACCAGGCGCGGATCTTCCAGCCGTTCGTCCGCCTGGCCCCGGCCCGGGCGGCGGACAGCTCAGGCAGCGGCCTGGGGCTGGCGCTGGCGCAGCGGATCGCCCGCGCCCACGGCGCGACCCTGTCCGTCCACAGCGCCCCCGGCTGGGGGAGCCGCTTCCGCCTCTGCCTGCTCCTCCCACCACGGCCCCGCCCGTCCCCGGCCACGGCTGGAGAGGACGGGAGGGCCTAGAATGGCCGGAGCCCCCCCGTCGTCAGCTCGGCGGGCCGGGGGCGTCGCCCGCGTAGCTCAATTGGTAGAGCAGGGGACTCTTAATCCCAAGGTTCACGGTTCGATTCCGTGCGCGGGCACCATTCTCGAACTCAATGCGCTGGCCTGGACGCTCTGACTGACGGTGGCGCACCCCGCTTGGCAGCTGCCGCGGACGGGGGAGAAGGAAGCCCCGCCGGCTCATCGTCGAAGGAATGGTGGTGCTGGGCCGATGGTCACCCGCGGCGCACTGCCCCAGGATCCGTCCTGACCGACCGACCGTCGGAGGCAAGACGCTGCACCAGGTGGCTGCCGATGAAGCCGTTCGCACCGGTGACCAACACCCTGGAGCCGTTGATGTCCCGCCGTGGCCCGGGGCCTGCCTCAGGGATCCGTTCCGACGGCCCTGCGGTCCCCGTCAGCCAGCGCCGTCTTGCAGCAGCAGGTCCGCCACCGGAGCGAACCGATCGGCCAGATCGAAGAGCGACCGGGCCGGTGCGCGGTCCCCGTCGAGATGAGTGACCGTCTCCATCCCCAGGTACAGCGCTGTGATGGCGAAGGCCAGGGACTCAGCCGGGACCAGCGGCTCAAAGCGTGTTCCCTGCACAATCCGCTCCACCGTCTCGCGGGAGAGATCGATCCAGGGGCGCATCCGCTGCACCATCGCCTGGCGGAGCTCGGGGTACGCCGACGCTCCAGCCACCAGCTCTTGGACCGCCGCCACGTGCCCAGCCTGAAGATCCTCCTCGTACAGCTGTCGCATCACCCGGGTGAGGTCGGCAATCGATCCCGCATCTGCCAGGACCGCGCGGTAGCGCGCCAGACGTCGCCCGCTGCTCTCGTCCAGCGCTGCCAGAAGCAGCTGGTGGACACCACCAAAGTGGTAGAAGATCAACGCTTGGTTGAAGTGTCCCGCCCGTGCGATGGCCCGGGCGCTGGTCCCGGCGAACCCCTCTCGGGTCAGAGTTTGGAGCGCGGCCTTGACGATCCTCTGTTTGGTCGGCTCCGCTGTGGTGACCGACGCCGAGGGCGGCCTCTGGCTCGGAGCCCTGTCCGAGCGTGTGGTTTGAGCGTGTGCTTTGGGCATAAGCTCAACTTTAGGGTGTGGCGCGCCCGGTGTCAAGTCGGTCGGTCGCGTGCACCATCGTGCGCGACGGCCGGCGGGACCCATCCACGACGTTGATCACCCCGTGCGGAGTGTCCGGTCAGCCTGAGCGAAGGCTGTCGGAGCGGTAGGGTCGAAGGCCCGCCGGGCCCGGCCCGGCGGCGACGCCTCTTCAGGGTCTGAAGGGGTTGTCGAACGCCCGCCCGGGAACCCGGTGCGGCGTCGCGCGACCACTCCCTGGACGATCCGCAAGCCCCGGGACGCTCGGCCGACGCGGGCCCCGTGTGCCCCGCGTCTCGCGGAACGCCTCTCCCCCCTGACGCTCATCCAACTCCGCACAGAGCTGACCGTGAGATGTGCGCGGCCCCGGCGGGAAACGCGCGCCCGCGCGATCCTGGGAACGGATCCGTCCCGGGCAGCGAGCCCACCCACGGGAGAGACGGTCATCGCATCCCCGGCGTGAGGGGCCCGGGCGGCGGCCGGGTCGCGCAGCAGCACCCGTTGGCGGCCGCCGGGAACGAGTCCCTCCGTCGCGGTTCAGCGACGCCTCCGGGGACGGCGGGGGGTGGGAGGCGGCCCACTCCGGCACGGAACATCCATTCGATATACTCCACGTCCCTTGCCCGCCACGCTGCGACCCCGCGATGACCTGGCGATCGAGGTGCGCGGGCTCCGTCGCACCTACCGCACCACCACCGGCACCCTGCGCCGCCGACGACTGGAGGTGGAGGCGGTGCGTGGCATCGACTTGGACATCGGCCGGGGCGAACTGTTCGGGCTGCTGGGGCCCAACGGTGCCGGGAAGACCACCACCATCCGCGTCCTCTGCACCCTGCTCCTGCCCACCTCTGGATCGGTGCGGGTCCTGGGCCTAGACGTGGTGGCCCAGGCCCAGGAGGTCCGGCGCCGGATTGGCTACGTCTTCGGCGGCGACCGTGGCCTGTACGATCGCCTCAGCGCCTACGACAACCTGCGGTACTTCGCCGAGCTGTACGCCATCCCGCCGCGGCGTCTGCGGCCACGGATCGGCGAGGTGCTGGAGCTGGTAGGCCTCACCGGTCGCGAGCGGGAGCGGGTGGAGGGCTTCTCTCGAGGAATGCGCCAGCGCCTCCACCTCGCCCGAGGGCTCCTGCACGACCCTCCCGTGCTCTTCTTCGACGAGCCCACCATCGGGGTCGACCCGGTGGGGGCGCGCGAGGTGCGCCAGATGATCGCCGGCCTTCGACAGCAGGGCAAGACCGTGCTGCTCACCACCCACTACATGTTCGAGGCGGACAGCCTCTGCGAGCGCATCGCCGTGATATCCCACGGCAGGATCGTGGCCACCGGTAGCCCCCGCGACCTCAAGGCAGCGGTCTCCGACCGGACCGTGGTGGAGATCGAGGCCTACGGCATCGGGGAGCCCACAGTCGGGCGGATTCGACAGATCGCGGGGGTGGAGGCGGTGACGGTGGACGCCAAGGACCAGATGCAGGTGGTGTCGGTACAGGCCCGCGACGCCACCCAGCTCACCGGCCAGCTCTTGGAGCTCCTCCAAGGGGTCCGAGTGGAGCGCATCGGCGCCCGGGAGCCCACCCTGGAGGACGCGTACGTGGCGCTGGTGACCGCGTCATGACAGGCCCGTCGCCCCAAGAGCTGCTGGCGGCAGTGCGGGGATGGCCCCGAGTGCTCGCGATCGGGTGGCTCTATCAGCTGAAGATGCAGGCCCAGTCGGGGTTCATGATCATGACGGCGCTGATCCAGCCCCTCATCTTCGCCACCATCGCGATGGCCGACCAGCAGGCGGGCAACCGCGGCCTGCCCGTCCTCTACTACGCCCTGGGAGCGGGGATCATGGGGATCTGGTCGACGGTGGTGTTCGGCTGTGGAGGGATGATCTCCTGGCAGCGCCACCAGGGGATGCTGGAGCCGCTGGTCATGGCGCCGGTGCCCTTCGCGCTGGTGCTGATGGCCATCACCCTGGGGACCGCCACCGTCGGCCTCTACTCCCTGGTTGCCACCATGCTGTGGGCCGCGCTGGTCTTCCGCGTCCACGTCCAGCTCGCCGACCCACTGCTCTTCGGGGTGGCCGGGGCGGCGACCGTGGTCAGCCTCGGACTGCTGGGACTGGTGCTGGGGTCGAGCTTCGTCCTCTACCGCAACTCCAACGCGATCTCCAACATGCTGGAGTACCCGGTCTGGCTGATCACCGGACTGCTGGTGCCGCTCTCACTGCTCCCGGGGTGGACCCACCCTCTGGCCTACGCCCTCGCCCCCACCTGGGGGGTGGAGGCCCTGCGGGCGGCTGCCCTGGGAGGTCAACCGCTGCCAGCCATCGGCTGGTGCCTCGGCACCTCCCTCGCCTACCTCCTCCTGGGCGTCTGGCTGGTGGGGGTGGTGGAGCGGAGGGCCCGCCGGACCGCGACCCTCAGCTTCCAGTGAACACGAGCAGCCCCGCCAGCATCCGGCCGCTGCACCACTTCTGGCGGGTCTTCCTCATCGGCGGACTCATCTCCTATCGCGCCCTCTTCTACTGGATCTCGCCGTGGCAGTACGTGCCGACGATGCTGGCGGCCCCTCTCTTCCAGATCCTGTTCTTCGTGTACCTGGGCAGGGCCACCGGGGTGGCCTCCACCGGCTTCTTCGTGGTGGGCAACGCCATGCAGATCTGCAGCATGGCGGGCATCTACGGCATGACGATGGCGATTGCCAACGAACGCCAGTTCCAGACGCTGAGCCCGATCCTGGCCACACCCAGCAACCGGCTAGCGATCTTCCTGGGTCGCGGGCTGCCGGTGCTGATCACGGGCCTGCAGACCAGTTGCTTCGGCTTCCTGGCTTCCGCGCTCCTCCTCGGGTTCCGACCCGTGGTGGCGGGACTGCCCCTGCTGCTGCTCGCGGTCACCGTCACGGCCGCCTCATGCACCGGGTTCGGGATGGCGCTGGGCTCCCTGGGACTGCGGGTGCGGGACGTGTGGCTCGTCTCCAACATCGCCTACTTCGCCGTCCTCCTCGTGTGCGGCGTGGAGGTGCCGCTGCACCAACTCCCGGCCGCCGTGCGCGTGGTGGCGCAGGTTCTGCCTCTCACCCACGGCATCGCCGCCGGCCGGCTGTTGGCCGCGGGCCGGAGCGGCGGCACCGCCCTGACGGACATCCTGCTCGAGTTCCTGGTCGGCGTGACCTGGGTGGCGGTCGCCTATCTGCTGTTCCGGTACTTCGAGCGCGCGGGCCGGCGCACCGGGGCCTTCGACCGGCTCTGACCTGGATCAGTGAGTAGTGGCGAAGGAGGGGGTGGAGGCAGGTAGAGAAAGTGCCTCGCTGCCTGGGAAAATGGGAGTTGCAACACGTCCATCGATTCCCAGTAGGAGGCACCCTGAGGGTGAAGCGTACCGCATCCGGCCCCACCATTCACCGCGGCTCTGACGACCCCACCCTGACCGGCCACGCCGGGCTGCTGCTGGTCCGGGACCTGAACGCGAAGCTGCACTTGGTGGAGCGGCTGGACACGGTCATCGAGGGGGTACGACGCTTCAAGCAGCGGCGGCGGGGCCTGAGTGGTGGGCAGTTGCTGGTCTGCCTGGCGGAGTCCATCCTGGCGGGGGGCAGCCATCTGGCCCACCTGGATCCCTTGCGCGAGGATGAGGCCGGCCGGGTGCTGCGCGCCGTGGCCGCCGTGCCCGCGCCGGAGACCGCCAGCCAGCTGCTGCCGCGATTCACGGTGCGCCAGTGCCAGGCGGCGGTGGCCGAGCTGGCCCAGGCGGGCGTGGAACTGGACCGGATGCTGGACCTCCCCGTGGGCCGCCCGGTGACGCTGGACCTCGACTCCACCACCACGGAAGTCCATGGCGAGCGGAAAGAGGACGCCACCTACAACTACGAGGGGAAGCGCAGCTTCGGCTCGCTGGTCTGCACCTGGGCGGAGCGGCGCCGGGTGCTGGCCGCCGGCCTGCGGCCGGGGTCTGCGTCGGACAAACCGATCGCCCCGGCGCTGCTGCGGCGGGCTCTGCGCACCCTGCCCGCCGGGCACGGCGAGGTGCGGCTGCGGGCGGACAGCGGCTTCTTCAGCGCAGGGTTGCTCACCTGGTGCCGGCGGCACCGGGTGCGGTTCTGCGTGGTGGTACCCCACTACCAGATCATGTGGGAGCTGCGGCGCCATATCTCGCCCACCGGCTGGCGGGCCGCCAAGGAGATGGCGGGCGCGGACGTGGCAGAGCTGCGGTTCACCCCCACGGGCTGGCCGGACGAGCCGCTGCGGCTGCTGGTGCGGCGGGTGCGGGTGGAGGCGAGCGAGATCTCCACGAGCCCCAGGAGCCGGCGGCGGAAGACCATCCCCAAGGGGCAACTGCAGCTGGCCCTGAAGGGCCTGGTGGGCCACACCTACGCCTACTCCTTCATCGTCACCGACCTGTCCGGGGACGCCGTGGAGCTGGAGCACTGGCAGCGGCGGCGGGCCCACATCGAGGAACGGATCAAGGATCTGAAGCTGGGTTGTGGCTTGATCCACTTGCCCTTGCGCCGGCGCCGGGCCAACTATGCCTGGCAAACCGCGGCCGTGATCGCCTCCAACCTGACCGCCATGCTGTCGGCGGTCAACGTCTGCCGGGAGCGTCAGGACGCGCAGGCCGCGGCCGGGGGCACCCTCACCCCGGAGCAACTCGCCGCCGTGGGGCAGCCGCACAACACCGCAGTGCTGCGGCGCTGGCTGCTGACGGTGCCGGCCCGGCTGGTGCGCAGCGGCCGGCGCCTCCGCCTGCGCCTGGCCCGCGGCATGGTCCACCAGCAGGAGTTCTGGGCCCTGCACTACTACGTCGGCCGCCTGGCTCCCAGCGGATAGCCGCCTCCGGGCCCTCCGGCGATCGGCCACCGCGGCTCCCGTGGATTCGACGCGTCCTCCGCCACCGCCGATGCCCCTCCTCCGGCCCGAAAGCGGCCGCGACCGGCCGCAACCCCCCGCTCCAGGCCGCGACCACGCCTCGCGATCGCTGGCGAGGTGTCCGCCGACCCCTTCCAGCCGCCTACTGATCGCTTACCCACTGCAATGATTCAGGTCTGATCCACGCCGGGGGCAACCGCTACCCCGTTGCGGGGCAACGTCCCTGATGGGCGTCCGCTCCGCCGTCCTCCGCGCGGCAATCGCCCGGCGACCCGGCGGGGACCGGTACCATGGCGCTCGCCCTCGCCGCGCACTCCGTCGGCACCGGTCGGGGGCGGGCGTCCGCTGGCGGCGACCTCACGCCATCCAACGCCGCTCCTCGGCAGGACCGCTCAGGATCTGTCGGCGGCCGCTCCTCGCCGGGCGGCCATCAGTGCCGCCAGCCGGCGGTCGGCATCGCTCCCCCCGCTGAGGCCGGCGACGACCCCATCGATGTCCGCCTCCGAGCGGTTCTGGCTCAGCTTCCACTTGGCCTGAATCCGCGTGATCGGAACTTCGATCCCGACGATGGCACGAAGCATGGCCCTGGTGAACGCCACAGGCGCGTCGTCAACCGACCACGCTGGCTCTCGACCAGCCTCATGGTGATCGGTGAGGCGGCGCACGAGCGCCTCCACCCAGTCGACGTCGTCGTGGACGACGAGGGGCCCGTACGCATGCACCGTGACGTAGTTCCACGTCGGCACCACCTTCCCATGCTCAGCCTTGGTGGCGTAGAGCGACGGGGAGACATAGGCGTCGACCGGGCGGAAGATGACCAGCGCCTCGGTCGCCGGATCGACGCTGCGCCACTGCGGGTTTGCTCGGGCGAGGTGGCCGACCAGCCGGCCCCGCGGGCCCGCGGCCTCGAAGAGCAGCGGCACCGGCGTCGCCTCGAGCACGCCGTTGGCAAGGGTCACCAGCTCGCCAATCCGGGCCGAGCGGATCGCGTCCGCGATCGCCTCAGGGCTCTCCTCAGCAAAGGCCCCCGGAATGTACATGGAGCCAACCGTATCACCGAGGTCCGAGGCGGTCGTCAGCAGAAGTTGGGAGGAGCGCCTTCCGAGCCCGTTGGGCAGCGTGGTCGTCGGTGAGGGTGTGAACCCCCTCCTCCATCACCTCAGCGGCTGACGCGCACCGTCAACGACAGCCGTGGGCGCCCCAGCCCGCCGGCGCGGCCGCACAGAAGGCATCGGGGTTGACGGAACCGCAGCCCCCGGACTGCGACCCCAATCCCCCGCTGCCGGCGACAGCGAGGGATATCGTGAGGGAGCGCCGCCCAGCGATCCGTCGACACGGCGACGACCGTCGTGGACCCTGCCCCTCCCCACCTGGGCGTCGGTCGAAGCGGCGCCTGAATGGGAGCGGTGACCGGGACTCTCGCAGGGGCCGGTGGTCCGTGCTGTGAAGGGGCAGCCTCCAGAGGAGCCAAGGCCTGAGGCCGCACTCCGACCGGCTGCCCCACGCGCCGGAGCGCGCAGGCCCCGCCGCCGAGCGAACCGAGACGGCGATCAGCCACCAGGTGCCGCAACCGCGCCGGCGGCGAGCCACCGCGTGGATCGGGGCCGCCCTCCACGGGTGACGGTACGGCCGCCGCGGCGACCCCGCAAGGGCCAGCACGGCCGATGCGCCCGGCGTTCTCCCCAGGGCCTCAGGTAGCCCGAATCCACATCCGTGGCGGCCGTCGACCCGGGCCCGACTCGGGCTCAGCCGTGGCCCGAGCCGCCGCTCCGTCGCGTGTCTCAGCGCGTGCAACGGCCCGTTGCCGAGGACGGACGACGGCCAACCGCCACTTCGCCAAAGTCGCCGGCATCCGGAAGCATCCGCCGCGGACCGGGCTCCTGGCAATCGCGTGGACCGGACGGTGGGCGCAGAACCAGGCCGGGAACGTGACCACCCGGTGGAGGCAGCCCAGGAGCGTCGCTTCGGGTCCCTGCACTTCTTCGAGGTCGCTCCCGCCGAGCCGGCGCTGGTGGGTCCATGGCCTGGCGTTCGACACCCAGATCAAGGGCTGCCCCTTCTTGGGGGCCCGCTCTCGGAGCTGCCCCACGCCCGTGGCCGCGGCACCGGTGGCGAGTGGCAGGGACCACCAGCCGGAATGGCGCACCCGTCGGGCAACGCGCGAGCACTGGAGGGCCGCCGGCGCACCGGTGACGCGCCCCGACGGTTCCGGCCTTCCCTGGGCTCGCCGCCCCATGGCGGCGACCGTTCGACCACGGCTCAGGGCCCCAGGCTGGTCCAGGTCGCCAGCGCGCCCATGAGGGCGACTCCGACGCC
Source organism: bacterium (assembly GCA_021802045.1). Taxonomy (GTDB): domain Bacteria; phylum Chloroflexota; class Dormibacteria; order Aeolococcales; family Bog-877; genus JAKABB01. The sequence continues at coordinate 29,249 of JAKABB010000013.1, forward strand.
GACCGCAAACAGGGCGGACCAACCGATGCGGCGGGGGCGGGCCCCTGGCGGGAGTTCCCGCCAGGCCAGCACGAGCAGGAAGCCCAGCACGACTGGCAGCAGGACCGCGTTGACAACCTCGGCGTCGATCGAGATCCGGATCAGGGACGGGCTGACCAGGACCAGGGCCGCCGCCACCGCCAGCATCACCAGGTAGGTCCCGTAGAACACCGGGGCCCTTCCCACCCCCTGGGCCAGGCTGCGTGGGGCGTCGAGGAGCTCACCCAGGGCCCAGGCGCTGGCCAGCGCCACCACGATGGCGGCCACCAGCGCCGCGCCCGCGATGCCCAGGGCGAAGGCCAGGCGCCCCCCGGCCGCGCCCAGGGCGGGGGTCAATGCGGCCGAGATCTGGCCCACCGTCTGCCAGGCCCCATGGGACACGCCCGGCCGGGCGGCGGCGGCGGCGGCGGCGGCGGCCACCATGATCGCGATCATCACCGCCTGGGTCAGCACCGCCCCGATGGCGATGTCCAGGCGAACCACTCGCAGGCAGCGCCGGTCGAGGCCCTTGGCCACCACGGCCGCCTGCTCGTAGAAGATCATCCACGGCATGAGCACCGCCCCTACATTGGCCGCGACCAGGGTCCGGTACCCCACGTGGCCGAGCGGCGGGCGGGCCCACAGGCTGGCCACCATCCGGGCCGGGTCGGGGTGCGCGTGGGCCGCCGCGACGAAGAAGGCCAGCTCGAACAGCCCGAAGCCGACCCCGATGAGCTCGACCCGCCGGTAGCTACCGGACAGGACCACCAGGGTCAGCACAGGCAGGGCGATCGCCAGCACGGCCGGGGGCGAAAGGCCGGCCAGGCTGCCGGCCCCCACCATCCCGGCCAACTCGGTGACCATGGCCCCGGTGGCGCTGAGGAGCAGAGCCGCGACCGCCAGCAGCGCCCACCAGCGGCCGAAGTGCTCCCGGATCAGCCGGGCGTGGCCCTTGCCGGTGACCAGGCCCAGGCGGGCCGTGAGCTCCACGATCAGGTAGAGGACCGGGATGAGCAGGACCTGCAGTCCGATCAGCCGGAAGCCCCACCGGGCGCCCGACTGGGCCGCGGTCACGACGCTGCCGGCATCGGTGTCGGCCAGCATCACCATCAACCCCGGCCCGATCACGGCCAGCGCCACCCACCATCTCCCCGCCCGCCCTGAGCGGGGAGACGGCTCGGGAGCGCCGCCGGCCGTGGCGCAGCAGCCCTGGGCCGTGGACGGCGCGGGCTCCGCGTCCGTCAGCACCGCGACCCGCTGGGGAGGCCCACGCCCCGTGGACCCGCCCGGCGGCCGTCCGCCCCGGGGCGGGGGCTGGCGCGGCGGGGCCCCACGGCCGCGGTGGAGCGAACCGACCGCCTCGGTCGCGGCCCCCGGGCGACCGCCAACCGTCCCGGGCCCACCAGAGGGCGGCGATCGCCCGGGCTCCACCCCACCTCCGTCCCCTCCTGGCCCCCGCCATGGGAGCCCCCGCGCCGGTGGCCGGGGGCTCCCTGCCACGGTATCGGCCGCGGCGCCGGCCGGCCCCCGGTGATTCCACGGGGCCCGCCGGGCGGTCATCTCGAGCGCCGCCCACCGCCGCGAGCGGCGCGCGGGCTCGGGTGGTCAGTCCGCGAGGCGGCGAAAGACGAGGGAGCTGTTGTGGCCGCCGAACCCGAACGAGTTGCTGAGGACCAGGTCGGCCTGGACGGGCCGCGCGCCGTCGGTGAGGTAGTCGAGGTCGCAGTCGGGGTCCGGGGTCTGGTAGTTGATCGTCGGCGGCGCCAGCTGCTCGGCGAGCACCTTGATGCTGATCATCGATTCCAGGGCCCCGGCGGCGCCCAGGGAGTGCCCCAGCATGGACTTGGTCGAGGAGATCGGCAGGCGACGGGCGTGCTCGCCGAAGACCTGCTTGATGGCGGCCGTCTCGGCCGCGTCGTTGAGCTGGGTCGAGGTGCCGTGGGCGTTGACGTAGCCGATGTCCTCGGGCCGGGCCCCGGCACGGGCCAGGGCCCGCTCCATCGCCACCCGGGCGCCACGGCCAGTGGGGTGGGGCGCGGTCACATGGTGAGCGTCGGCGGTGGCCGCGTACCCCGCGACCTCGGCGAGGATGGGGGCCCCGCGGCGGCGGGCGTGCGCCTCGTCCTCCAGCACCAGGATGGCGCACCCCTCGGCGATGACGAAGCCGTCCCGCTCCAGGTCGAAGGGGCGGCTGGCCCGTGTGGGGTCGTCGTTGCGCTGGGACAGGGCGCGCATGGCGGTGAAGGCGCCGACCGCCAGGGGGGTGACGGAGGCCTCGCTGGCCCCGGCCAGCATGGCCACGGCGTCGCCGCGGCGGATGATCTCGGCCGCCTCCCCGACCGCGTGCCCCCCGGAGGCGCAGGCGGAGGTAAGGGCGAAGTTGGGGCCGCCGGCGCCGAGGAGCATGGCGACCTCCCCGGCGGCGATGTCGATCAGGATCATCGGCGCCGTGAAGGGGCTGAGGCGGCGCGGGCCGCGCTCGAGCATGGTGCGCTCCGCGTCCTCCGTGACCTTCAGCCCCCCGATGCCGGAGCCGATGACGACGCCGACGTCGTCCCGGTTGGCGTCGGTGACCTGCAGGCCGGACTGCGCCATCGCCTCCAGGCTGGCGGCGATGGCGAACTGGGTGAAGCGCGCCGTCCGCTGCACCTGCTTGCGGTCCAGGAAGAGGGCCGGGTCGAAGTCCCGCACCTCGGCGGCCATCTGCGAAGTGAACGGGCTGGGGTCGAAACCCTGGATCCGGTCGATGCCGCTGCGCCCCGCCACCAGGCCCTCCCAGGTCGCCGCGACCCCGATCCCGAGGGGCGTGATCGCCCCCATCCCGGTGACGACCACCCGCCGCCGAGCGCCATCGCGGTTCCTGCTCATCGCTCCCTCACAGCCCGGGTGGGCTCGGTGGCCGCGCGGTCAATCTGGGCCAGCCGGGCAGCCGTCTCGTGCTGGCGGGGGTCGTCGAGGGCCACCGGGGTCGGGCCCCATCGCAGCAGCAGGCCGCCCCAGGTGAGCCCGGCGCCGAAGGCCGCCAGACAGATCATGTCACCCGGCTGGCAGCGGCCGTCCTGGACCGCCTCCACCAGGGCCAGGGGCACGGAGGCGCTGGAGGTGTTGCCATAGTGGTCGACGTTCTGGACCATCCGCTCCGGCGGCAGGCCCAGACGGCTGGCCGCCGTGGCCAGGATCCGGGAGTTGGCCTGATGGGGCACCACCAGGGCCAGGTCGGCCGGGCGCAGCCCGCCGTCGGCGGCGAGGTCGATCACCAGCCGCTCCAGCACCTGGGTGCTGAAGCGGAACACCTCCCGTCCGTTCATCCGCACCACCCGGCCCAGGTTCCGGGGCGGCTCGGCCATGGCCGGGGCCAGGACCTCCGGCTCGATCGCCACCTGGGCGTAGTCGGCGGCCCACAGCGCGTCCGCGCCACCGCCGTCCGCGCCCAGGCGGACCGCCACGATGTCGCTGCCGGGGTCGGCGTCGGTGCCAAGGATCATCGCCCCGGCGCCGTCGCCGAAGATGACCGCCGTGCCGCGGTCATGCCAGTCCAGCGCCCGGCTGAAGATCTCGACGCCCACCACCAGCACCCGGCGGGCGGCGCCCGTCCGGATCAGCGCCCGGGCCACCCCGGCGGCGTAGACCGTGCCGGTGCAGGCGGCCTGGAGGTCGAAGGCCGGGCCCAGGGAGCACCCGAGGGCCGTCTGCAGGCGGCAGGCGAGCGCCGGGAAGGTGGTGTCGATGGAGCTGCTGGTGCAGATGACCGTGTCGATGGCGCCCCCCGACAGGCCGGCGGCCGCCAGCGCGGCCCGGGCCGCCCGGGCGGCCAGGTCCAGCAGGGATTGCTCCGGGGGGGCCACACGCCGCTCCCGGATCCCGGTGCGGCTGCGCACCCACTCGTCCGACGTGTCGAGGAAGTCGGCCAGCCGGTCGTTGGTGACCACCGGGGTCGGCACCGCCGCCCCGACCGCGAGCACGCGGCAGCCAACGGCCTCCGTCCCCGGGGCTCCTCCGCCGGCGCCGGCCTGGAGTGTGCCCACACCTCCTCCAAGGGGCCAGAGGGAGCGCTGGTTACGGCCGACCCGTAACCAAAGGGAGGCCCTGGGGACTGCCTCTGTGTGTAGCGGACGGCGTCCACCGAGCCTTCCCCAGTTCAGGAGGCCGGGCCCATGGGGCCGATCCCCCGTCCTCCGGTGACCCACTGGAGCCCGAAGGAGACCGCTCGATGATCGCGACCACCGCCTCCCCGACCACCCGCCCGGACCCGCGCGGGCCGGCGGCGACCCCCGCGGCCAGGTCGGCCGCGCGGCCGCCGACCTGGATCTGCCCGGAGTGCCGGACACGCCACTCCCTGGCCACCGCTCTGGCCCAGCTCTACGTCTGCCCCAGCTGCGGCCTGCACAGCCGCATCGGGGCCTGGGAGCGGGTCCGACAGCTGGCCGACCCCGGCAGCTTCGCGAAGTGGGACGGAGAGCTGGCCGCGGCCGACCGGCTCCAGTTCGTGGACACCCGCCGCTACACCGACCGGCTGGCCGAGGCCCAGGAGCGGCAGCAGCTCCCCGACGCGATCCTCACCGGCGCGGCCCGGATCGGGGGCCACGCCGTCGGCCTGGCCGCCTTCGACTTCGGCTTCCTAGGCGGCAGCCTCTCGGCCGCGGTCGGCGAGCGCCTGGCCCGGGCGATCGAGCACTGCGCGGGGGCACGGCAGCCCTTCGTGTGCGTGACCTCCTCCGGCGGGGCGCGGATGCAGGAAGGCGTCTTCTCGCTCCTGCAGATGGCCAAGAGCGTGGCGGCGCTGCACACCCTGGCGGAGGCGCATGTCCCCTTCCTGTCGGTGCTCACCGACCCCACCATGGGCGGGAGCATCGCCAGCTTCGCCGCCCTGGGGGACGTCATCATCGCCGAGCCCCGGGCGACGATCGGGTTCACCGGCGCCCGGGTCATCACCCAGGTGACCTACGAGGAGCTCCCCCCCGGCTTCCAGACCAGTGAGTTCCACCATGCCCGCGGCCTCATCGACCATGTCGTGGAGCGGCCCGCGCTGCGCTCCACCCTGATCCAGCTGCTCCGGGTGCTCGCGCCCGCCGGCGCCGCCACCGGCGAGACCGCCGCGTGACCGGCGGCCGGCCCCGGCCGGCCGCGGCGCCGGATGCCGCAGCGGCCAAGGCCGCCTGGGACCACATCGAGGTCTCGCGCCACCCGGACCGGCCGTACGCCCTCGACCTGATCGAACGCTGCCTCTCCGACTTCACCGAGTTGCACGGAGACCGCCAGGGCGGGGACGACGCGGCCATCGTCATCGGCCTGGCCCGGCTCGGCGACCGGCCCGTCGGGGTGGTCGCCAACCAGAAGGGCCGCACCCTGGAGGAGCGAGGCCGGCGCAACTTCGGGATGGCGCACCCCGAGGGGTACCGCAAGGCCCAGCGCCTGTTCCGGCTGGCCGGGCGGCTGCGGCTGCCGGTGATCAGCTTCATCGACATTCCGGGGGCGTACCCCGGGGTGGCGGCCGAGGAGCGCGGCCAGGCCTGGGCCATCGCCCAGACGATCGAGGCCCAGCTGACCCTGCCCACCCCCTACGTCGCGGTGGTCATCGGCGAGGGGGGCAGCGGGGGGGCGTTGGCCACCCTGCTGGCCGACGCGGTGCTGGTCCTGGAGCACGCCTTCCTGACCGTGGCCTCGCCCGAGACCGCGGCGGCGATCCTCTTCCGGGACGCCGGCCGCAAGCAGCACGCGGCCGCGGCGCTGTGCCTGGAGGCCGAGAACCTGGTCCGCTGGGGGATCGCCGACGAGGTCGTGCCCGAGCCGCCCGGGGGCGCGCACACCGACTGGGACGCCACGGCGGAGCTGCTGCGCCCACGGCTGGAGGCGCACCTGACCCGCCTGGTCGCGGCGGGGGCGGACGCCGCCGCCCGCCGGGAGCGCTACCGGCGCATCGACGGCCTGGCCGACGCGGCCACCCGCTCAGCTCAGGCCTGAGCTGAGCACCTCCTCTCAGCGGCCCGCCGCGGGCCCGGCGTCCGCCGCCTCGGCGGCGGCCTCCAGCGCCTCCACCAGCCTGGCGACGTCGGGCTCGGTGGTGCGAATGTGGCCCACGGCGGCCCGGAGGCTGAAGCGCCCACGCAGAACGGTATGGGAGATGAAGGCGGCGCCGCTGCGGTTGACACGGTCCATCAGGGCCTGATTGTGGGCGGCCAGGGCCGCCTCGTCGTCGACGCCGGCCGGCCGGTGCCGGAAGCACACCACCGCCATCGACACCGGCGCCGTCAACTCCCAACCGGGCCGAGCCTCCAGGGCGCCGGCCAGCCAGTGGGCCAGGCGGACGTGCTCCCGCAGCCGGGCGGCGATCCCCTCGGTGCCGAAGTAGCGCAGGACCATCCACAGCTTGAGGGCGCGAAAGCGCCGGCCCAGCGCGGGGCCGTAATCCATCAGGTTGCGCTGTCCAGGCGCCGGGGGGGTCCGCAGGTACTCGGGGACCAGGGAGAAGGCGCCGCGCACCAGCTCGGGGCGCGCGGTGAACAGGACCGAGCAGTCGACCGGCACAAAGAGCCACTTGTGGGGATTGATCACCAGCGAGTCGGCGCGCTCGGCCCCGTCGAGGACCCCCCGATGCTCGGGTAGCGCCGCCAGCGCCCCACCGTAGGCCGCGTCGACGTGCCACCAGCACCTGGCCGCGGCGGCAATCTCGGCGATGGCCGGCAGGGGGTCGACGCTGGCGGTGGAGGTGGTGCCGCAGGTGGCCACCACCGCCATCGGGCGCCAGCCGGCGCGGCGGTCCTCGGCGATCGCGCGCGCCAGCGCCTCGGGGTCCATGCGAAAGGCCGCGTCGGAGGCCACCGGCCGAAAGCCGGCCCGGCCCAGGCCCAGGGTGATCACCGCCTTCTCCACCGAGGAGTGCGCTTGGTCGGAAGCGTAGACCCGCAGCCGAGGGAGTTCGGGGCGGCCCGCCAACCCCCGGGAGCGGATCTCCAGCCCCAGCGCCTCTCGCGCCGCCGCCAGCGCCACCAGGGTCGAGGTCGAGGCGGTGTCGTTGATGTGCCCGTCCCACCCGGACGGCAGCCCGCACATCTCCCCCAGCCAGCGAGTGGCGACCCCCTCCAGCTCGGTGGCCGCCGGCGCGCTGCGCCAGAGCATGGCGTTGACGTTGAAGGCCGCCGTCAGCCACTCACCGAGGATGCCCGGGCCGGACCCCGTGCTGTTGAAGTAGGCGAAGAAGCGCGGATGGTTCCAGTGGGTGAGGGCCGGCACCACCAGCCGGTCCAGGTCGGCCAGCACCGCCGCCATCGGCTCCGGCCCCGCCGGCGGCCCAGGCGGCAGGGCGGCCGTGAGCGCGCCCGGTTCGACATCGGCCAGCGGGGGCCGCCCGGGGACGGTCTCGAGGTAGCGGGCGACCCACTCCACCAGAGCGTGCCCGTGGCGGCGGAAGCTCTCGGCGTCCATGTCGCCGAGGGTTGTCTGGGCCGGGTCCAGCGGGGCCGGCCCCTCCGGCGGTGGGATCACCCTCGCCCCGGGGCCGAGGCCGCCGGTCGCCGCCCCAGGTCTCGCTCCATCTCGCCTCCCTGCGGCCCGGGCGGCCACCATCCGAGGATACCGTGGGGTCGCGGCCCGTCCCTTACGAGGCCCCGACCCCGCGGCAGGCAGCCCCCAGCGCCGCCAGGAGCGGGGGCCCCGCGGCCCGGTCGTCGGGGCTGCGCGGGGCCGCCACACGCGCGCCGCGGCCCCAGCGACGACGATGGCGTCCCCGCCCGGCTGGCGGGGGTCCTCCACGGGCCGGCGGATCCGTTGGCCCCGCCGCCGCGCCGCCAGGTGCTGGCCGATGGTGCGGGCCGGCGCCGGCGCCGGGCTGAATCCGACAGCGATCGCCCCCGCTCCCATCGCCTCGGCCGCGTCCCAGCGGTCCCGCACCTGCACGAGGTGCCCGCGGCAGGACGGTCAGAAGCGGTGCCGCACGGAGGTGAGCAAGAGGGGCGACCGGGGCTCGCCGAGGTCCACCGGGCGCCCGGACCGGGCCTCGACCAGGCGGATGCCCCGGAGGTCGACGGCAGCGCTGGCATCGACAGGACCCGCCACCGGGCCGGCCTACGCCGGGGAGCCGGGTCCGGGCTGCGCTGCGGCCAGGACGCGGTCCCCGCTGTGCGCGGAGCGGCGCGCGGCGCGGAAGGCGCGCACGACCCGGCGCACCTCGGCCTCGGCACCCAGGGGAATGACATGCAGCCGCACCGCCGGCCGCGACCCGATGGCGGCCGCCAGCTCCCGGGCGACGGCCCGACCCTCCCCGCCCTCGATCCGGTGGGCGAGGGCCGGCGGGATCGGACAGTCCGGCAACCGGGTGCTGACGAACCGCAGCATCCGCTCGGAGCGCAGCAGCCCCAGGCTGGCGAAGATCGGGACCTGCGGGGGCACGATGCCGGAGGCAGCGTCGAGGAAGCGATCGAGGCGGTCCGGGTCGAAGACCATCTGTGTCTGCAGGAAGTCGATCCCCGCCGCCACCTTGCGCTCCAGCAGCCGCAGCTCCCGCGTCGGGTCCGCGAAGGGGTTGACCACCGCGCCGCGCCACACCGGCCGGGGCGCGACCCACTCCGGGATCTGGCGCAGCACCTCCGTGACGGCCACCCCCGGGACCCGCTGCCCCGGCACCTCGTCGCCCCGCACCACCAGGATCCCGCTGGCCCCCAGGGCGGCCGCCCCCAGCACCTGCTGCCGGACTCCCAGCCAGTTGCGGTCGCGGCAGGAGAGGTGGACCACCGGCCGCACTCCGCGCCGGACGCACGCCGAGATGGCCGCCAGCGGGGACAGGCGGGCCCGCCCGGCGTGGTTGTCGGTCAAGCCCACCACCGGCACACCGGGAGCGAGGTGGTCCAGGGCGCGCTCGACCCGGGCAAGGTCGGGGCTGCTCGGCAGGGAGAGCTCGACGGAGCAGTCTGTGTCCAGCGGCATGCGGTCACTGTAGCGGGCGGTGCATGCGCACCAGTCGGCAGCCCGCGGGCCCGAGGGCGTCGGGAGGGGCCTGATACCCTCCTGGCCGGGCGTCCGTTTCCCCCCGTTCGAATGGAGACCCCGTGTCCACGATCCCGGAAGTCCGCGCCCGCACCGACACCGGCCCGCCGACAGCCACCCCGGTCCTGGAGGCCCGCGACCTCTGGCGCAGCCTGCCCCTGGGTGGCCAGGTCCTCGACATCCTGCGCGGGATCTCCTTTCGCATCGAGCGGGGAGAGTTCGTCGCCCTGATGGGCCCATCCGGCAGCGGCAAGAGCACCCTGCTCGGCTGCATCAGCGGGCTGGACCAGCCCAGCCGGGGCCAGGTCCTGCTCAACGGCACCGACATCACGCGGATGAAGGAATCCCAGCTGGCCGACATCCGCAACCGGACCGTGGGCATGGTCTTCCAGGCCTACAACCTGATCCCCACCCTGACGGCGCAGGAGAACGTGGAGGTGCCGCTGTACGTGGGCGACCACCCGGGCTCGCCGGGACGGCGCGCGCAGGAGCTGCTCACCCTGGTCGGGCTGGGGCAGCGCTTCGGCCACCGCCCCGCGCAGCTCTCGGGCGGGGAGCAGCAGCGGGTCGCGGTGGCGCGCGCCCTGGCCACCGCCCCACCCCTGGTGATCGCCGACGAACCAACCGGCAACATCGACCGCCGCCAGGGCACGGCGTTGCTCGACCTCCTGGAGGAGGTGCGTCAGCGCACCGGGACCACCTTCGTCATCGCCACCCACGACGAGGAGGTCGGCGGCCGCGCCGACCGGGTCCTGCGCATCGACGACGGGGTCCTGGTGGCGGACGGACGCCGGCGGAGCGGGACGCCAGCGCCCGCGTGAGGGGCTCGCTGGTCCTGCGCTACCCGGTCCGCTCACTGCGGCGGGGAGGGCAGCGCACGCTCCTGGCCACCTTCTGCATCGGGGTCGGGGTCATGGCCATCGTCTCCCTGCAGTTGGCAGCGGCCATGGTGGCGCGCTCGGTCACCAGCGACGCCCGCTTCCTCAACGGCGGGGACGTGTCGGCGGTCTCGGCGGCGATCCCGCTGCCCGCCAGCGCCCTCCGGATCTTCAGCCGACTCCAGCGCGCGGGCCGCATCCGCCGGTGGACCGCGGTCCAGGCGGCGGAGGGGACACTGACCGGCCCCAACGGGCAGCCCTTGCAGGTGGTGCTGGACGGGGTCGACCCGCGCCGATTCCCCCTGGTGGGGTCGATCCAGGTGGGGTCCGGCGGCACCCGCCGCTTCCGGAGTCTGCTGGAGCGGCCGGGGACGCTGGTGCTGGGACGGGCCGTCATCCGCCAGCTGCGGATGCCGGTCGGGGGACCCGTAACCGCCACCGCCCTGCGCGCGGTGCGGCCCGCCCACTGGCGGGTGGGCGGTGTCGCCACCGGCCCGACGCCGGCCTCGTTCGGCATCACCGGGGTGGTGTACGTCAGCCAGCGCACCCTGCAAACCCTGGTCGGCCGGGCCAACCCGGTGTACGGGGCGGTCTACGCGACGACCCCCACCGCCGCCGACGCCGCCCAGGTGGCCCGGGTGCTGCGGGCCCAGCTGCCGGTGGCCACCGTCCAGACCGTGCACCAGGCCCTGCAGGCGGACCGGACCGCCAACCAGGGCCTGAACACCTTCCTCAGCGTGGTCGGGCTGATCGCCCTGCTCATCGGCGGGATCGGCATCGTCAACACCATGCAGGTCAGCCTCACCCGGCGGCGGGTGGAGATCGCCATGCTGAAGACCACCGGATACCGCCGGCGCGACCTCTACGGGCTCTTCGGGGTGGAAGCGGCGCTGCTGGGCCTGGCCGGCGGCGTGGCCGGTGCCGCGGCCGGGGTGGGCCTCAGCGACGCGGTGCGCACATTCTTCGGCAACCTGGCCGGGGTGCCGATCGTCTTCCACGTGGACTGGCTCATCGTGCTCTCCGGCATCGGCATCGGCGTGGCCACCGCCTGCATCTTCGCCATCCTGCCCATCGCCCGCCTCAGCGGAGTGCGGCCCCTGGCCGTGCTCCGCGACGACCCCGCCGGGTTCAGCGCCGGCCGGCTGGGGATCACCGCGAGCCTCCTGGCCCTCATCGGCGCGCTCTTCTGGGCGCTGGCCACCGCCATCCTGCACAACCCGCTCCTCAGCCTGGCGCTGGTGGTAGCCACCGGGGCCCTGCTGGCGGGCCTGACCACCGTCTTCGGCGGCGTCCTCTGGCTGGCGAGCCGACTGCCCGTCCCCGAGCGCCTGACCCGCGCCCAGACACTGCTGGCCACCACGGTCCTGGTGATCGCGGCCGCGGTCACCGTCACCCCCGGGCTGCGCGCGGTGGGGGTGACCCTCATCGCCCTCGGCCTGCTGGGCTATCTGGTCGCCTTCCTGCCCCGGCCCGGCAAGGTGGTGGTGCGCATGGGCCTGCGCAACCTGGGCCGCCAGCGGGCCCGCTCGGCGACCACCGCCGTCGCCCTCTTCGTCGGCGTCTTCGCGGTCGGGCTGGTGCTGGTCCTGGGGACCGACATCCGCCACGACCTCAACACCATCATCACCCGGGATACCAGCTACAACGTCTTCGCCGTCGCCCAGGCGTCCACCAGCGGGCCCCTGCTGGCGGCGGCCGCTCGCCTGCCCCACGTCGCCCAGGCCAGCACCCTCGATGTCGCCCTGGCACCGGTGCGCATCAACGGCCGGCCGGTCGCCCAAGCGCTGGCCGGGGCCGCCCGCACCGGCAGGGGGCGCGACGCTCTCTTCCTGCTGAACGGGCTGGCCGGGTACAGCCTGGGGCACGGCCAGTTCCCCCAGGTCTCCGTCAGCGCCGGGCGCCGGCTCCGTGCCGGTGACGCCTCCACCACCAACGTCCTGGCCCCGATGGGCCTCCATCACGGGCTGCTGCACCTGCCCGTGGGCTCCACCGTGGAGGTCGTCGACCCGCTCACCCGTCGCCCGGTGACCCTGCGCATCGTGGGCTTCTACAGCCCGCTCTCCACCAGCCACGGGACGCTCAGCCTCAGCGTCAGCGTGGCCCCGCTGCTGGGGGCGCAGCCCGTGGTCCGGACCATCGGCGGCAGCGACGTCCAGCGCGTGATGAGCTTCAAGTTCCCGCCCCACGAGCGCGCCCGTGCGGTCCGCGCGCTGCGCGCCAGCGACCCGGCGGCGACGGTGGTCGACATCACCGACCTGGCCACCCTGGTCGACCAGTTCCTCAGCAATGCCCTGGTCTTCGTCAGCGCCATCGCCTCGCTGGCGCTGCTCGCCGGCATCGTCATCATCGCCAACGCCGTGGCCCTCTCGCTGCTGGAGCGGCGCCACGAGATCGGCATCCAGAAGGCGGTGGGTCACAGCAACCGCACCGTATTAGCCCAGGTGCTGCTGGAGACGGGAGCGGTCGCCGGGCTGGGCGCCCTGGCCGGCATGGTGGCCATCGTCGTCACCGCCGCCGTCCTCGGACGCAGCGTCATCCGGCTGCCCCTCGGGATCCCGACCCCGCTGGCGCTGGGGATCATCCTCGGCGCCACCCTGGTGGCGGTGGTCACGGCGGCGGCGGTGGCCTGGCGGCCGGTGCGCATCCGCCCCATCGAGGTGCTCCGCTACGAGTGACCGCTCCCGGGGGCCGCTCAGCGGTGGGGATCGGCCGGCGCGACCCCCACCGGCTGGTGGGCGTGATTGTGGATCTCGCCCCCGTCCTCGGCGCACAGGCCGGGCGGGCAGGGGTGGCAGGATTCCACCTGGATGGTGGTGTGGCGGAGGGCGAAGCGCGTGCAGAGCCGGTCGGCCAGGGCCTGCACCAGGTGCTCCGACTGCGAGAGGCTCTGGTCGGCCAGCGTCAGGTGGCAGGAGAGCGCCCGGCGCTCGGGGGTGAGCGCCCAGACGTGCAGGTCATGGACCGCCAGCACCCCGGCGGTGCTCAGGATCTCCGCCTCGACATCGCCGAGCCGCACCGCGGCGGGGACGCCCTCCAGCAGTACCCCGACCACCTCCCGGATCAGGCGCACCGCCCCGATGGCGATCAGGACGGCGATCACGAACGAGAGCAGCGGGTCGACCGGGCTCCAGCCGGTGAGCAGGACCACCGCGCCCGCCAGCACCACGGCCACCCCCGCTCCCAAGTCACCCACCACGTGCAGGAGCGCGGCGCGCGCGTTGAGGGATCGGTCGTGGCGGAGCCAGCGCAGGACCACCAGGTTCAACCCCAGGCCCACCAGCGCCGCCGCGATCATCAGCGCCCCCTGGGGGTGGGTCGGGTGCTCCAGGCGGACCGCGGCCAGGATGGCCACGCCGCCCACGATGCCCAGGAGGACCACGGCGTTGACCAGGCCGACGAGGATGCCCACCCGGTGGAAGCCGTAGGTCCGTCGCTGGGTCGGCGCCCGGCCGGCCTGCCAGGCCGCCAGCCAGGCGAAGCCCAGGGCCAGCGCGTCGACCGCCACATGCCCGGCGTCGGCCAGCAGCGCCACCGAGTGCGCGAACGTGGAGGCCCCGGCCTCGACGACCACGATCAGCAGGGTCAGGGCCGTCGCTGGCCCGAGCTTCGCCCCCGGCCCGGCGGCGGGAGTTCGCAGATGGTCCATTGGTAGTCAGGGGCGCGGTGTCGGCGCAGCCGACCCGTCTCCCCATTCCCCTTTCGATCCGTGCGTGCGGTTTTCCCGCACACGGCTCACCGATGGTCTTCTTGGCATGGTTACGCTGCCCCCGGATAGCGGATGGTGCCCCGCAAACGGTACAGACCTTGGTCCTGAAACCAGTCGCCCGTCCATACGGCGGCCCGACCTGACGTGAGATTCCGCCCGTAGCGCCGCTTCAGGAAGCGGCAGAGGCGGTGCCACACGTAGTCGTCCACCTGAACGAACTTGCGGGCGGCGTTCCCGGTGCGGAAGTAGTTGCCCCAGCCCCGCAGGATGGGGTTCAGGTCCGAGATCAACGCCCGGATGTCCTTCACCCCGTTGCGGCGGCGGTCGGTGCGGGCATGCACCTTCTGGCGTATCCGCCTCATGCTGCGATCCGACGGCCAGCGCTGCAGGTAATAGCGGCGAAGGCCGCGCTCCAGCAACCGGCCTGAGATGCGAGCACGGAAGTGGCAGCCCAGAAAGTCGAAGCCCTCGCGACCCTCGCGCAGGTCAACCATCCGCGTCTTGTCCGGGTGCAGCTCCAGCCCCAGTTCCGCCAGGGTCGTCCTGGCCCTCTCCAGGGCCGCATTGGCTTCCGCCTCGGTCCGGCAGAGGACCACCAAGTCGTCGGCATAGCGCACCAACTCCCCCGGTCCCCGCTTCGCCCAGGCCTCATCCAGCGCGTGCAGGTAGATGTTGGACAGCAGGGGTGAGATCACCCCGCCTTGGGGCGTCCCCGAGACCGTCTCCAGGGTCCGCCCCTCCTCCATCACCCCCGCGGTCAGCCACAGGCGGATCAGCTTGAGCACTCGCCGGTCGGACACCCGTTGGCCCACGGCCCCGAGCAACCGCGCGTGGTCGATCTGGCCGAAGAAGTCGCGGATGTCGCACTCCAGAACCCGAACGTATCCTCGGGGGAACCCCACGCGGATGCGCTCCAGCGCTTGGGTGGCCGACCGCCTCGGCCGGAACCCGTACGACGAGGGTAGGAAGTCTGCCTCGAAGATCGGCTCCAACACCAGCTTGGCCGCCTGTTGCACCACCCGGTCCCGGACCGTCGGGATGCCCAGCCGCCGCTCGCCGCCGTCTGGCTTCGGTATCGCCCTGGGCCGCACTGGCGCTGGACGGTACCGGCCTGCCCGGAGAGCCTCCTGGAGTTCCAAGAGCATCCGCTCCACCCCATAGGCCTCCACGTCGGCCAGGGTCTCGCGATCGACCCCAGCCGCTCCCCGATTGCTGCGGACCCGCTTCCACGCCTCCTCCAGGACGTCACCCCGGAAGATCCGGTCGTACAGGGCGTGGAAGTGCCGCTCCGGCGACCGCTTGGCCGCCACCC
>JAKABB010000094.1 GCA_021802045.1 bacterium
CCCGGTGGCCAGCCGCCGCCGCCAGCGCCGGCGCAGCGCCGCCGGCGGCCCGGGCGGCGGTGCGACGGGGGCCCGGCCCCGGTAGTCGCGCCACTCCAGGAGGTGGCGCAGGGCCAGGAGGCCGGAGCGGGTCCCCTCCAGGACCGGCACCCCGGCCCGGCGCAGCCGCCGGGCGTCCTCGGGGTCGATGGCGCTGGGCAGGTTGGACAGCACCGCCATCGGCCGCTCGGTGGCGGCGTGGACCGTGATGGCGGTGCCGACGCGGCCCTGGCGGGGGTCTTCCTCCCGGGTCAGGTCGACGACGAAGGCCAGGGCGGCGATGGCCGGATCGTCGAGCGGGGCCCGGCAGCTGGCCTCGAAGATGCGGTCGGCGTCGTGACCCGTCCCCCAGGCGTCGAGGGGATTGTCCGGGTCCAGCCCCGGCTCCAGGACGGCGCGGAGCCGGGCCCGGGTGGGCTCGCCGATGGTGGCCAGCGGCACCCCCAGCCGCTCGGCGACGTCCACCAGGTGCGCCCGCTCGCCCCCCGAGTCGTGGATCGCCGCCAGGCCGCCGGGCCCGGCGCGGCGGCCGGCGGCCAGGAGGGCGGCGGTGTCGACCGGCTCGTCCAGGGTCTCGACCCGCAGAACCCCGTGCCGGTCGAACCAGGCGTCGAAGACCTGGTCGTCCCCGGCCAGCGCCCCGGAGTGGGCCCGCACCATGGCCCGGCCCCGCGCCCCCCGGCCCACGGTGAGGGCCACGACCGGGACACCCTGCCGCGCCGCCCGGGCCAGGGCCGTGGAGAAGGCCCCGGGGTCTCGGACCGTCTCCAGGAACAGGGCCACCACCTTGGTGCTGGGCAGGTCCAGGGCGTAGTCCAGGGAGTCGGCCATGGGCGTCACCAGCTCCTGCCCGGTGGAGACGACCAGGTTGAAGTGCAGCTCCCGGTCGTTGTGGAGCAGGGCCGAGAAGGCGGAGCCGGAGTGGGTGAGGAAGGTCACCCCCCCGGCCGGCAGCACCTCCGGCTGGAAGAAGCCGCAGACTCGCAGTCGCCGCTCCGGGTGGAGGAAGCCCATGCCGTTGCCGCCGCAGAGGGCCATCCCGGCGCTCCGGGCGATGGCCTGCAGCCGCTCCGGCCGGCCCGGGCGGCCCGGGGCCGGCGGCTCGAAGAGGTTGGCGAAGATGACGGCCCCGGGCACGCCCAGCCCGGCGGCCGCCTGCAGCTGCTCCTCCAGCTGGGGGCTGGGCAGTCCGAGGACGGCGCAGTCCACGGGCTGGGGCAGGTCCTGCAGGGTCGGGTAGCAGGGCAGGCCGCGGATCTCCGTGTGGCGGGGGTTGACCGGCAGGATCGCCCCGGGGAAGCCGCCTCCCTGCAGCTCCAGCAGCAGCCGCTCGCCGAAGGAGCCCGGCCGCGGGCTGGCCCCGACCACGGCCACCGCCCGCGCCTCCAGGATGCGGCGGAGGGCGGCCCGGTGGCGGGCGGCGGGGTCAGAGCCCGCCGGCCGGCCGGCACCCCCCTGCCCTCGCCGCCGTGGCGGCCGAGCCCGCTCCGGCGCGCGCCGCGCACCCCCGGCGGCGGAGGTGGGACCGATCCCACCTCCGTCGCCGGCTCGCCGGGGCGCTGCAGCCCTGCCGGTCGCTGCGGGGCCGCCGCCCGGGCCCGGGCGGCCGGGGACGCTGACCATGCCGCAGGACCTCCCAGGCGCGTGCAGAAGCTCGACGCCGGAGTCTAACTGAATGGGTGGTCAACAGGCAAGCAGCGTCGCGGGCCCCGAGGCCGGCGGCGGGTCGGGTCCTCGGGCCCCTCGGGCGGCCCTGATCCTCGCGGAGGAGGGGAGGGCCGGGGCTGGGCGGCCGTGGGGACCATCGACTGCACGTCCGACCATGGGCCCATCCTCGGTCGCCCTGGGGAGGAGCCGTCAGCGCGAGCCGCTCAGGCCCCAAAGGGCGAGGGCGGCGGGGACCAGGCTCATGGTCGGTCCGAACTCGAGCTGATCCCGCGTGACCACCAGGCTGGGGCGACCGGGGAGCGCCCGCATCGGCGCGGTGGCCTTCTGACGGTTGACCCGCAGCCAGTCCGCCACCTCGACCGCGTGGACGGCCTCGCGGGGCCCGCAGACGAAGTCGATCTCCCCACCGCTGCCGGTGCGCCAGACATGGAGCCGGTCGGCGGCGGGGAACGTCTCGGCCTGGCGGTCCACTGGTTCGTACCGACGGAAGAGGTGCATCGCCACGGTGTTCTCCACCTGCGCGTGCGGGTCCGGCGCCAGCCCGACCCGATCGGTGGTGATGGTGTGCAGGAGCGGGTCGCCGAAGTAGATCTTCTTGTCCTTGGAGAAGTCTGCCGTCCCCGAGTTCTGCTTCCAGAAGTAGAGGATCAGGGCGAAATAGCCCGCGGCCAGGAACTCGACATAGTCTTGGAGGGTGCGGCGATCGGTCCTGCCTGCCCGCCCGGCCCGCTTGCCCCTGAGGGGGACCGCCATCTCCTCCGCCATCCGCTGCCAGCTCACCCGCGAACCGAGGGACCGCAGCATTCGCTCGAGCAGCGCATCGGCGGCGGGCGCGCTGGCTCCCTTGTGGCGGATCTCTCGCAGGAGGGAGTCCTTGAGGACGCGCTTGGTCGCCTCGCTGGGGCGCAAAGCCCCGCGGCTGGCCTCGGCGACGGCGGCAGGCAGCCCGCCGAATAGCAGGTAGCGCTCCAGGTCGCGCTGCAGGTCCGGGAGGTGCAGGAGCATCTGTGACATGAGGCGTTGGCCCGTCGGGCTGACCAGGTCCGCGACATCCATCCCCGGGGCCTCCGGGAGAGACGGATCGAGCGTGCGGGCGAAGGCCCCGAAGTCCTGCGGCAGGACGAGGAGATCCCTGCCGACGCCACGTCGACCGGGAAGGCTCTCGGCCTCGCTGTCGGAAAGACCGATGGCTGACGACCCGGTGCAGATGACCACCGAGCGGTCGATGCTTCCCTCGTCCCACAGCGCCTTGACCGCCAGGCGCCACCTTTGGACGGAGGTCACCTCGTCGAAGAGGACCAGGCTGGCCGCCGGTGCGCCGGCAAGGACCTGGGCGCGACGCACCGTCCGGGCCAGCTCCTCGACGGGCTGGCCCTCGAGGAGGTCGAGGGCCAGATAGAGGATGCTCTCCGGTGCGCGTCCCTCGGCGAGACCGCGGAGGACCATGAGCTTCAGGTCGGTGGACTTCCCCACCTGGCGCGGCCCACGCAGGAGGTGCACCGCCGGTGCCCACAGGTCGATCGCGTCGGCGACGGGCGCGGGCAGGCGCGCCGGCTGCTCGCCCAGACGCCGCAGGTGGGGGTCGTCCGACCGCCAGTTGGCGGAGCGCCACCATGGGTTGGCACGCACGATCTCCTCGTCCCTCAGCACTGGAGCATTCTAAAGTGATCTGGGCCAAACATAGGGGGCCTCATCGTCAATAAACTGGCGATAAGACCAGGTCAGTCAGGCTCATAATAGTCGAAGGAGGCTGGACTCTCCGGCCTGGGTCCGCGTGCCTGGTGCCTACCACGTGTGGCCTCCGGCGACCGCCGCCGGGCGGGAGCGCCGGGCAGGGCGAGCGCTTGGGTGACGTCCGTCGCTGCTGAGGGAGTTCTGACTGAGCGCCTGCTGCGGTATCCGTGCCCTGGCCCGGCCGCGCGTGGCGTTGTCATCGCCGCCGCGCCGTCCCCGACTCGCCCAGCGGCGCGGCCCGGGCGGTCGAGCTCAGCGTGGCGAGGAGGTCGGCAGCCCGATGGCCGCGGCGCCGGCGATCATGCGCTCATCGTAGGTGACCACGGTCGCCAGATCGGGCCCCAGGGCCAGGGCCGTGGCCAGGTGGATGGCGTCCAGCGAGCGCAGCGAGGCCGGCTCGAGCTCCGCGGCCCGGTCCAGGAGCGAGTCGTCGAGCCGGACCAGATGGATCGCCGCCAGCTGCTGGCGGGCCGCCGCCGCCAGCCGGGGCAGTCCAGCTCTCCGAACCACGCGGAGCAGCTCGACGCGGAGCAGGCCGGAGGAGGCCTGGCGGGGCCACCGCCGCAGTGCCCGGCGGAGGGCCGGCGACTCCCGCTCCCGGACCAGCAGCTTCACCACCGCCGAGGTGTCGAGGTAGGCGACCTCAGCGCTCATCGTCCCTCAACCCCGCCAGCACGTCCGAGAGGCGGGGCGCCCCCGCGGGTTGAGGGATCGCCGCCACCGCGAGCAGGTCGCCGACCGCCACCGTCGCCCTTCCTTCGGCGACCAGCTGATCAAGCCCCGAGCCCGCCGGGATGGGCACGATGCGGGCCACCGGGCGGCCGTGGTTGGTCACCTCGACCGGCTCCCCGGCGGCCACCCGTCGCAGCACCTCACTGGCGTTCTGGCGGAGTTCCCGGATGCCCACCCGCTCCATGCCCTCAACGTAGCACATGCAAGTCCCACAGGTACTACTTCGGAGCGACGCGCCGGGGTGTCGGGGAGGATGGTCGCGGCCGGCCGCCGAATCCCGGGGCCGCGACCGTCGGTGGAGCCCGCCGCCGGCACGCCGGAGGGCCGATGGCCCCAGGACCGAATGACGCCCGGCTCCCGCGGGGCGGCGCCCGCCGACCGGATGCCCCAGCGCCTGCGGGCCGGTGGGCCGCCCCCGGCGAACCGGCCGCTGGCGGACGCGGGTCGCGCGCCTGGGCTGGCTCCACTGGCGGCGGCGAGGTCGGCGGGCTGGCTCCGGAGCACGGATTCGAACCGTGAACCTTGCGGTTAACAGCCGCCTGCTCTACCGTTGAGCTACTCCGGAAAGCGCTGGTCGAGTATACCCGCGACCCTCTGACGCCCTGGCCCCGGCGGCGGACCGTACCGCTGGCGCCAGGGGGGTGGGGTCGGCCCCCCCCCGGTCAGGCCCGCCCGCGCAGCATCCCGTGCCAGTACAGGGCGGGCAGGGCGTACCGCTTCAGCAGGTACATGCTGTAGCGCTCCTTGGACTGGTCGAAGGGGAAGGTCTCCCGGGGCTGCCCGTCGTAGTCGAACTCCGCCAGCACCAGCGAGCGGTAGCCGGTCACGATCGGGCAGGCGGTGTAGCCGTCGTAGGCCGCGGCCGGCTCCGTCCCGGCCAGGACCGCGAGCAGGTTGGCCACCACCACCCGGGCCTGGTGCCGCACCGCGGCGGCGGTCTTGGCCGTGGGCAGGCTGCTGGCGTCGCCGAGCGCGAAGACGTTGCCCCAGCCCTCGTGCCGCAGCGTGTGCCGGTCCACCGCCACCCAGCCGCCGGCTCCGGTCAGGGGGCTGGCGCTGACGACGTCGGGGGCGCCCTGGGGCGGGGTCACGTGCAGGAAGTCGTAGGGCAGAACCGTCCGCTCGCCGGTGGCGACGTGCTCCAGGACCGCCTCCTTGGCCCGGCCGCGGACCTCCACCAGGTTGTGCTGGAAGAGCGTCTCGATCCCCTTGCGCTGGAGCACCTGGCGCAGGGTGCGGGCGTAGCGCTCGACCGCGAAGATGCTGCCGGCGGCCGACGCGAACACGATCCGGCTGCGGTCGCGCAGGCCGGCGCGCCGGAGGTGGTCGTCGGCCAGGTACATGATCTTCTGGGCGGCCCCCGGGCACTTCACCGGGGTGGCGGGCAGGGTGAAGAGCGCGGTCCCGCCCCGGAAGCCGCGCAGGAACTCCCAGGTGCTGGCGACGCTCTCGTAGCTCCAGTTGCTGGCCACGCCGTCGCGGCCCAGGGCCTGGGGCAGCCCGGCCACGGCGTCCCAGTCGACCTGGATGCCGGGGGCCACCACCAGGGCGTCGTAGGCGACGGTGCGGCCGCTGTCGGTGCGCACCTGGTTGCGGTCCGGCTCGAACGCCGCCACCGCCTCCCGGAGCCAGGTGACGCCCTTGGGGGTCACCGCCCGCTGCGGGCGCACGGTCCGCTCCCGGGCCACCACCCCCGCCCCGGCCAGCGTCCACAGCGGCTGGTAGAAGTGGCGGTCAGAGGGCTCGACGACCGCCACGTCGAGGTCGGGCCGCCGGCGGCGGAGCCGGGCCGCGACCGTCAGGCCGGCGGACCCGCCGCCGATGATGACCACCTGGTGGCGGTGGTCGGGGGTCTCGGTTCGCCGGGCCGTGCCGGCCGGGCGAGGGGCGCTGGCTGTTGTGGACACAGGGATGCCTCCATCGAGCTGAGTGCCGGACGGTCCGGCACGGTGAGTCCAGGGAAGGGACGTCACCGACCCGGTCCCACCGCGGTGGCGGCGAGCCGGGCTCAGCTACAGGCGCACCCGGCCCGGAGGCACTGCTCGATACCGCGGCGAGGCGTCATGGTGGGGGCCGCCGACGGTAGAGCCATGACCCGCCATCCTGCCGGGCCCAGGGAGCCCGTGTCAACCGGAGAGCGGTCGGCCCGTCGGCCGTGTGTTGTAGCCGCCGACCGTTGCTGTAACCGGACGGGCGGCGCCGGGCCGGCTACTCCAGGTAGTCCCGCAGCTTGGTCGAGCGCGAGGGGTGGCGCAGCTTGCGCAGGGCCTTGGCCTCGATCTGGCGGATCCGCTCCCGGGTCACCCCGAAGCGCTTGCCCACCTCCTCCAGGGTGCGCTGGTGGCCGTCGATGAGGCCGAAGCGCAGCTGCAGCACGCGCCGCTCCCTCGGGGTGAGGGTGTCCAGGATGTCCTCCACCTCGGTGCGCAGCATGGTCAGCGAGGCCGCCTCCGAGGGGGAGACCGCCTCGCTGTCGGGGACGAAGTCACCGAGGTGGGAGTCCTCCTCCTCGCCGATCGGGGTCTCCAGCGAGACCGGGTCCTGGGAGACCTTGATGATCTCGCGCACCTTGTCGGGGGTGATCCCCATCTCCTCGGCGATCTCGGGGTCCGCCGGCTCGCGCCCCAGCTCCTGCAGCAGGCGCCGGGAGACCCGGACCAGCTTGTTGATGGTCTCCACCATGTGGACCGGGATCCGGATGGTGCGGGCCTGGTCGGCGATGGCCCGGGTGATGGCCTGCCGGATCCACCAGGTGGCGTAGGTGGAGAACTTGTACCCCTTGTGGTAGTCGAACTTCTCCACGGCCCGGATCAGGCCCATGTTCCCCTCTTGGATCAGGTCCAGGAAGGACATGCCGCGGCCGATGTACTTCTTGGCGATGGAGACCACCAGGCGCAGGTTGGCCTCGGTCAGCCGGTGCTTGGCGTCCCCGTCCCCCTGCTCGATGAGCTTGGCGTAGTAGACCTCGTCCTCGGCCTTCAGCAGCGCGACCCGGCCGATCTCCTTGAGGTACATTCGCACCGGGTCGTCGAGGGAGACGGCGTCGGCGGCCTCGATGGTGGAGAGCATCTCATCGTCGATCTCCTCCACCTCTTCGAAGTCCTTGTCCCCGTCGGTGACGGAGATGCCCATCTCCCGGAAGAGGGCGAAGACCCGCTCCAGGTGGTCGGGCTCGGCGTCGACCTCGGGGAAGGTCTGGAGGATGTCGTCGGGCGTGAGGTAGGCCTGCTCCTTCCCTTTCAGGATCAGGGCCTCGGCGAGCTTGACCAGGTCGTCGGCCCGCGTCGCCTCGGCCGTCGGCTGCGGCCGACGCATGGTCTTCGCCACGGTCACGCTCCTCCGTCCCGGCCGGTGCGGCCGGTGTCCCGCGCCCCCGCTGGCGGTCGGCTCATCCCGTCGGGGCCGTGGTGATGGGCAGCCCCCCCGCCACTGGGGGTTCGCCTCGCTTCAGCAACTCGATCTGATGTCGGATCGCCTCCCATTCTCCGACAACGGCCGGAACCTCGCCGTGTCGGTGATGCCCGCTGAGGCGCAGGCGGCGCTCCAGCTCCAGGGCCCGGTCGGTCAGGCGGTCGATGCGGATGGCCCTGACGCAGTCCTCCAGCACCCGGTCCACCCGGCTGGCCGCCGGGTCGCCGGTCAGCTCCGGGTAGGCCTCGCGCCGCAGTCTGGCCAGCAGGGCGGTCGCGTCCCGGTCCAGCTCTGCCTCCTCGAGGACCCCATCCTGCCGACGCACCATCGCTCCGTAGATCGCCCGTTGGGCCGTGTCCGGGAACTCCTCGACCGCCAGGCCGTAGCGCTCGCGCACGTCCGCCACCCGCTCTGGTGCGTGCACCAGCAACCCGAGGAGGTACCCGACCCGGTCAGGGGGAGCGTTCCCGCTTTCGGCGCGGGTCAAACTCCCCGCCTCCGGGCCGGCGGTCCCCGGGGCCCCCGCGGGCGGGGGCCCCGGGACCGGCGGTCCCGCCGGGCGGCCCCGCCGGGACCGCTCCATGTCCGTCAGCAGGTGACGGGGGTCGACCCCCAGGCGGCGGGCGGCCCGGGCCGCGTAGAGGTCGCGCACGCTGGCCTCCGGGATCCGGGCCAGCACCTGGATGACCGCCCGGCGGGCCGCCAGCGTCCTGGGGTCGGCCCCCGGGGGGGCGTCGCCCAGGGCCTCGTCGACCAGCACCTCCCACGCCGGCCGGGCCCCGGTCACCAGGGCCCGGAAGCGATCGGGGTCCTCGCGGCAGAGCTCGTCGGGGTCGCGGCCCTCGGGCAGCAGGAGCAGGCGCGGCTCCAGCTCGGCGGCGATGACGTCGACCGCCGCGGCCGCCGCCCGCCGGCCGGCGGCGTCCCCGTCGAAGCAGAGGATGGCGGTCTCGGCGAAGCGGCGCAGGAGGCGGGCCTGGGCCGGGGTCAGCGCGGTGCCGGAGGTCGAGACCGCCTCGGTGACCCCGGCAGCGTGGGCGGCGATCACGTCGAAGTAGCCCTCGACGATCACCGCCGTCCGCTGCCGCCGCAGCGTCTCCCGGGCCCGGTCCAGCCCGAACAGGACCCGCGACTTGTCGAAGGTGGCGGTGGCGCGGGTGTTGAGGTACTTGGGCGGCTCGTCGCCCAGCGCCCGCCCACCGAAGGCGATGCAGGTCCCCCGCTCGTCGCGGATCGGGATCATCAGCCGCCGTCGGAAGAAGTCGACCACCGCCCCGTCCGGGCCCCGCCGGGCCAGACCGGCCTGGACCGCCGCCGCCGCCGGCTGGCCCCGGGCCACCAGGAAGCGCACCAGGTTGTCCTGGCGGGCCCCGGCGGGGGCGTACCCCAGCTGGAAGTGGTCCCAGCTGGCCGCGCCCACCCCGCGGGCCTCCAGCATGGCCCGGCCGGGCGCGCCCGCCGGCGCCTGGCCCAGGACGTGGTGGTAGAAGTCGGTGGCCAGCTTGTGCAGCGCCTGGACCTGCTCCCGCTCGCGCCGGGCCGGGCCCGCCCGCGCCCCCGGGCCCTCGGGGAGCTCGACCCCCGCCCGCCGGGCCAGCCGCTCCAGCGCCTCCTTGAAGTCGACCCGGTCCAGGAGCTCGACGAACCTGAAGAGGTCGCCGCCCTGGTGGCAGCCCTGGCAGTGCCAGAGCTGCTTCTCCGGGCTGACGTAGAAGGAGGGGGTCTTCTCGTCGTGGAACGGGCACAGGCCGCGCAGCTCGCGCCCCGCGCGCTGCAGGCGGACGTGGGCGCCGATCACCTCGGCCAGGTCGAGCCGGGCCTTGATCTCCTCCACGGGGCGGGAGTCGGGCATCGTCATCAGTGTCCCTGAAGGCGGCCCGGGTGAGGGCCGCCGGGCCCGCCGGTCAGGCGGCGCGGCGCCCGGGGCCAGGGGTCACCGGCGCCACCAGCGGCTGCGGGCGGCCTGGGTCGCCGCGTCAGCCTCCCGCAGCCGGGCGCGCAGCTCCAGCACCTCCCGCTCCCGCTCCGCCAGCTGGGCGGCCTGGGCGCTGCGGACGGCCTCCAGCTCCTGGCGCAGCTCCTGGATCTGGCGGGTGCGGCGGTCGATCTCCCCCGCGAATCGCAGCCGCTGCTCGGCCTCGATCCGCCGCTCCAGCGCCCGCTCCCAGCGGTCGAAGAGGCCGGCCACCAGCTGGCGCGCGTCGACCGCGGTCAGGGCCAGGCTGTGCTGGCCCGGCCGGACCAGCTCCTGCCACTCCCGCTCGGGCGCGGCCTCCTCCTCGGGAGCCAGGTCCCCCCGGGCCGTGCCCGCCGGGCGCTCGGCCGCGGCGGGCGTCGGCGGGCTCGGGACCTCGGCGACGGCCGGCGGCTCGGCCGGCGTGCCGCCGGCCGCGGTCG
>JAKABB010000095.1 GCA_021802045.1 bacterium
CGCCGGGCCATCGGTCTTGTGCCCATGCCCAGCGCCGCCGGCGGGCGCGCCGCCGCCCGGCCCGGGCCCGCGACCGGCCGGCCAGCGGCAGCCAGTCGCGACCGCTCGATCCCGTCACCACCGGCGCTGCGTCCCACCGCCGGACCATCCCGACGTCGATCCGGTCCAAGCGGCCCCGCCCCCGGGCGGCGGACCCCGGGCTCGGCCTTCGTGGGGCCGCTCCCCGGACACCGCCGCGACCCGCTGACCCCTCCCTCTCCCGTGCCGACCACGCTCACCGCGCCCTCCTCTGCCGGATCGGACGGCTCGTCGGGGGCTCCACGGCTCGCCCACGGCCGGACGCCGCCCTCCCCGTCAGGCCAGCGGCAGCCGGCCCGCCCCGCCAGGGGCGGATGTCAGGCGAGCGGAGCCGCGGCCGCGCCGCGGGCGACAAGGACCCTGTCCGGACGGACGGGGTCGCTGTCCGTCCGGGCGGCCGGAACCGCCCTGACGGCGAGTTCCCGGCCGCGCGGGCCTCTCCTACAGTTCCCCCATGGGGCTCGCGGGGCTCCGCCGCCAGGGGGGATGCACCGGTGGACGAGGAGTACACGCTCGCGCAAAGGTTGGCCGCAGAGTTCCTGGGCACGCTCCTGCTGGTGTTCGTGGGCGCAGGAACGGCGGCGGTCACGCTCATCCTGAGCCAGGGCGCGCCCCGCTACAACCCGAACGACATCGGGATCGGGGCCCTGGGCGGGACCGCCGACTGGCTGGCGATCGGCCTCGCCTTCGGCTTCATCATCATGGCCATGGTCTACTGCTTCGGGCACGTGAGCGGCGCCCACATCAACCCCGGGGTGACGCTGGGCCTCCTCATCCATCGGGCCATCGGCGCGAGGGACGCGGTGGGGTACTGGGCGGCCCAGTTCCTGGGGGCGACCGCGGGGGCCCTCGCCATCGCGCTGGTGTACGGCAGGCAGGCCTGGGCGGTCGGCGGCCTCGGGGCGCCGGGCCCGTTCCCGGGCGTCCCCCTCTGGCGTGCGGGCGTGGCCGAGGCCATCGGCACCTTCGTCCTGGTGCTGGTCGTCTTCGGTCTGGCCGTGAACCGAAAGGCGCCAGCCGGATGGGCCGGGCTCGTCATCGCGCTGAACATCGCGGGCCTGATCGTGCTCCTCGGCAACGTCTCCGGCGCCGCCATCAACCCCGCCCGCACCTTCGGGCCGCTGTTCGGCGACTGGATCCTGGGGGCGCCCACCAACTGGGCGGTGATGGGCGTCTACCTCGTGGCCCAGGCCATCGGCGCCGCGGCGGCAGCCCTGGCCTACCCCTGGATGGCCATCCGGTCGCGGGCCGCGCCAGCCGGCGGAGCCGGGAAGGCCGCCGCCTCGGTGTGACGGAGAGGGACATGGGGGCAGCGAGGTCGCGGTCACGGGCACGGTCCCCATAGCCGGATCCTCGGCGGCCTCGGGCAGGGACGAAGGGGCGGGGCGGGTGGGAGCTTCCCCGCCAGCAGGGCACAGGTTTCAACGCCGGGAGGCGAACCGAGAAAGGAGGATCGGCATGTCAGGCAGCAAGACGGTCGTCTACAAGGGCCCGCGCCAGGTGGCGGTGGAGGAGCTCGACTATCCGACGCTCACCCTCGCCGAACAGAACCGCAAGTGCGAGCACGGCGTAATCCTGAAGGTGGTGTCGACCAACATCTGCGGCAGCGACCAGCACATGGTGCGCGCCCGCACCACGGCACCCGTCGGCCAGACACTCGGCCACGAGATCACGGGCGAGGTGATCGAGGCCGGACGCGACGTCGAGTTCATCAAGGTCGGGGACATCGTCTCGGTCCCCTTCAACATCGCCTGCGGACGGTGCCGCATGTGCATGGAGGGCCACACCGGCGTCTGCCTGAACGTCAACCCGGCCCGGCCCGGGGCCGCCTACGGCTACGTCGACATGGGCGGCTGGATCGGCGGCCAGGCCGAGTACGTGATGGTGCCCTACGCCGACTTCAACCTGCTGAAGTTCCCCGACAGGGACCAGGCGCTGGCGAAGATCCTGGACCTGACCATGCTCTCGGACATCTTCCCGACCGGCTACCACGGGTGCTACACGGCAGGCGTCACCACGGGGTCCACCGTGTACATCGCCGGGGCCGGGCCGGTGGGCCTGGCCGCAGCCACCTCGGCACACCTGCTGGGGGCCGCGGTGGTCATCGTGGGGGACATGAACCCCGGTCGGCTGGCGCAGGCCCGCACCTTCGGGTGCGAAACCGTCGACCTCACCTCCGCCGCCCCGCTGGCGGACATGATCGCCGAGATCGTCGGGGAGCCCGAGGTTGACGCCGCGGTCGATGCCGTCGGCTTCGAGGCCAGGGGGCACGGGGCTGGCGCCGGGGAGGCGCCGGCGACGGTCCTCAACGACATCATGACGGTGGCCCGAGCGGCCGCAGGGCTCGGCATCCCCGGCCTGTACGTGACCGGGGACCCCGGCGGTATCGATGAGGAGGCGAAGATCGGCAGCCTCAGGGTGCGGATCGGTCTCGGGTGGGCGAAGTCGCAGCACTTCACCACCGGGCAGTGCCCCGTGAAGCGCTACAACCGGCAGCTGATGATGGCGATCCTGCACGACAAGGTGCACGTCGGCCGCAACGTCAACGCCACGGTGCTGCCCCTGACCGGGGCCCCCAAGGGCTACTCGGACTTCGACCAAGGGGTCGCGCGCAAGTTCGTGCTCGATCCCCACGGGATGATCGCCGGCGCGAAGGCATAGGGGCCGCAGACCCCGCCATGCCCAAGGGGGTCGGACGGGCCACGAAGGCGTGGGCCCGTCCGATTCCCCCGCCCCGGCCGGGGGCGCCAGCCGGCCGGAGCGGGGGGTGGGTGACTGGGGCGGCCGGGCTTCCTCAGCCACCTCCCCATCGCCGGGTGCGGGAGGGCGCATCGAGGATGCCCCACCGGTCGTCGACAGCGTTCGTGCGCCCCCCGGGGCGCCGGCATCTCGGCCATCCCCCGGAGGCGCCGGGGCCAAGCGTCGAGGTCCGTGGCCGGGTGCGGGCGGGACCCCGCCAGCCCGCCCGCACCCGGACCGCTCCCCGTCCTCGCCAGCGGCCTGCCGCGTCGTCCCCGGCCGCCGCCGGCGGCCCAGCCGGCGCTCGGAGCCGGGCTCGGGAGCTCGGCTCCGAGCGGTCCCGTCGGCAGCTCGCCGGGCCGCCCGCCACTCGAGGGCCGTCTGCCGCCCCGGCCCACCCCGCGCCGGCCGGCAGACGGGTCGCTCCCCGGCCCCTGTGGTCGCGCCGCCCGCGGCGTCCGGGTCGGGCCGCCGACGCCGGCCCGCTTGACAGGGCACCTGGCCAGCGGTCACCCTAGCCCCGGTTTGCATCCCAGGTCACCCTCCGCACCGCACCAGCCTGGCCACGCCTGTGACTGAGGTCACCCTCGAGGTCCAGGGAGTGGCGGCCACCAACCCGTACCGGACGGCCCAGCGCCAGTTCGACCAGGCCGCCGACCTCCTCCAGCTGGACCCCGGGCTGCGAGCCATCCTCCGGCAGGTCCGGCGGGAGTTCACCGTCAACTTCCCGGTGCGCATGGACGACAACCGCATCCGGATGTTCACCGGCTACCGGGTCCAGCACAACCTGACCCGCGGGCCCGCCAAGGGCGGCATCCGCTTCCATCCCGAGGTCTCCCTCGACGAGGTCAAGGCGCTCTCCATGTGGATGACCTGGAAGTGCGCCCTGACCGGGCTGCCGTACGGCGGGGCCAAGGGCGGCGTCATCTGCGACCCGGCGACCCTCAGCGTCCACGAGCTGGAGAACCTCACCCGGCGCTTCACCAGCGAGATGACGGTCCTGATCGGGCCGGACAGCGACATCCCGGCCCCGGACGTCAACACCAACAGCCAGGTGATGGCCTGGATCATGGACACCATCTCCATGCAGCGCGGCTACTCGGTGCCGGCCACCGTCACCGGCAAGCCCCTGGAGATCGGTGGCTCCGAGGGCCGGCCGGCCGCCACCGGCCGGGGGGTCATGACAG
Organism: bacterium; assembly: GCA_021802045.1. GTDB lineage: Bacteria > Chloroflexota > Dormibacteria > Aeolococcales > Bog-877 > JAKABB01. Next base: position 4,005 of record JAKABB010000095.1, read on the forward strand.
TGACGATGGAGGCCTGCCAGCGCCTGCAGATCGCCCCCGAGGAGGCGACCGTGGCCATCCAGGGCTTCGGCAACGTGGGCAGCGTCAGCGCCGACCTCATGCACCAGCGGGGCTTCCGCATCGTCGCGGTCTCCGACGTCTTCGGCGGCATCTATCAGCCCCAGGGCCTGGACGTGCCGGCCCTGCTCGAGCACCAGCGCCGCACCGGGCGGGTGGCCGGGTTCCCCGGAGCCACGGCGGTCAGCAACGCCGCCCTCCTGGAGCTGCCGGCCACGATCCTGATCCCAGCGGCGCTGGAGAACCAGCTGACCATCCACAACGCCGCCAGGGTGCAGGCCCGCCTCATCATCGAGGCGGCCAACGGGCCGACCACCCCGGAGGCGGACGAGGTGTTCCTGCAGCGCGGGGTGACCCTGATCCCCGACATCCTGGCCAACGCCGGTGGGGTCACGGTCTCCTACTTCGAATGGGTGCAGGACATCCAGTCGTTCTTCTGGGAGGAGGCGGAGATCAACGATCGGCTCATCCGGATCATGCGCCGGGCCTACCAGCAGATGGAGGAGCTCGCGACCGAGCACCGAACCACCCTGCGCATGGGTGCCTACTGCCTGGCGGTGAAGCGGGTGGCCGACGCCACCGCGGTCCGCGGGATCTACCCCTGAGCCGCAGCGCCGCACCCCAGCCGCGGCGGCGGCTCTTCGCCGACCGGCGAGCGATCCTGGCGGTCGGCGCCGCGGCCGTGGTGCTGCTGGTGGGCGTGGCCCTTCTCGTCTTCCGCCACCCGGCGGCCGGGACGCTCCTGGTGCGCCCGGGCCGCGCCTCCGTCCTCCTCGGGCACTCGGTGCAGCTCACAGCCCACCCGCCCGGTGGCGGCCGCCCCAAGGTGCAGTGGAGCTCCAGCGCCCCGGCGGTGATCCGGGTGAGCTCCAGCGGCCAGGCCACCGCGGTGGCCGCCGGGCAGGCCGTGGTCACCGCCACCAGCGGCGGCCGGCAGGGCTCCGTCACCGTGACCGGGGTCGGCGTCGCCCGCCTCCAGCTGTCCCTGCCTGCGACCGTGGGGTACGGGGAGGTCGTCACCCCCACCGTGCGCGAGACGCTCACCAGCGGGCAGACGCCGGCCAGCCCCCCGCTGCCGGTGCACCTCACCAGCGCCGACCCCACGACGGTGACGGTGCAGAACGGCAGCCAGCTGCTGGCCAACGGCCTCGGCGCCGCCGCCATCAGCGCCCGCGGCCCCGACGGCCCGGCGGCCACCGCGACCGTCCACGTGGTGGACGCGGTCCCGACCAACGTCGGGACGGTGAGCGCCGGCTTCGTGCCCCACGCTCCGATCGACCTCCAGGTCGACAACGGACCGACGGCCCGCCCCCAGAGCGGGCTGCAGCAGGCGGACATCGTCTACGAGTACCTGACCGAGGGCGGGATCACCCGCTTCACCGCCGTCTACTGGCACCTGCAGCCGGGCCTGCGGCTGGGCCCGGTCCGCAGCGGCCGCCCCATCACCCTGCCCATCGCCCAGATGTACTCCGGGATGGCGGCCTTCAGCGGCGCCTCCATCGGCACCTACCGCATCTTCCACCGGGCCCACATGCCCCTCACCACCGACGACTGCTGCGGCTCGGTCTTCTTCCGCACCACCGACCACTACCCCCCGTCCAACCTGTTCACCACCGGGGGCCTCCTTCTGGGGGCGCTGCGCCAGCGCTACCCGGCCATGGCCCGGGGGCAGCTGCACTACGTGCTGCTGCCCCCCCACCCCGACCCCTACCCCCTGGGCCCGGTGCGGACGGTCGGCATCGCCATGAGCTCGGTGAACGACGTCAGCTACCAGTTCAACCCCGTCACCCGGGTCTGGCTGCGCTCCCTCAACGGCAGCCCCCAGATCGACATGACCACCCACCAGCCGCTCCAGGTGCGCAACCTCATCCTCCTCCAGGCCACCTTCCGCTACACCCACTACGTGGAGGACGTCCTGGGCAACCACGCCATCATCTGGAACCTCGGCGGGTCGGGCCCCTTCCGGGCGTTCATCGACGGCAGCGAGCTCAGCGGGAGATGGCACCGCCCCCCCAGCGGCGGGCCCATCTACTACACCCTCAGCGACGGGCACCCCCTGCCCCTCCAGACCGGCCTCACCCTGGTCGAGGTCGTGACCCCCTCCATGGCGGTCAGCGTCGGCCGGTAGCGTGGGGCGGGTCCGGCGCGTACGATGACGCCGGCCCCGGGTCGACGGAGCCGGCGGGCGGCCGCCCCAGGCCGCCGCGGAGGGCAGCAGCCATGCAGGGGCTGATGATGGAGACCCCGCTGACCCTGACCAGCATCTTCGAGCACGCCGTCCGCTACTTCGGCCGCAAGGAGATCGTCACCCAGCGGCCGGAGGGTCCGCCGCACCGCTACACCTACGCCGAGTGCGGCCGGCGCGTGCGCCGGCTGGCGCGGGCCCTGCAGCAGGCGGGCATCGGCCCCGGAGACCGCGTCGCCACCTTCGCCTGGAACACCTATGAGCACCTGGAGTGCTACTACGCCATCCCCTGCCTGGGGGCGGTGATGCACACCGTCAACATCCGTCTCCACCCCGACCAGCTGGCCTTCATCATCAACGACGCCGAGGACCAGGTCATCTTCTGCGACCGCAGCGTGGTGGCGGCGCTGGACCAGCTCGCCGGCCGCCTCCCCACCGTCCGCCTGGTGGTGCTGATGGGACCGGGGTCGGTGCAGACCTGCCAGGTCGCGGAGACGGTGGACTACGAGGCCTTCCTGGCCTCCGCCGACGGAGAGGTCGTGTGGCCGGAGCTGGACGAGGACTCAGCGGCCGCCATGTGCTACACGTCCGGGACCACCGGCAACCCCAAGGGCGTGGTCTACAGCCACCGCTCCAGCTACCTGCACAGCCTGACCACCGCCCTGGTGGCCGGCGACGGCGCCCGGGAGACGGACCGCTACCTGCCGGTGGTGCCGATGTTCCACGCCAACGCCTGGGGCGGGATCTACGCCTTCATGCTGGTGGGCGCGGACATCGTCCTCCCCGACCGCTTCCTCGACCCCCAGCACCTGCTCCAGTTCCTGCGCAGCGAGCGGGTCACGGTCACCGCCGGGGTGCCGTCGGTCTGGACCCTGCTGCTGGCCGAGATGAACCGGACCGGGGAGCGCCTCCCGGACCTGCACGCCATCCTCTGCGGGGGCTCGGCCGCCCCGGCGGCCCTGATCGCCGGCTTCGACCAGGTGGGCCTGCGGCTGTACCACGCCTGGGGGATGACCGAGACCTCCCCGGTGGGAACCCACGGCAGCATCAAGAGCTACCTGCGCACGCTGCCCGAGGCGGAGCAGCTGGCGCTGCGGGCCAAGCAGGGCTTCCCCCTCCCCGGGGTGGAGCTGCGCATCGTCGACCTGGCCACCGGCGAGCGCTGCCCGGAGGACGGCACCACCTCCGGCGAGATCCAGGTCCGGGGCCCCTGGATCTGCCGCGCCTACTACCACGACGAGCAGGACGCCGACCACCGCTTCACCACCGACGGCTGGCTGCGCACCGGCGACGTCGGCACCGTGGACGCGGAGGGGTACCTGGAGATCGTGGACCGCACCAAGGACCTGGTGAAGTCCGGCGGAGAGTGGATCTCCTCGGTCCAGCTGGAGAACACCATCATGGCCCACCCCCAGGTGCTGGAGGCCGCGGTCATCGGGGTGCCCCACCCCAAGTGGTCGGAGCGGCCGGTGGCGGTGGTGGTGCCCCGGGCGGACGCCGGCCCGGCGCTCACCCAGGCGGCCATCCAGGAGTTCGTGCGCGACCAGGTCGCCTCCTGGTGGGTCCCCGACGCTGTCGTCTTCGTGAAGGAGATCCCCAAGACCAGCGTGGGCAAGTTCGACAAGAAGCGGCTGCGGACCGAGCTGCCCCTGCCGGTGCTGGGGTAGCCCCGCCCGGCCTCAGGTGGCCGGTGCGGCCGGCGGCGGTGGGCAGGCGGCCCGGCTGGCCCGCCAGCGCGAGGCGGCGGCGTGCCAGGCGAAGACGACGTTGCCCCGGTTGGCGAAGACGCAGGTCCAGTTGGGGTCGCGGCGCAGGAGGGCGGTCAGGGGCCCCTGCCGCGGCTGCCAGACCGCGGTCACCCCGTACTGGCGCAGGATCCGGGTGGCCGCCGGCAGGCCCGCGGCCGCCACCAGGTACTGGTGGAAGACGACCGGGCCGATGAGGTCCACCTCCCCGAAGATGAAGACCCGGTCCGGGGCGCAGCCGCGGCCGATCGGCGCCCGCGGGTCGATCCGGTACAGGAGCCACCCCGAGGCGCCGTAGGGAGCGAAGACCCGGGCCGCCGGCCCCTGGCAGAGGACCCGGCCCACCGCCACCGGATAGGCCGCGCTGAGGGGCCGGTTCTCCGGGCTGGCGGCCATGGCCCCGATGCGCAGGCCGGCCACCACCACCAGCGCCGCCAGCGCCGTCACCACCAGGGCCACCGGCCGCCGCCCCGCCGGCGCGGGGCCCGGACGCCGGACGGGGGCCAGGAGGGCCCACCACCCCTCGGCCCCGTCCACCCAGAGGGGCAGCTGGAAGATGCCGAAGATGACCAGGTTGCGGACCGCGTAGAGGGCCAGCACCAGGCCGGCGCCGGCGAGGAGGAGGTCGGTGAGGGATGTGCGGCGGGCCAGGGGCGTCACCAGCAGGGTGGTGACCACCAGGGCCAGCGCCGGCAGCAGGCCGTGCAGGTGGAAGTTGGGGCTCTGCCACTCCTGGATGCTGGCCATGGCGACGTTGCTGGAGAGCAGTCGCAGCGGGTACTTGTAGACCCCGAGCCCGTTGGGGTTCACCACCACCACCACCGCGCCCAGCACCCAGAGCCCGGCCAGCTGGCGCCACCGGGACCAGGCCACCGGCGCCAGCAGGCCCGGGGCCAGCCCGGCCGGCCGGCCGGGCTCCGCCCGCGTGCGCCGGTGGAGCCAGTTGGTGATGGCGTCGCCGCCCAGGACCACCAGGAACAGGCCCAGGCCGATGACGAAGCCCCCGTGGAGGTTGCCCCAGATCCAAAAGAGGGGCACCACCGCCAGGATGGCCCGCCCCCCGTGGCGGCGATGGTGGTCCAGCAGGAAGAGGAGGACGCCGCAGAAGCCGAAGGTGAACATCTCCGACCGCGGGCCCCAGATCTCCAGCCCGGCCAGCACCACCAGGGCCCCGCCCACGGCCAGGACCCCAAGAGAGCCGCCCGGGCGGTGCGCCCGCCGCAGGGCCAGGGCGAACCCCGCCCAGGTCACCACCGCCATCAGCAGCAGGATCGGGGTCATGCCCGCGGCGCGGTAGAGGAGGGCGTAGATCACCTCCGACCCCCACTCCTGAATGATGTAGGGGTGGTGGGCGGCGGTGAAGGTGTAGCCGTTGTGGGGGGGCAGGCCGGCGGCCAGGATGTGCAGGCCGTCGCGCAGGTGCCACCAGAAGTCGGGGTCGAACTGGGGCTGGACGAAGGCGGCCAGGGCCAGGAGCAGGACCGCCGCCAGCAGCAGCCCACCGGGCTCGAGGGCGCGGTCCACCCACGCCGGGCGGCCGCGATCGGTCATCGATCTTGGCACTGCGGGGGATTCTACGGGCGCCGCGCCGGCGGCCCGATCTCACCGCGGCGACGATCCGGTCGCGCCTCCGGGGCGCGGCGGTGGCGGCTCAGACGTCGGCGCCCGCGAAGGCCGCGGTCACGGCCGCCGCCCCGGCCTGCGGGCGGGCCGCGGGGCCACCGGCCGCCGGCGCCGAGCCCCGATGAGACCAGCCGGGAGCCCTGCGCCCGCAACCCCCGTCGGCTCGGCGCTCGAGGCCCCGATCCGGCCCCATCGTCCCCTCGGCCCCGAGCGACGGACGATCGGTGAGGTTGCGCAGGGGCGCGCGACCCCCCACCTGAGCTCGGTTCGACGGTCCTCAGCCCTCGCTCGCCG
>JAKABB010000096.1 GCA_021802045.1 bacterium
GGCCTCCAGAAACTGCCCGAAACCTTGCATCTATTATCCCGCCTCGAGACCCGGATGTCAAGCCCAAATCGGCACTTTTTGAATACGAACCCGGCCTACCTGGACGGCGCTATGTCAACAGGTCTGGGTTCAGGCCCTCCCGGCTCCGGCTCGGGACCAGCTCCGGCTGCCGCTGGAGGTGGAGGGGGTTGAGTCCACCTCGCGTCTCGAACGCCAGGGGCTTGTGACGGTCGCGTGCTTGCCCGGGCGGTGATCGACGGCAGGATCAGAAGCAGACGCTCGCGGCCATCGTCATGGGAGCCCAGCCATGTCCCGCACAGGACACCCCCGCGAGACCCCGATCCCGGCTGAGCGAGGGCCGCGCGCGGTGACGAGCCCCGGCGAGTCGGCGATCAGGCTCCACGGGATCGCCGACCGGGCCGCCGCCTGGCTTCCGGCGGGACGCTGGCTGGGGATCAGTGCGCTGGTCACCCTGGGCGTGCTGGCGGGCCCGCTGTCGCCGGGGGGCGGGCCGGTCCTGGCCGCGGACGTGGCGAGCCCATGCACGGCGGTCACTGTCACCGCCACGCCGTCCCCGGTGCCGGCGGGGCAGGGGGTCACGATCCAGGCCGCCCCGACCTGCCCGAGTGACGCGACTCCCGCCTACAGCTACTTCACCCGAGCCGGGACCCGTGGCCCGTGGACCCTCCGGGCCGCGTGGATCGGGGCCACGTGGACCTGGGCGACGCCGGGAACCCCGGGCACGGCCCAGGTCCTGGTGTGGGTGACCGACGGGCCGCACACCGTGCCCCAGGCGGGGGGCCTCACCACGATCACGCTGACCACACCGGTGTGCGGCCGTCTCACCGTGGCGCCCGGCGCGGCCGTGGCGGTCCCCGGGAGCGCCATCGCCCTCCAGGCCAGCGGGGCCTGCCCGGGCGCCCGTTTCGCCTTCTTCGCCCGCCCTGGCTCCGCCAGGCCGTGGCACCTGCTTCGGGGCTGGGGCGCGCCCACGCTGCGGTGGAACAGTGCGGGCTGGCCCGTCGGGCCGCTCCAGGTGCTGGCGTGGCGTGGGACCGCCGGCCGTCCGGCCATCCAAGCCATCGCGCAGCTCACTCTGGTGCGGGCCCGTTTCGTGAGCGGCGTGGTCTACCACGCTCAGGTCTACGCCGAGGACTGCGAAACCGCGGCGCTCCAGATGGCGCTCAGTCACGAGGGGATCTTCCGACCCCAGCCGAGTCTCCTGACCGCTGAGCACGTTGCCCCCCGGCTCCCGGTGCTCCGGGGCTCAGCGATCCTCCGCTGGGGTGACCCGTACACCTCCTTCGTGGGGTGGCGGAATGGGCAGTCGAACTGGCCGGCCACCAGCTACGGCACCTTCAACACCAACATCGCCCGGGTGGCGCGGGCCACCGGCGGCACCGTTCTCTGGTCGGGGACGGGGCTCGGGCTGCCCGCCCTCTATGCGGACGTGAGCGCCAGCCATCCGGTCATCGCCTGGGTCGCGAGCAACGATGGCCATCTGGTCGCCTCGCGCCTCGCCTATTGGCGGGCCTGGGATGGCCGTTGGATCCCCTACCCCACGGTCGGCTATGAGCACGCCGTCCTGGTGGTCGGGGTTACCCCGGGAGCCGTGCGGCTGGACAACCCGCTCCCCATGGTCGGCCCGCAGTGGGTCTCGAAGGCCGCCTTCGCCGCCACGTTCCGCACCTTCCACGACATGGCCGTGGTGCTCCGGTAAGGGCGGCGGCCCCCACGCCCCCGCCGTCCTGACCGCCCGGCTGTCCATTTTCGTAGACAGATGGGCTGAGGGAGCGCGACCACTGGGGAGCGCGAACTTGGCTCCCGTCTCACCCGCCGCCCGCGAGCGTCCGGATCCGCGCCTGCAGCTCGGGGTCGAGCGTGGGAAAGCACGGGTCGGCCAGCCACTCCGCCGCCCGCTGCGGATGCAGGGTCACGGCCACCGCCACGTGCACGTCGGTGGCCGTGAGCCCCCGGGCCGCCAGGTCGGCGGCGGCCTCGTCTTGGAGGGCCGCCAATGCGTCGCGGAGCGCGTCCCGCCGGGCCTCGGGGTCGCTGGGGCCGGTGCGCTGGGGGGCCGGCGGGGGCGTCTTCGTCATGCCCTCCATGGTCGCACCCCGCCAGCGGGCGGACATCCGGGCGAGGCCGCCCGCCCCCTCACGCCTCTCCCCCGGCCACCGGCACCAGCCAGGATCGCGCCACCCGGGACGCGGGCACTCGGCGCGACGACACCGCCCAGGCCCCGCCGCCCTCGTCCGGCGCCGCCGCCGGGGCCGGCGCCCCCATCGCGAAGCCGACCCGGCGCCCGGCCCGGGGCCGCAGGCCCAGCCGGGCCGCCACGACCTCCGGGGTGAGCCACACCCGCCGGGTGGGCGCCCCCTGCGCGATGGCCCGGTGCAGCAGCGCCTCCAGCCGCGTCTCCACGGCCCGCAGGCCCGCCTCCCCGGGGGCGGCGTAGCCGCTGACCACCAGCTCCAGGGTGTCCCCCGGCAGGGGCACCGTCTGGGTCGGGAGCCCATAGGCCGCCAGCAGGCGGGGCCACACGTGCGACCGAGCCACCGCCAGCCGCTCCGCCGGGGTCAGGCCGGGGACCTCCACCACCTCGCAGCGGTCCAGCAGCGGCGCGGGGATCGGGCCCAGTTCGTTCGCCGTCGCCACAAAGAGCATCGCCGACGTGTCGTAGGGCACCCCCAGGTAGCGATCGCTCCAGGTGGTCGAGCCCAGCAGCTCCAGCAGCCACGCCGTCGGAGAGCCCCCGCGCCGGGACCGCCCCCCATCGTCCGCCTTGTCCATCTCGTCGAGCACCAGCAGGAGCCGCGACGTGCCCCGCCGGCGCACCGCCCGGATGACGGCGCCCGGCTCGGCGGAACTCCACACGCGATCCGCCCCGGCCAGGTAGACCTCATCTCCCGCCGCCATCGGCACCGACACCACCTCGCAGGGCCGGTCGAGCGCGGCGGCCATCGCGCGAGCCAGGGTGGTCTTGCCCGTCCCGGGCGGGCCGACCAGGAGCAGGGGCCGGAGTCGATGCCCGCCGGCGCCGTGCCGCTCCAGGTGAGCGGCCGCGGCCACCCGCTCCGCCAGGATGGCCTTCACCGCCGCGTGGCCGCCGTGGGCCGCGTCGAGCGCCCGCTGCGCCGCCACCCCGGCGGGCTTCCGCCCGGCGGGCCGGGGCGCGGACCATGGCAGCTCCGCCACCAGCCGCAGCCAATTCCGCTGATGGGACGACCCGTCCTCGTCGGCCGCCACCCGCTCGGCCACCGCCTCGACCTCGGCCTTCACCCCCTTCCCGGCCGCGGCCACCGCGGCCCGCGCCGCCGCCACCAGGTCCGCGTCGGGGTCCGGGCGGACCGGGGGCTTCGGCATCGCCGCGGCCATCGCGGCCTCCGCCCTCGCGCGGGCATACGCCTCTTCCTGATCCTCCTCGGCCGCCGCCTTCAGCTCGGCGGCGCGCTGCCGCACTGGGCAGGCGTCCCGGGCGAGCATCGGATGCAGCAGCCCACAGCTCGAGCATGGGCGGGGGTCGGGGTCTCCACGGAAGCGAGACATGCGCCACCTCCTGCCAGCCACCAGGGCGTGCGCCCAGAGCGCAGACCGGTCCCCTGGGGGACTGTGGTGGCGCGGGCCTCCGGGTCGGGGCCGGCGACTGGGGCGAGTCTACCCTGGGACCGGGGCCGACAAATCCTCCCCGAGCGCGGCTCCAGGTGCCCTTATGGGGAGGTGCCCATATACACAGGCGTCCACATGAGGCCCTGTCCAGATGCCCATATGCCCAGGGCTCCCGATGCCCAGCCCCTGGCCGGGTCGGGCGGCTACTGCTCGGCGGGGTCCGGCAGCGGGTCGCCCAGGGCGTCGCGCAGCTCGGCGGCGAACGTCGCCCGGGCCCGGGCCGGGTCCGCCGGGGTGGGCTCCCCCCGCGCCGCCAGCCACCCGGTCACCTCCTGGTCCCTGGCCGCGTCGTAGGCCCCCCGCGACACGCCGCACCGCTTCATCTTCTCCGTCAGGTCCGCGTCAGTGAGCGTGCGCTCGAGATCGAGCCAGCCCAGCAGGTTCCGCGCCCGTTTCACCGGCCATCCATCGGCCAACCAGCGCTCCACCGTCGAGGGCTCCGGGCTCGGCGGGCGGGGATCTGAGAACCGGTCCGGGTTGGCGTCGGGCCGAGCGTCGGCCACCAGGTCCTCCACCGGGGCCAACTGGCGGGCTTCGATTCGCTTGACGACGGCGGCCAGGTCGGCGAGGACACCGGGCATCGCCAGCAGCTCCGGCGGGATCGCCGCCGGCACCGGGTCGGCCGCAACGGACACGGCCCCGGTCCCGGCGGGAGTCGGCCCCGGCTCTGCGACCGCCGTGCTGAGCCGGTCCACGATGTAGGCTCGGAGACTCACCTGCTGGGCCTTCGCCCGGTCGGTCAGCGCGGCGTGCACCTCCGGCGGGATGCCGCGCACCAGCACATCCATGGCCGCATGATATCACGCTGATATCGGGCGCCTCTGCTCGGCGCTCTCGCGGCTGATATCACCACGGGCGATCTCAGCCGCTCTTGGCACCGCTGGCTTTCCTGCCCACCCTCCGATATCACCCCCGCCCGCCGCCTTCCCCCATAGGAGACGGGATCGGCCCCCGTCCTCACCACTGCCGATCCCGTCCGGTCTGCGTTCGGGTTCGGGGTGCCCGCTCCCTGGGGTGATCTCGGCTCGGGGGGCGTCCCGGCCGGCGGGGGTCACCGTTCGGCCGGCCGGCGCCCCCCACAGGATCGGAGGCGCCGATCTCAGCGCGGGCAGCCGCGAGCCCCGTTCGCCCGGTCGCGGCCCGCTGGCCCTCCTTCGACGTTCGCGGGCACCGCCGATCTCGCTCCGCCCGTTCTCTTTGCCGTCCCCGCTTCGTCATCCCGGTGCCTGCCGTCCGCCTCGGCCAGCGCCCTGCCCCTTCCTCTCTTCCTGCCCGCCCTCCGATATCACTCCCGCTCTCCCCGATATCACCAAGCCTACGGTTGGCGGGCATGGGATGGCCGGCTATCTTCCGAGAACGCTGGCATCAAGATGCAGGTCGGGCTCGGATCTGTTAGCATCCGAGCCATGGGAGTGTCTGTCGCCACGATCAAAGACCCCGGCTACTACCTCCGCTGCGTCGCCGACCGGGCGACCGCCCAGGAGCTGGGCCTGCACCGCCTGGCCGCCGCCACCATCGTCGCCTACGACCTGGCGGACGGCACCCGGCTGGAGGCCAGCGCGGTGACGAGCCTTCGCCGGACGGTCCGCGTCGCCGGGCTCCGGCTGGCGGACGGCCGGGCGGTGGCGCTGGAGCAGGTGGAGGTCATCCGGGATGGGCGGCGCACCGTCGGCTACCGGCTGGCCGACGGCCAGGTGGTGGAGCGGACGGACGCCCAGCGGACGACGCTGAAAGTCCGGCGGCTGGCCGGCTACCGGCTCGCCGACGGGCGGGAGCTGGCCCGGGAGCAGGTGCGCGCCGTGACCGCCGGGGAAACCGTCGCGGGCCTCGTGGACGCCGCGGGCCAGCCGGTCGAGGCGGCCATGGTGGCGATCCGGGACCAGGGCAATGGGCGCATCCTCGGGTACTACTCGGAGCACGGCGAGGCCCCCGGCCAGTGGATCGGCCGGGGCGCGGTGGCCGACCTGGGGCTGACCGGGCTGGTGTCGCTGGACGAGAACCGCGAGGTCTACGAGCGCCTGATGGCCGGGCTCCACCCGGTGACCGGCGAGCGGCTCACCCAGGGCCAGCCCGGCGGCAAGCGCGTCGCGGGCTTTGACATTCTCTTCACGGTCCCCAAGAGCGTGAGCATCCTCTGGGGTCTGACCGACGACCCGGCGGTCCGCGCCGCCGTGGAGGCCGCGTGGCGGGAGTCGGTCCAGGAGGCCTTCGGCTGGCTGGAGTCCCAGGTGTCGGTCGCCCGCCGTGGGCACGCCAGCAGCGGGCGGAACGATCCATACCCAGAGACCATTCACCACGTGCCGACCACGGGCCTGATCGCCGTGGAGTTTGACCACAGGGCCAACCGGCCGACGGAGGGCTGCCCGTGCGGCGACCCCCACCTCCACACGCACGCCACCGTGATGAACCTCGCCCACTGCGAGGACGGCCAGTGGAACACGCTCGACTCCACCTTGATCCACACGCACGCCAAGACCGTCGCCTTCGTCCAGCAGGCGAGCCTCCGCCGCCTGGCGGTCCAGAAGCTCGCAGCTATCGGGAGGCACATCGAGTGGAGCCGGCCGGTCAACGGACACGCCGAGGTCAAGGGGTTGGACGACCGGAGGCTCATCGAGCACTTCTCCCGCCGCTCCGCCGAGGCCGACGCGGCACTGGAGCGCAAGGGACTGATCGAGGCGGCCGGCCCTGGCCCCAGCCGCGCCCGCGACCAGGCGGGCCACGAGACCCGCCGCGCCAAGGAGGCCGGGCAAACCACCGCCGAGCTGGTCGCCAACTGGCAGGCCCGAGGCTTGGAGGTCGGGCTCGGCCCCGAGCAGTTGGAGGCGGCTCTTCAGCAGCGGGAGGTCACCTTGGGGGAGACGGAGTTGACCCCCAGGATCGCGGCGTCGCTCGCTCGCGATCTCACCGAGCAGCAGAACACGTTCGGGCTCGGGGAGGCGATCCAGGCCGTCGCCAACCGGGCGCGATGGGGCCTGTCCGTGGCCCGCGCCGTGGCACTGGCAAAGGAGCTGACCCACGGCGCGACCGACCAGATCGTCGCCCTCAAGCAGGAGGTCCGCACCGTGATCCGGCGCGACGACGGGCGGGTGGTCAAGGTGCAGCTCAACGACGCGATGGCCGAGTGCTTCACCACCCGGGAGGTGATCCGGCTGGAGCGTGAGGTGATCGCCATCGCCCGGCAGCGCCGCGTGGCCGGAGTGGGGCTGGCCCAGCCCGCGGCGCTCGCCGCCGCCCTGGCCGCCCACCCGGCGCTGGGCACAGACCAGGTGGCCATGGTGGCCGGCCTCTGCACCGACGGCGCCGGCGTCGCCCTCGCGCTGGCACCCGCCGGGCACGGCAAGACGACGGCGCTCCGCCCGGCGACGGCGGCCTGGCAGGCGAGCGGACTCAGCGTCTGGGCGACCGCCCAGATGGCTGTCCGGGCCGACGAGTTGGGAGCCGGAGTGGGCCTCGACCCCAAGCACGCAATGACCATCGCGGCCCTCCGGCAGCGGGTGGAGGCGCCCGCCGACGCGGGCCGCACGCCTCTGCCCCAGGGGGTGGTGCTGCTGGTGGACGAGGTGTCCGTGGTCGATCTCCGCGACCTGGCCGCCCTGGAGCGGCACGTGCGCGCGGCCGACGGCAAGCTGGTCCTGGTGGGCGACTCGGAGCAGCTCGGCAGCATCGGGCCCGGGGCGCCACTCCGCGAGCTGCCCAAGCACGTGCCGACCTATGAGCTGATCGAGAACCGGCGGCAGGTGGCTGCCTGGGAGCGCGACGCCATCCAGGCCCTGCGGGAGGGGCGGACGGCCGGGGCCGTGGCCGCCTACGACGCGCACGGCCGCATCGTCTACGCCGAGGGAGAGACCCGTCAGGCCAAGGCGGACCTCATCGGCAAGGCCGCTCAGGAGTACCTGGCCGCCAAGGACCGTGGACAGACCGTCGCCCTGATGGCCGCCTACCACAAGGATCGGCTGGCCCTCAACGCCATCATCCGGCCCGAACTGATCCGGCGGGGTGAGGTGGACGCCGAGGGAATGAAGGTCGGGGATCTGGAGATCGCGGTCGGCGACACCCTCCAGTGCCTCAAGAACTCCACGAAGCTCGGGGTCCGCAACTCCCACGTGGTGCATGTCGAGCAGATCGACCCGAAGCTGGGCACCGCCAAGGTCCGGAGGCCCGACGGGGAACGGGTCGAGGCGGACCACAACTACATCGTGAAGCACATGGCCCACGGGTACGCGGCGACCGTGAACAAGGCCATGGGGGGGACCGAGGATGTTGGGCTGGTCCTCGCCGACAGCGCGGCCCTCAGCTCCCAGTTTGGACAGGTGGCGCTCACCAGAGGCCGAGTTGACAACAAGGTCTTCTTCGCTGGGCCAAAGCTCGTGGACCCCGAGCACCACCTGCCCGAGGCGGCGGCCCCCGAGCGGGCGGCGCAGCAGGCGATGCTCGCCGCCGGGCTCGACCGCGACCGGAGCAAGGCACTGGCTTCGGCGGTGATCGCCGCCCTCGACCAGGGCGACCGGGCCGCCGTGGAGGCCACGCTGGCGGCCACGCTCGACACCACCCGGGCCACCGCGCAGCAGGCGACGGCGCGGGCGACGGTGGCCCAGCAGGCCGAGGCGCTCGACGCCGACCGGCAGGCGGCGGCGCTCGACCTCGTCCGCCAGATCGAGGCGGTGAACCAGGACGAGGCGGCGGCCGAGGCCGCGACGGAGGAGGGAGAGGCGGTGGCGGAGGAGCGCCGGGCGCGGGACGCCGACGAGGACGAGCGCCGCCGGGACCGCGGACAGAGCCTGCAGCGGCGGCGGGGCGGCTGACCGTGGGCGGGCTGGTCTGGCCGCTGGCGTTCCTGGCCATCGGTGCGGGCGCGGTCCACTGGTGGCTGGTCCCCTGGGCGGCGCACCTGGGCGCGGCTCTGGCCGGCGCGCTCTAGGCGGACCCTTTTTCGCCAGCGCGGGCGCGTGGCACGCTCCGGAGAGATGGGAGGGACCCCAATGATCCGCCACCGACACGGCCCGGTGATCGCCGCGGCGATGCTCGCCGGCACGCTCGCGCTCAGCTCCTGCGGCGCGGCGCCGGCCGCGGGCCGACCGGTCCCGTGGCACCGTCCGGCCGCCGGGGCGGCGACGCGGCCCGTGGTCAGCCTGCCCCACGCCGTCGCCCAGGTGACTCCCCGGCCGTCGGCCGTGCGGCCCACGGCTCGGCCGACCCCCCGGTCCACGCCTCGGCCTACGCCACGCCCCACGGCCCGGCCGTCTGTGGTGGCACCTACGCCCCGGCCCACCCCCCGGCCCCGACCCGTCTCCACGCCTCGGGCCACGCCACGACCGACGGCTCGGCTGCGGCCCGCCCCGCGACGTGCCGCCGTGGAGCCCACGGCGCTGCGCGTCACCGTGTCCTATGACGGCGGCCTCCACGCCACGACGCTCCTGGCGCGCGGGGTGGTGGCGGGGACCACGGCGACCGCCGTGACGTGGACCGCGCCCTTCGCGGTCCCGATCCCCGCCCACGGCTCGACGCTGGGCGGCGGCCTATTCGACGTGAGCGCGGCCGCTGCCTGGGCGTGGCAGCCCGCCGCCCTCCACCGCATGCGCTTGAGCGGGGCCATCACGGGGGTCGCCGGCTGCCCCGGCTCCGCGAGTTCCATGGACATGCCCGTGGCCCCCGCCGGGTACTCGACCACCGCCGGGGGCATGAGCGCTGCGGCAGACGACGGTGTCTTCGAGGGGAACGCGACCTGTCCGGACGGCTCCGTCCCGACCGCGACCTTCACGGTCACGGTGACGCTCGCCCCCGGCGGGTGACCGTCGGGCCGCCCCCTCGGGGAGGCCGGCACGGCTCGGCTCCCTCTCTCCGGTGGCTCGGGTGGCTGGCGGGTCGGGTGGTCCTGGGGTGGTCGGCGGGGAGCAGGGTCATGTCTGCGGTGGGGCAGGGCGAGGAGTTGTCGGCCAGATTTGCACCAGGCGGGTGCGATCTCGCCGCGGCCGGCCCGCGCGGATGGGGGTTACAGCCCCGGCAGTCGCGGCGGGGCCGCTCCCTCGGTCCGCCGGCGGGCCGGCCACCGGCGGCG
>JAKABB010000097.1 GCA_021802045.1 bacterium
CGCGTCGAGCGCCGCCGCCGCCTCGGCGGCCAGCGGGCCGGCCGCCAGCCGGCGCAGGACGGCGGTGGTGCCCGTCACCGCGCTGCGCGGGCCGGCGGCTAGCGCTCGCGCCAGGGACCCGGCGCGGTCGTCGAGCTCAGCCGCCGGGAACACGGCGGTCAGGAGTCCAGCGGCCAGCGCCGCCTCGGCCCCGAGGGCGGTGCCGCACAGGAGGAGGTCGGCCGCCCGCCCGGTCCCGCCGAGCTGCATCAGGCGGGTGACCAGCTGGGGCCGGTAGACCACCCCCAGCGCCACCGCCGGCACCGCCAGGCGCAGGTCCGCGGCCCCGAGGCGCAGGTCGCAGGTGAGGGCGAGCTCCACCGCCGCGCCCTGGCAGTGGCCCCGGATGGCGGCCACCACCGGCACCGGGGCCTGGCGCAGCGCGTCGGCCGCCTCGCCGATGGCCCGGTCGGCGTCCAGGTCGGCGGCGGTCCCGGTGAGACGGCGCAGGTCGAAGCCGGTGGAGAAGGCCTGGGTGCCGGCGCCGCGCAGGACCAGGGCGCCGGCTCGGCGGCCCTCGGTGGCCACGGCGGTGGCCAGCGCCGCCAGCAGCTCGAAGTCCAGGGCGTTGTGGACGGCAGGGCGATTCAGGGTCAGCCAGGTGACACCGCCGGGACCGCGCTCGACCAGCACCCGCGGTCCCGGTCCGGCGTCCCGCGCTGCCACGGATGCGTTCCTCCAGTGCCTGCTGGCTGGTCGCGCCCCGGGCCGCGATGGGCGGCTCCGCCGTCCGCCGGCTGGGCGGCGGGCTCCCGGGCCCCGGCCATGATCGCAGCCCGCCGGGGTTGGCCGCCGGGCGCTCGCCGGCGCGGCGTCAGTGCAGGACGACCAGGGTGACGGCGGCGGCGGCCAGCCCCAGGCCCAGGGCCTGGACGCGCCCCACGCGCTCGCCCAGGCCCACGCGGGCCAGGGCCACGGTGACGGCCGGGTAGAGCGAGGTGAGCACGGCCACCACCGCGAGCCGCTGGGGCCCGGTGGCGAGGGCATAGCTCATCCCGGCCAGGCCCCCGAGGGCGCCCACCAGGGCGGAGCCGGCCAGGGCGGCGGGGGAGATCCGGGCCCGCGTGCCGCGGATCGTGACGGCTCCCAGGAGCAGGACCAGGCTGCTGGCCTGGCCCGCGACCACCGGCCACAGGCCGCCGGCGTGGCCGGCCCGCTCCAGGCAGATGAACAGCAGGGCGAAGCACGCACCCGCGACCAGGCCGTCCAGCAGTCCCGCGCCCTGGCCGCCGCTCCCCGGCACCGGCTTGCTCTCGGGGGCACGCGGTGGGGTCGACACCAGAGCGATGGCCGGCAGCGCGCAGGCGATGCCCAGGAGCACCGGCAGCGGTGGCCGCTCCCCGAGGGCCAGGCCCAGGGCCGCCGGCAGCACCGCCGCGCCGAGGGCGCTGAGGGGCGCGACCACCCCCATCCGGCCGCGCCCCAGGCCCCGGTAGAGGAAGAGCGTCCCCAGGCCCGCTCCGACGCCGCTCGCCGCCCCCCAGCCGAGAGCGGTGGCGGTGGGCGTGCGGTGGCCGGTGGCGGCGGCGGTGGCGGCGACCACCAGCAGGGCCGCCACCTGAGCCACCAGGGCCACCGCCGCGAAGCTGGTCCGCCGCGACCACACGCCGGCCAGGAAGTCCGAGGCCCCGTAGGCCAGGGCCGCCCCCAGCGCGAGGGCGGTCGTGGTCAGCCCCACGGCCCGGTCGGCCATCGCCCGTCGGGCGCGGGGGCTCCCTGCCCGCCGGCGGCGCCGGGGCCGCAGGGGATCGCCCAGCGGTCGCTCATCGCCCGGGCGGCCGCCATCGCCGCGGCCGTCCCCGACCGGGCCCGGCCGGCGGCGTCAACCCGGTTCGAGGACGTCCCCGGCCGCCTGGAGGATGGCCGCCACCGTCGGCCCCGGCCGCTCCACCGGGATCGGGTGCCCGCAGTCGGGCACCACCGTCAGGGTGGCGCCGGGGATGCCTGCGGCGATGATCTCCCCGGCGCGGGGTGGGCAGTGCTGGTCACGGTCGGCGGCCAGGATCACCGTCGGGGCGGCCACCCGGCCCAGCTCCGGGTCCAGGGGCGCGTCGTGCAGCCCGGCCATGGCCCGGCAGGCGTTGGCGTAGCCGGCCGGGTCGGCCGTCGCCTCGCGGCGGATGCGTCGGCCGGCGGCGACCTCGGCCGGGGCGTTGGCGTAGACCGCGGCGGTGTCGGCGTCGAGGGTGGCGCGCAGGCCGGGGTCGCCGTCCGCGACCAGCGCCGCCCGCTCGGCGTACCAGCCGGCCGCGCTCCGACCCACCCGGCTGGAGGTGGCGATCAGCGCCAGGCCGGCCACCCGCTCCGGATGGTCGATGGCGGCCCGCATGGCGATGGTGCCGCCCAGGGAGAAGCCCGCCAGGGTGGCCCGGGGCACCTCGAGGGCGTCCAGCAGCCCGACGAGGTCCTCCCCCAGCTGGGCCAGCTGGCCGGAGGGCCGCCCAAGGCTGGTCTGGCCGTGGCCTCGGAGGTCGTAGAGGACGACCCGGTGCCGCAACGCCAGGTCGGGGAGGACCCGCCGCCAGGCCCGGTGGTCGTCGCCCAGCCCGTGGATGAGCACCACCGGCGTGCCCCGGCCCACCTCGAACCAGGCGGTGGTGAGATCGTCAACAGCGGTCAGCATCGTCGTCTCCTCCATGGGTCCCGGATGGGTCGCCGGCCGCCGCCAGCTGGCGCAGTCGGGCCCGGTCCACCTTCCCCGGTCCCTTCAGCGGCAGGGCGGCCAGCGACCGGACCGCCTCCGGCCACTTGTAGCGCGCCAGCCCCGCATCCTCCAGCCAGCCACGGAGCTCTGCCAGCTCCAGCCGGGCGTCGGGTCGCAGGACCACGAAGGCCACCGTCCGCTCGCCCAGCTGGGGGTCCGGCCGTCCCACCACACAGGCTTCGGCCACGGCCGGGTGGCGGTGCAGGAAGGCCTCCACCTCCGACGGGTTGATGTTGGCCCCGCCCCGGATGATGGTGTCCATCACGCGCCCGACCAGGTGGAGGTAGCCCTCCGGGTCCAGGAAGCCGAGGTCGCCCATGTGGGCGAAGCCGTCCGGGGCCAGCGGTCCCGTGGTCTCGCCCCAGTAGCGGGGTTGGACCGTCGGGCCCCGCATGCAGACCTCGCCGATCTCGCCGGCGGGCAGTGGCCGCCCGTCGGGGGCCGCGATCTTCATCTCGCAGACGTCATGGGGGCGGCCCACCGTGTGCCAGCGCTTCTCCGGAGGGTCGGCGGGGCTGCCCACCGCCAGCTGACCGGCGTCCATGGAGCCGTAGAAGCTGCAGACGGCCGAGCCGGTGCGCGCCTCCCAGGCCCGGGCCACCTGAGGGGGCATCAGGCTGCCGGCCACCGCGGTGACGCGTGCCCCCCGCAGGTCGACCTCCGCCAGCGCCGGGGACTCCAAGAGCCGGATGACGTTGGTCGGCACCCCCACCAGGTGGGTGGCCTGCGCGCGCTCGGCCCAGCGCAGGGTGTGGGCGGGGTCGAAGCGGGCCCGGCGCTCCAGGAGCAGCGCCGCCCCCACCCGCAGTCCGAAGAGGCACATCCCGCCCAGGCCGTGCGTGACCGGGGAGATCACCAGGACGCGGTCGCCCGGGCCGATCCCCAGGCGCGCCACGAACCCTTCGAAGGTGGCCTGTTTCAGCCGGGCGGTCAGGGAGGCGAGCTTGGGCAAGCCGGTGGTCCCAGAGGTCATGGCGATCTCCACCACCCGGTCGGGGTCGGCCGCGGGGCCGACCGGAGCTCCAGGGGGGACCGGCCCCGGCCGGCAGACCGTCGGGGCCGCGAGGGCCGTGCAGCCGGGCGGGAGCTCCGCAGGGAGGGGCATCCCCGCCGGGACGATCAGCCGGGCGGCCCCGGCCGCCCCCAGGGCCCAGGTGAGCTCATGGGCGGCCAGGGAGGGCGGCAGCGGCAGCACCACCCCGCCGGCGAGGGGGATCGCCAGCTCCAGCACCACGTACTCCCAGCAGTTGGGCAGGTGGACGCCGACGCGGTCCCCCGAGCTCAGGCCGGCCGCCGCCAGGCCCGCCGCGGTCGCCAGCACCTCCGCGTGCAGGGCGGCGAAGGTGAGCTCGCGGTCGGGGTCGATGACCGCCGGCGCCTGCGGACGCAGGGCCGCGTTCGCCGCCAGGTAGCTGACCGGGAGGTACGGCACGGGGCCGGGTGCCGTTGGGGGCGCGGGGGCCCCGGCCGGCACGATCGCGGCGACCCCCTCGGCTTCCATGCTCAGGGCATGATCGCAAAGCGTCGGCGGCTCCCGTGACCGGCCGGACTCCGGGGCTCAGGGTCGGGTGGGCGCTCCGACCTGTGCGTTGAACTCCACGATCCGCTCGTCCCACGCCGCCAGCTCCGCCCACAGGCGCTGCCAGAACGCGGGCTGGCGGCGGACCTCGAAGTCCGCCAGCGGGACCCCTTGCTGTTCCACCCAGGTGAAGTAGCCCAGGTTGAAGATGCGGGTCCGGTCCTCGTGGCGCAGCTCCAGCAGCTCGCTGCCGGCGGCCGCCTGCAGGTCCCGGGCCAGGGTGGTCAGGGCGGCCGCATCGTCGAGGCCGCCTGGGAAGTCCCGCCGGGCCCGGGCCCCGCGCTGGCTGGCGTACATCGCGGCCCCGTCGGTGGCCACGGTCAGCACCAGGTCATCCGGGCCGAGGTCGAAGTGGCGGGCCACCGCCACCGCGGCCACGACGTTGGCCAGCCCGGAGAGTCCCACGTGCGCCAGCCCCGCCAGCAGCGGCGGGTCCAGGCGACCCTGGCGTCGCAGCGCTCCCAGCCCGTCTTCGGTGTGGAAGAGGGCGTCGAGCCGGTCGCTGTTGCCATCGGACACCGCCACCACCACGTCGGTGTTCATGACGTTGTGGATGAGGGGGATGTGCTTGTCCCCGATGCCCTGGATGTTGTGCTCCCCGTAGCCGTTGCGCAGCATGGTGGCGCACTCCACCGGCTCCGCGGCCACGATCCGGGTCCCCAGGCGCTCCTTCAGGTAGTCGCCGGCCCCAAGGGTGCCGGCGGAGCCGGTGGTGGCGACGAAGGCGAAGGGCCGCAGGCCCGGTCGCTCCCCCTGCAGGTGCTCCGCGAGCCGCTCCAGGGCGCGGCCGGTGCATAGGCGGTGGACCAGGTGGTTGGGGTACTCGGCGAACTGGTTCAGCACCACGTTGCGCCCGTCGGCGGCCAGCTCCCGGCAGCGGTCGTAGATCTCTCGCACGTTGCTCTCGCCGCCGGGGGTGGTGATGATGTCGCTGGGGTCCTCGGCCCACTGGCGCAGCCACTCGAAGCGCTCGGTGCTCATGTCCTCGGGCAGCACCGCCACGCCCCGGCATCCGAGGATCCGGGAGATCGCCACCCCACCTCGGCAGTAGTTCCCGGTCGAGGGCCACACCGCGCGGTGCTCCGTGGGGTCGAAGGCGCCGCTGACCAGGCGCGGGGCCAGGCAGGCGTAGGCTGCCAGCACCTTGTGGGCCCCGATCAGGGGGAAGCGGTCCCCGAGCGCGACCGCGATCGGGGCGGCGACGCCGGTCAGGGCCGGCGGCAGGACCAAGTGGTCGGGGACCGACCGCTGGGCGCGGCGGTCGGGACCGTTGTACCAGTGGACCCGGAAGAGGTTGCGAGGGTCGCGGGCGTCGGGGTCGACACCGGCGAGGCGGGACACGAGCGCGGGGTCGAGCCGGCTGGGGTCGGCGAGCTCCGCGAAGGTGGGCAGGACGATGTCGAGCTCGCGGCAGCGCTGGACGGCCCGCCGGTAGGCCGTCTGGTCGGTGATCCCCCCCGCCGCTGCCACGCCCTGACGACCTCCCGTCGACCGGTGACCGAGCGTCCGGGCCCCGGCCCCATGCTGCGGGGCAGGATACCAATCCGGCCCGACCGGCCCGGCGGTTCGGGTGGGCCCCCGGGCGCGGGCGATATCCTAAATGACGCCATGGGAACACTCCTGCCCGGCGCGTCCGCCTGCCGTCGCCCGCGGAGCGCCTAGCGTGATGACCGCCGCCAGCGCACCTCTGCCCGGGAGCGATGAGGGCTCTGCGCTCCCTCTGGTGCTGGTCGCCTGCACCGTCACCACCCGCACCGTGCCGGCCGGGGAGATGCCGACGGCGGGGATCAACCGGGCCTATGTGGACGCACTCCTGGCGGCGGGTGTCTTTCCGGTCCTGATCCCGCCCACGGAGGCCGGGATTCCGGCGGCGCTGCTGGAGTGCGCCGACGGCCTGCTGCTGCCCGGAGGGATCGACGTGGACCCCGGGCAGTACGGCGAGGCCCCGCACCCCACGACGGTGTCCGACCCCCGCCTCGACGCCCTGGAGCGGGTCCTCCTGGAGCGGGCGCTGGAGCGCGACCGCCCGGTGCTGGCCATCTGTCGCGGCGTGCAGAGCCTCAACGTCGCCCTGGGCGGGAGCTTGGTCCAGGACCTGGGCAGCCTGCGTCCCGGTCCGGTCGACCACCAGCCGGAGCGCGGCCGGGACTTCCTGGCCCACCCCCTGCGGCTGGAACCCGGTTCGCGCCTGGCCGGAGTGCTGGGGACCACCAGCGTCGACATCAACAGCCTCCACCATCAGGGGCTGGCGCGCCTGGGGGCGGGCCTGCGGGCCGTGGGGTGGGCGGACGATGGGCTGGTCGAGGCCGTCGAGCTGGCGGACCGCCCCTTCGTGATTGGGGTCCAGTTCCACCCGGAAGAGCTGTGGCGGACCTCTGACCCGGTGGCCCGCCTCTTCGCCGCCTTTGGCGCCGCGGTCCGTCAGGCGGCGTCGGAGCGGGAGCGCGTGGCGGTGGCGGGAGCGGCAGCGACCAACCGGTGACGCAGAGGCGGCCGCAGGCCGCCTGCGCCGCTCGCCAGATCCGCTGGGTGGCGACCCCGGCGAGTTCGCATCGGTCCGGCCCCTGTCACGGCCCTAATGGGGGTACCCGGCCGCCTGGCCCGGGGGACGCGGGCGTCGGCCCGACCGCCGCGGCTGGTGAGAGGACCCTTGACGAGGGTCGCGTCGTGTGGTCCCGTGAGGCCCGGCTGCCGACAGGGGCAGCGGATGGCGCGAGCAGGAGGCCGCGGATGAGCGACGTGATCCTCGTGATCGGAACGCGCAAGGGGGTGGTCGTCGGCCGCGGCCGCCCGGGTCACGGTGTCTGGGACTTGCAGCCGCTCCAACTGGTGATGAGCGCCGTCTACGGACTGGGGGTCGACCCCCGCCGGACGCCCCCGCGCCTGTTTGCCGGAGCCGTCAGCGATCTCTGGGGGCCATCGCTGATGCACTCGGACGACCTCGGTCGGAGCTGGTCCGAGCCGAAGGTGGCGCCCGTGGCCTTTCCCAAGGAGAGCGGCGCCGCCCTGGTCCGCGTCTGGCAGGTCCAGCCCGGCCCGGCCAGCGCTCCTGACGTGGTCTACGCCGGCGTGGAACCTCACGCCCTCTTCCGCTCCGAGGACGGTGGCACCACCTTCTCCCTGGTGGCGGGGCTCTTCGACCATCCGCACCGTCCGAAGTGGGAGCCGGGCAACGGTGGGGCCTGCCTGCACACCGTCCTGCCCCATCCCACCGACCCCAAGCGCGCCCTGGTGGCGCTCTCGGCCGGCGGGGTGTACCGAACGGCCGACGGGGGCCGCACCTGGGAGCCGGCCAACAACGGGATCCAGGCGTACTGGCTGCCCGAGGAGCAACGGTTCCCGCCGTTCGGGCAGTGCGTGCATAAGGTGGCATGCCATCCCGGCCGGCCCGAGACCCTCTTTGCCCAGAACCACTTCGGGGTCTACCGGTCGGATGACTACGGGAGCCGCTGGGAGGCCATCGAGACCGGGCTGCCTGCCACCTTCGGCTTCCCCATCGTGGTGCATCCCAAGGAACCCGACACCGTGTATGTGTTCCCGCTCAGCGCGGACTCCGAGCGCCTGCCTCCGGACCGGCGCTGCCGGGTCTACCGGAGCCGCGACGGCGGCCGGTCGTGGGAGCCGCTCACTCGCGGCCTGCCCCAAGCGGGGTATCACGGGGCCGTGCTGCGCGACGCCTTCTGCGTCGACACCGCCGACTCGCCCGGGCTCTACTTCGGAACCCGAGCGGGAGAGGTGTACGCGAGCGGTGACGGCGGCGATTCCTGGGAGCTGGTGGCCCAGCACCTGCCCGATGTCCTGGCCGTGCGCGCGCTCGCGCCAGCGTGACCGCGACCGTGGTCCTCCCCACCGCCCTGCGGGGGGTCGCCGGCGGCCGGGGTGAGGTGGCGGTCGATGCCTCCACGGTGGCGCAGGCCCTCGATGTCCTCGCGGGGTCTCTGCCGCAGTTGGAGCGGCGGGTCCGAGACGAGCAGGGCGTGGTCCGGTCCAACGTCATGATCTTCGTGGGCGAGGTCGACATCCGTGAGCTCTCGGGGCTGGCCACTCCCCTGGCGGACGGGGCGCGCGTCTACCTGATCCCGGCGGTTGCGGGCGGGGTGGTGAGCGCGCGGTGGGTGCCGGGCCCGCGGCCCGCGGCCGGGCCGCTCAAGGGGGGTGTGTGACCGCGGCGTTCCGGGGTCAGGTGGCCGGTGGGGGAGGGAGCCCGCGGCTCCCTCCCGACACGCTCCGGTACCGACGGGTGGCCACCACCGCCCACAGCGCTTCGACGACGCCGAAGGGCCAGGCGCCAGAGAGGAAGCCGTAGAGGCTCGACAGCACGCAGCCGGCCGCGAAGGCCAGGACGAAGCGGGGATGCCGGCCCTCCAGCGCGTACATGAGCATCATGTAGGTGACTGCGACGACGCCGTAGATCGTGATAGCCAGGCCGCTCACGGGAACCCCTTCTGTGGACCTGTCGCCCCCTGGCGTTCCCGTGTCGGAGCGCTGGGGGGACTGGCAGTCCCTGGAATGCTACGGGTGCGTCGGCCGTTGGGAGGACCTCCCCGCGTGCGGGGCGGGTCCGCCGGCTCCTCTCGCGCTCCCGCTGGCCCGGCCACGCGGTGAGGTTTTGGCGGGTCTGCCCACTCTCCCGGGCTCAAAGCCGCCGGGCCATCCACGGCACTGGGCCCGGCGGGGTCGTGGCCGGGGCCCGAACGCGCTCCCGGGAGCGGTCCGCCCCACCGGCGCCGGAGGGGGCTGCCCGGCCCGCCTCGCCGCGATGTCGGTGGCCGGGCGCGGGGCGCCATCTCCACGGGATCTCATGGCCCGCTCCGCCACGGCCCCCCTTCGTCGGTGGTTCTTCAGTCGAGCGCGAAGACCGGACGGGCGCTACGAGGCGGGCCGGACCGCGGTCAGGCCCGCGCTGGACCGGTACTCACAACCTATCGGCACGGAGCAAACTCGCCGCCACCCTTCCGCTCGAGTCCCTGTGATGGTCGTCTCCGAGCAGGTGGGAACGCACGCGTTGTAGGTGCCTCCGCATCGCCAGCTGCGCCTTGGCGGCATCACGCTCGGTCAGAGCCTGCACGACCGCCCGGTGGTCACTGCGGTACATGGCGCGACGGTCCTCAGTGGACTTTCGCACCCAGGGTCGTGCCGTCGATCCCCTCGCCTCTCCTCTACGCAGCTACGGCGAGGGCTTGCACCAATACCTCCACGGTTTCGGGAGTGAGAGCGGGGGCCCCGGAAGCGGGGGAAATGCGTTCCCGCCACA
>JAKABB010000098.1 GCA_021802045.1 bacterium
GCGCGCCGGGGTGGCGGCCGAGCCGCTGGACCTGGGCTGAGGGTCGGCCGGGGCCGCCGCCGGGCGGCTCAGGCCGGGCAGGCCGCGCTGATCGGCAGCAGCCGCACCGGGGTCCCCGCGGCCAGGTGCGTGCCCGCCGCCGGCAGCGCGCAGAGCGCGTCCGCCCCCGCCAGGGAGGCGGTGATCCCGCTGCCCTGGGCCCCGGTGAGCCGCACCCCAGGCAGGGCGGCGGCCCGCGGCTCCAACCGGCAGCGATGGAACGTCTCCAGCCCGTCCGGCTTCTCGACGTCCTCCAGCAGGACCCCCGCGAAGGCCCGAGGCTCGAGGACGCCGGCCCCCTGCTGGGCCCACAGCACCGGGGCCCCGAACAGGAGGAAGGTCACGCACGCCGACACCGGGTTGCCGGGCAGGCCGAGGAAGACCGTGCCGCGCACCCGCCCGAAGGCGACCGGGCGCCCGGGGCGCATCGCCACCCGCCAGAGGTGGAGCTCCCCCAGGGCCTCCACCGCGGCCCGCACGTGGTCGTGGTCGCCCATGCTGACCGCGCCCACGGTGACGATGCAGTCCGTCGCCGCCGCTACCTCCTCCAGGGCCCGGCGCACGGCGGCCGGATCGTCGGGCAGGTGGTCCCGCCGGACGATCGTGCCTCCGGCCTCCGCCACCAGCGCCTCGATCGCCGGGCCGGCGGTGTCGTAGATCTGGCCCGGCCCCAACGCGCTGCCGGCGGTCCGGAGCTCGTCCCCGGTGGTCAGCAGCGCCACCTGGGGCCGGGGCCCCACCAGGACCTCGGCCACCCCGGTGGCGGCGCAGGCGGCGAGTTCCAGGGCGCGCACGCGGTGGCCCGGGGACAGGACCAGCCGGCCCGGGACCATGTCCTCGCCCGCCGGGCGCACCGCATGGCCGGCCGCCGGCCACCGCTCGATCGTGACCCGGTCGGTCCCGCGGTCGGTCCACTCGTACGGGGCCACGGCGTCCGCCCCCGCCGGCAGGGGGGCGCCGGTCATCACCTTGGCGCACGTCCCGGGCGCCACCGCCACCGCCCCCGGCGCCATGCCCGCCTGCATCTCCCCGATCACCGGGAGGGTCACGGGCAGGGCCGGCTGCTCCCCCGACCGCACCGCGTAGCCGTCCATGGCGCTGTTGTCGAACGGCGGCAGGCGCACCCGGGCCAGCAGCGGCTCCCGCAGCACCCGCCCGGCCAGTGCCGGCCCCACCGCCACCGGCCCGGCCGGCAGGGGCTCCACCGTCCCCACCATCGCGCGCCGGGCCTCGTCCACCCCGGGCAGCGGGGCGGGCCCCGGCGGCGGCTCCGGCCCGGTCACCCCCGCCCGCCCGTCGTCCGACCGGCACCCCGCGGGCGGTGGCTCAGGGACCCTGCGTGCACGGCGCGACCTCACGGATGGTGGATGGGGCTCCAGCGTACCGCGCCCGCCCGATCGCCCCGGTACGCTGGTCCGATGCCTGGTTCCCCACCGGTCGACCAGCGCTGGGACTGGGACGCGATGCCGGCTCCGGTCCCGGACCCCCGGTCACCGGCGCCGGCCTGGCGCTGCTGCTGGCCGACCGTTGACGAGACCACCCTCTCACTCTGCGTGCCCACCGGCCCCGACGGCCCCTGGCTGATCGGCCGAGCCCTGGACGTCATCCGCGCTGGGGGCGACACCGGCCCGGCTCGCCAGGACCAGGGCCGCTACGCGACCGGGCGGCGCCGCGGCGCGCCCCTGCTCCTGGGCGAGCCGTTGACCTGGTGCGGGGTGGACGCGGTGGTGGAGGCGACCCAGCCGGACGGCCAGCCGACGGGCGAGCTGACGCTGCGGCTCCCGCCCTGGGACCGTCTGGCGGCCGCGGTCGCCGAGTCCGCCCTGTGGGAGCTGGCCGACGCCCTCGCCGCCGAGCTCCGCGCCGCCTGCGGCATCGTCGACGACGGCCGGGCCGTCGGCTTCCCCGACCTCCTCGACCCCCGCCGGACCGCCGCCCGACTGCAGCGACGCCACCTGGGGATCATCGTCCCGCCCCCCTGGCTGCCACTCCTGCGGCCCGGGTCCACCGCCTACCGCGCGCTCCCGGAGAGCGGGCTCACCGTGGTCCTGCGCTGAGCCCCAGCCGGCGCGGGCCGCCCGTGACAGCCGCGTGCGACCATCGCGCCGCGACCACGGTCACCGTCGCCGAGCCCTGATTGGCGATGTAGGCCGTCCCGCTGCCCGCGTCCACCGCGACCCCCTGGGGCTGGGCCCCGGTGGGCAGCGTCCGCACCACCCGGTTGGTGGCGGTGTCGATGACCGTGACCTGGTTGCTGCCGCTGTCATCGACCAGGAGCAGGCCGCTGCGGCGGTCGAGCGCCAGCCCGTGGGGGGACACCCCCACCGCGATCCGCTGAGCCACGCTCCAGCCCCGGACGACCACCACCTGGTTGGCTCCGGCCAGGTCGGCGTAGACGCTGCCGGTGCCGATGTCGGCCAGGACCCACCAGGGATGTGGGCCCACGGTCACGGTGCGGAGCACGCGATTGGTTCGCGCGTTGATCGCCGTCAGGGTGTCGCCCGCTGGGTTGACCACCCCGGTGGGGCCGACGCCGGTATTGGCCGACCACACGGTGTCCGTCGCCGGATCGAAGGCCACGCCCCAGGGGTTGGGCCCGACCGAGACCCGGGCCAGGACCCGGCCGCTGCCGGCGTCGACGACGTCGATCTGGCTGGTGCCGATGTTGGAGACCCAGAGGCGACGGCCCGATGGGGACAGGGCCAGGCCGTGCGGATGGCCGCCCACGTCGATCCTGCGGACCAGCCGATCGCTGACCGCGTTGACGACATCCACGTAGCCGCGGGCAATGTCGGCCACGTACACCAGCTGCGCGACCTGGTCGACCACGACGGTGTGGAGCACGCCCCCCAGCGGGATGGTGTGCAGGAGCTGGCCGGTGCTGGCGTTGAGGACGGTGACGGTGCCGAGCGCGAGGTGACTGACGAACAGCTCATGCAGGCGGATGTCGGCGCCGATGTAGTGCGGCGTCGATGCGCCGGCGCCGTAGGTGGCCACGACCCGCGCCGAGTCGGGACGGGCGACGCGCACGCTGGGCCGCGCCGCCGCCACGGCGACGTTCGACGAGAGCAGCAGGCCGGCGACCACGACGACGGGCGCACCGTAGCGGGCCACGAGGCGACGGGGAGTCCAACGGCGAGCGGTCAGCGGCGTGAACGGCATTCAGAACCTCCTCTGGCGAACGTGTGGCGCCGGCCCCCCCCACGCCCGCGCCGATCAGGGCGACGGCATCACGCTCACCCCAGCGCTTCGCCCGCGTCCGTCACCCGACGATCTCCAATCCTAGCCAGGGCGGCGGGATGCCCGCCGGCCCCTGCTCAACGTCCGTGCGGGCCCGGCGCCATCAGCCTCCCGATCGGTGCGCACCCGGGAGGGCACGGGACCGGACCTCTGGCCAGTTCCCTGCCCCAGCCGCCGGGTTCCGCCGCCAGCAGGCCACAGCTGGCCCGAGCAGCAGCAGCGGGAGCAACTGCGGATGGCAGGGCCGCCGCTCATGGGTGCTGGCGAGGATCGCTGCGCCATTGGAAGCCGGCAGCCACGAGACCAGGGCCCGGACCCGGGCGCCGCCAGCACCACGCGGGAGGGGCGGACCGTCGGCCTCACGGCCAGGGCCTCGCGGCCCGGAGCCGATCCGCCGCCGGGTCCGACCCCGGGGTCAGCGGGCCACGCCACGCCCCTACCCGCCGGGCCTCAGCGGGGATCGGCCGCGGGCCGGCCCGGGGGCGCCTCCACCCGGCGCGAGGTCCCGGCCACCGCCAGGGAGGCGGCCGCGCCCCGGCGCTTCACCCCGAGGGCCGAGATCACCTCCAGGATGCAGCGGTTGGCGTTCTGGGCCGTCAGCTCGGCGCAGTCGTAGGGGGGGGAGACCTCGACCACGTCCATCGCCACCACGTCGGTGGCGGCCACCACCCGGCGCAGCGCTCGCAGCAGGTCGCCGGGGCTCATGCCCCCGGGCTCGGGGGTCCCGGTCCCGGGCGCGAAGCCGGGATCGAGGACGTCGATGTCGACCGAGAGGTAGATGACCTCGGGGCCGTCCAGGGCCTCGGTGATGGCCCGGTCGATGACGGCGTCGAGACCCACCTCCAGCACCTCCCCCATCAGGTGCCAGCGCAGCCCGGCGTCCCGCATCCAGTGGAAGACGTCCGCCGGCGGCCAGTAGCCCCGCAGCCCCACCTGGACGAAGTTGCGGCCGGGGACGGCCCCGGACTCGATCAGCCGCCGCATCGGGGTGCCGTGGGAGTAGGGGTTGCCGTAGGTCTCGGCGGCGGTGTCGGCGTGGGCGTCGAAGTGGACGATCCCCAGGCGGCCCCGGCCCACGGCGTCGGCCACGGCGGTGGCCGAGGGCAGGGTGACGGAGTGATCCCCGCCGATGACGATGGGGACGATGCCGCGGCTGGCGACCTCCCCGACCCGCTCCCGGATGGCGGCGTGGGCCGCCGCCACCAGGCCCGGGGGGCAGACCGCGTCGCCGTAGTCCACGACGCTGAGGGCCTCCAGGGGAGCGATCTCCAGGTCCAGGTGCCACTCCGGCGCCTGGTAGTTGGCGGTCCGCACCGCCCGGGGGCCGAAGCGCGCCCCCGGGCGGTAGGAGACGGAGTCGTCCCAGGGGGCGCCCACGATGGCGACGTCCGGACGCCAGCGGTCCAGCTCCTCGGGCTCGCTGAGCGCCGCCACCTTGGCGAACGTGGCCGGTCCGGCGAAGGCCGGGCCCGCCATCTGCGCGGCCAGGTGCGGCGGCACCCGGCGCTGCGGGGAGGTCACCGCTCGGGACCCGGCGGGATCGCGGGGCCGGGCCTCACGCCCGCAGGTCGCGGGCCAGGGCGGTCAGGTTCTCCACGTAGCGGTCGCAGTCGGCCGCGCTGTGCATCACCGACAGGGTCCAGTTCTCCTCCGCCCCAGGGGCCATCAGGACCCCCCGGTTGCACTGGTACAGCCAGGAGAGGTAGGCGATGCCCTTGTCCACCTGGAGGTAGTCCCGGTAGCTGCGCACGGGCTCGGACCGGTAGGTGACGCATCCGCGGGCCATTATGGCGACCACGTGGAAGGGCAGGCGGTACTCGGCGATGACCGCCTGCAGGCCGTCCCGCATCCCCGAGGCGAGGGTGTCCAGGTGCTCGTAGGCGTCCGGGGTCAGGACCTCCAGCAGGGTGGCCCGGGCCGCCGCCATGGTGAGCGGGTTGCCGTTGAAGGTGCCCAGCTGCAGGACGCGGCCGTCCTCGATGACCGCCATCACGTCCTCCCGGCCCCCGACCGCCCCGCAGGGGACGCCGCCGCCCAGGGCCTTGGCCAGGCAGACCAGGTCGGGGGTGACCCCGAAGCGCTCGGTGGCCCCGCCGGGGGCCAGGGTCAGCCCGGTCTTCACCTCGTCGAAGACCACCAGCGCGCCGTGCCGGTGGGCCAGCTCGACGACGCCCGCCAGGTAGCCCGGGTCCGGCAGGACGAAGCCGATGTTCATCATGGCGGGCTCCAGCACCACCGCCGCCACCTCGTCCCGGTGGGCCTCCAGGGCGCGCCCCAGGGCCGGGAGGTCGTTGAAGGGCACCACGGTGGTCAGGGCGACGGTCGAGGCCGGGATGCCCTGCGAGGAGGGCACCGAGGCCGGCGCCTCCACCGGGCCCATGCGCGAGGGATCGGGCTCGACCGACACCATCAGGCTGTCGTGGTGCCCGTGGTAGGAGGCCTCGATCTTGACGATCCGCTCGCGGCCGGTGAAGCCGCGGGCGATGCGCACCGCGTCCAGGGTCGACTCGGTGCCGCTGTTGGTGAAGCGCCACTTGGGCTGCCCGAAGCGGCG
Organism: bacterium; assembly: GCA_021802045.1. GTDB lineage: Bacteria > Chloroflexota > Dormibacteria > Aeolococcales > Bog-877 > JAKABB01. The sequence goes on from JAKABB010000098.1 coordinate 5,834, forward strand.
GGCCAGCTCCTCGGCGACGATGGCCACGTCCTCCACCGGCTGGGCGAAGTGGGTGCCGCGCGCCGCGCGCTGGCTGATGGCGGCCACCACCTTGGGATTGGCGTGGCCGACGACCATCACCCCGAAGCCGTTGTGGAAGTCGACGTACTCGTTGCCGTCGACGTCCCAGATCCGGCTCCCCTGGCCACGGTCGACGAAGACCGGCTGGGGCTTGGCGTCCTGGAAGGAGGACGGCACCCCCCGGGGCATGACCTGCCGGGCGCGGGCCAGGAGCTGCCGGGAGGTGGGCCGGGCTGCCCGGAAGCGCTCCTCCTCGGCCTGGGTCAGCTCGACGACGCGGGCGGCGGGGATCTCCGAGGGCGGGACGGTGCTCACGATGGGACTCCTTCGAGCTAGCCAGGGGGTCGCCGGGCGCGTGAGCCGACTCGCGCGGGGGACCGCCTCCAGGACGCCGAGGACGGCTCGGACGTCGGCCCCTGGATGGTACGGGAACGGAGGAGCCCCAACGGCGGGCACCACGACTGGGGGACCGTCGCGCGGCGCCGGGCGACCGGCCGCGTCGACGGGCCTGGGCGTGCTCCCGGTGCCGGCTGCACCCGAGCGAGCCGGCCACGCGGCCCTGACCCACCGCCACCTCTCGGATCCGCTGCTGATCGCTGCCGGTCGTGTCGACACCGGCCCCGGACGCCGGCGCACCGCCGCGGCCACGCGGAGCTCACGCCGTTCGACGGCGCAAGGGCAGGCGGTGGACCGGCGCTCGGTGACGGGTGCCGTATGCTGTACGGCATGGCCATGATGGCGCGGCTGGAGATGCGAGTCCCTCCGGAGCGGGCGGATCTGATCCGCCGCGCGGCCGCATCCCGAGGGGAGTCGGTGACAGGTTTCGTCCTGCAGGCAGCCATGAAGGCGGCGGAGGAGGAGCTGGCGATCGTGCGCGAGACGCTGGTGCCTCCCGAGTTCTTCGACGAACTCCTAGCGGCACTCGACGCGCCCGACGAGGTACCAGGCGAGCTGCGCGAGCTGGCGAGGCGGCCCCGTACCTTCGAGCAGGGGTGAGCCGCTCCCAGCACCTCTCGGCTGCCCACGAGCTCGAGGCGTTCGATAGTGGCACCGTGGTCCTCGACGACTGGCTTCGACGCTTCGCCCGTCATGCCGAGGCCGCCAACACCGGGCGGACCTTCGTGTGGGTCGAGCCCGGCTCCCGAGCCGTCGTCGGCTACTTCACCTTGGCCGCCCACCTGCTGCGCCGGGCCGACGTGCCGAAGGGAATCGGGCGCGGGTCGCCCGAGGTCATCCCGGCGATCCTGTTGGCCCGCCTGGCCCTGGACCGCTCCCTCCACGGCAAGGGGCTCGGTGGAGAGCTCCTCCTCGACGCCCTGGAGAGGGCCGTGGACGCCTCGGCCCGAGCCGCGGCACGGTTCATTGTCGTGGACGCCATCGACGAAGCGGCGGTCCGCTTCTACCGCCGCTTCGGCTTCCGGTCCTGGCCCGACTCCCACCGCCTGGTGCGCAAGACCAGCGAGGTGGCTGCCGCCCTGCACGATCGGTAGCACGGCCGGCGGCACCAGAGGGGAGCGGGCCAACCCAGCCCGGACGACGGGAACCTGCACGGCACCGCCAAGGCCTGGGGCGGCGGGAACGGCTGGCTTTCCGGCCCCGTCCGCGACTCACGCTGGCCGGCTTCTCGGCCGCCAAGAATCTGGACGGCCTCAAGGGGGCCCCTCCTCGGCGTCCCTGGCCACCGTCGACTACCTGCCCGCCCTGGAGTGGATCCGAGCCCACGAGGACGTCTGCCTCGTCGGCCGCGCCGGCTGGCGGGTCCGCCGCCTCGCCCCCACGGACCTCGCGGCAACCATCCATCGGGGCTGGGCCGACAACTCCGTCGGCCGGGTCATCGGCCAGCTGCTACGGGCCGATCTGGCCCTTGCGGATGAACTCGGCCTTGTCCACCATGGCCCCCACCGGCAGCCAGATGCTGCTTCGCTTCGCGGCCACCGCCTGCGCGCGCCGCAGCCTGGGGATGGCCAACCACTGGGCCTTTGACGATCAGGCACGCTTCCTGCCCGAGCAGACCACCACCGTCTCCCTGCCCGACCGCACCCGCCCCTTTCTCTTGGCCGCAACCGCCTGCCCTCACATGGCCCTTGCGGCTGCGCAGGCTGGGCCGACCCGACGGCAGGTCCAGCCCCCCGCTGCCGGCGCGAGGCCGGGCCGATGCCCAGAAGCGGGGACTCGCCGCCCCAACCCCGCACGATCGCGTGGCCCACCCGTCTGCGGCTCGGGGAACAGTTCCCGCCCCCAGGGGCTCTGGGACGCCGTCGGGGCGGCTGACGGCGCTGCCCGGACGCTCCGCGGCCTGCCGGCGTCCTCGGCGCGGCTCAGCCCGGTGTCGGGCCCGGGAGGCGAAGGGCGACGACCGGCCCCCCCTGGCCCGGGTCGGTCTCCACCCGCACGTGCCCGGGCAGGCCCAGGTAGACCGCCATGATCCGCTCCAGGAGGCGCTCCAGCCGGGCCGGGTCCCAGTCCGCGACCAGGGCCCGCAGCCGGGTCTGGTGCAGCTCCGCGATGCCCCGCACCACCTCCCAGCCCCGGTCGGTGAGCTGGAGGCGGACCCGGCGCCGGTCCGGGGCGCCGCGGTGGCGGGTCACCAGCCCGGCCTCGGCCAGCGAGCGCGTCACCACCGAGACGTGGGCCCGGCTGGAGGCCAGCTGCTCCACCAGCTCCCGCTCGATGACCCCCTCGGCCCCCGCGCCCCCCAGGACCAGGACCGCGTGGTACCCGAGCGGGCTGAGGCCGTGGTCGGCGGCGGCGGCATCGAGCAGGGTCAGGGCGCGCCGGAACAGGAAGCGCAGCTGGCCCCGAAAGACCAGCTCCTCGACCAGGGCCGGATCTGGCGCGGTCGTGGTCAGCTGGTGATGATCACGGGCGTCCCCATCGGCGTCCACTGGTACACCCAGGCCATGGTCGCCCCCGGGGTCTGCACGCAGCCGTGGCTGGCGTCGACCCCGTTCTGGCTCCCAGGCCCGTAGACGCTGGTGGGCTCCCAGGGGGCGTCGTGGATGTAGTAGCCGCCCTGGGCGAACTCCATGACCCAGTTGACGGGGCTGGTGGGGTACCAGAACGGCGAGCCCGGGGGCCAGGGCGAGATGAACACGTACGGCGACTGCTTGTCGAAGATGTGGAAGGTGCCGGTCGGGGTTCGCAGCAGGGCCCGGCCGGTGGTGACCGGGGTCGCCCGGACCGCGCAGCCGTTGTCGTAGAAGACCATCTCCTGCAGGCTGAGGGAGATGGTGATCACCTTCCCGGAGGGGACCGCGTGCCCGCAGCGGTCGGCCGCCAGCCGGGCGCTGACGGTCGCCGCCAGCTGGACCAGGCGCTGCCGCACGCCCTGGAGCTGGGACTGGGTCCGGGCCGCGGTGAAGGCCGCCTGGTCCTGCTGGAAGGCGGCGAGCAGGCCCGCGCCGCCGGTCACCTGCTCCGCCGCCGCCTGGTCGACCAGGTCCAGCATGCCCTGGGCCCGCCCGGCCACGGCGTCGTTGAGGTCGATCAGGCCCTGGAGCTGCCCCAGGGCCGCGGAGAGCTCGCTGCCGGCGGCGGTGGCGGCCCCTCCGGCCCGGAGCCCGGCCCGGTAGGCGGTGGCCAGCTGCGGGACCGTCCCCAGGGCCAGGTTGTCGCTGCGGGCGATCGCCGTGAGGGCGGCGGCCCGCCCCAGGAGG
>JAKABB010000099.1 GCA_021802045.1 bacterium
CGTCGGGCCCCGGTCCCGGCCACCTGCCGGCGCCACGCGCACGGGGGGAGCGGCACCCGGCCGCGGTCAGGCGCCGGGCCGGCGGGACGGGACTCGCATCACCGCCGCCATCGTGCCCGCTGGGCACGGCGCCCCATCCATGGGCACCGAGGGCACCGAGGTGGGGCCGCCGCGGGGCCTGCTCGGGCCTCGGCCACGGACCGCCCCGAGGTGCCGGCCGGCATCGTCCGCGGCGCAGGCGGGGTCCGCTCGTCGACCGCTGCCCGCCAGCGGTTGACGCGGGGAGCCGAGCCCGGAGCGGCGGGGCGAGCGGCGCCGGGATCCGGCTCGGGTCGACCCTGTCCCCCGCTCAGCGGACGGGCTCCACCTCGACCCCGTCGTCAGCCCGCCCCGGCCGTCAGGACCGAGCCCGTCGGCTGGAGGGCGGCGGGTACCGCTCCCGCTCAGCCGATCAGGTCGGTGCCGGCGTCAACGCCGCGGGCCCCAGCAGCAGCTCCCCGCGCACCCCTCCGCGGACCGTGCGGGTGGCGACGACGGCCCACGCACCCAGCAAGCCCGCGTACCCGACCACCGCGGCCACCGCGAACGCGGGGAGCCCTGTGTGCAGGGCCAGCCCGCTGGTCCCCGTGACATAGGTCCCGACCGGAAAGGTGAAGCTCCACCACGTCAGTGCGAACGGGAATCCCCGCCGGACCGCGCGCACCGTCAACAGGGTGGCCAACACGATCCACATGGTGGCAAACCCCCACACCGGCACCCCGTACAGCACCGCCATCGTGTCCATGGCCCCGGCGGCCTGCGGGGGGAGCGCCAAGTGCGCACCCTTGCCCAGCAGTGACGCCGCCGTGATGGACTGCCCCAGCGGGCCAAGGACAATCCAAAGAGTGGCCGAGCGCGCGGTGCTCGGATCCCCGTGGTGCGCCAGTCTCGACCAGATGAGCGTGATGATGATCAGCGACACCACCAGGCTCATCCCGAACATGGAGTACAGACCGTAGACGAAGGTCGCCCGCAGCGTGCCCGCCGCCACGTGTGGTATCAGGATCGCGCCGGTGGCAGCTGACACCATGGGAGGCACGATCGGCATGATCCAGCCGCCGAAGGCCCCGTCGGCCTTGATGTCATGGTGGGTGAACATCAGATAGGGAATGGCCACGGCGGTGATCAGCCCCAATATGGTGCCGGCCCCCCACAGCACCCAGTCGAGATCCACGGCCAGGGAGAGGCCGAGCACCTCTCTGCCCACCAGCACCGCGCCGGCGCCGACGGTCAGGAGCGCCATCGGCGGTGCGCCATAGAACTGGGCCATGGTGGGATCGTAAGCATGGCTGCGGGCGACAGAGGGATGCAGGGCCCAGTGCAGGGCGACGGCCACGGTCAGGGCCACCAGCAGGAGCACGTCGACTATCCACACCATCAGGGCGAACACGTGCAGGGGAGCCACACGCCACGGCAGGGTCATCGCCGCATTGGCGACGATCCCCGTACCCATGATGGACGCATACCAGTTGGGGCCAACATAGCCCACGATCTGCTCTGGGCTGTCCACCGATGACAGCAGCCACGGGAGCCGCCGCCGCATTCCTGTCGTCAACTGCGCATTGAAAGCCATGCCAGGACCGTACCGGCCAGCCCCCAGTCCGCGGTAGAGGGAAAGTGGCTGGGGGGCCCATAGCCTTGGCCTATACCCTTGCGCCGCCCGGCTCAGTCGAGCCCGTGCCCGTGCACGATGGCCAGCAGCGCGCAGGCCACCGGGTCGCTCGGCTGACTCCCGCGCCAGACCGTCCTGAGGGCGCGCACCACGGGGAGCCCCTCCACCGGAATCTGCCGAAGGCGCTGGGCGCGAATGTCCTCCCCCACCGCGAGGACACTCAAGATGGCGACCGCGCGCCCCATCGCCAAGGCCGCTCGCGCGGCCACCGATGACCGCACCTCGATCAGGGACTCCCGCTGCGAGAGGTTGCCCAGGACCGTCTCCACGACGGCCCGGGTGCCGGACCCCGGCTCGCGGACGATGAACGGCGCCGCCAGGAGATCCGTGATCGTGATGGGCTTCCCGGCTCCACTCCACGGGTGGGACGGCCCGGCGACCGCCACGATCTCGTCGGTGGCGAAGGTGCGCGCGGTGAGGGAGGGTGGAACATGAGGACTCTCGATGAAGCCCAGGTCGGCCTCACCCGCGGCAACCCGAGCGCAGACGGCCGCGGAATTCCCAACGAATGAGTAGACGTCGGAATCCGGTAAGCGCTCTGACAGCGCCGCCAGCCACATCGGCAAGAGATGCTCGGCGATGGTGAGACTGGCCGCCACCCGCAGGGGGTTCGTCGTGCCCCGGGAGAGCGATCCGATGGCGGCGCTCATGCCATCGACGGCGTTCACGACCTCCGCCGCCCACCCGGCGATGAGGCGGCCCGCCGCGGTCAAGCGGCTTCCCGCAGCCCCTCGCTCTATGAGCACCGTCCCCACGATCACCTCAAACCGTCGCAGCCGCGCGCTCGCCGACGGCTGCGACATGTGCATGGCGGCCGCCGCACGGCTGATGCTGCCGTACGCCTCAAGGGCGAGGAGCAGCCGGATGCTGATGAGGTCCAGCGCATCCGGCGATGGCCGGCGGGAGGGGCGAGTCGACCCCACCGGCGCGCGTGGATCGCCTCCGGCCTCCCCCTGCGCGCGGGCCGAGCGCGGAGTCATGGCCCCCCCTCCGGCCGCGCGGTCGCACCGTGCCCGCGGTCAGCCCAGCCATTGCCCCGGTGGTCGATCGGGCTCACCGGGTGCCGGCAAGGAGCATCCCCGCGCTCGCACCCGGCGGCTGCCCGTCCGCGGAGGGCCCGAGTGAGCCCCGTCCGCGCGCGCACACGCGCGGCGCCGCGCCAACGCCAGGGTCGTGGAGCCGGGCCGGGGCTCCACCCCGCACGCGGCGTATCCGCAGGCCCGCTGGTGGCCGCGGGCACCCCCGCCGCCGTCGGGTGGCCCATTCCGCGGGAGAGGAGCGATCCACCCCTGATCGGCCAGCCGCGGCTCCGGCACACCGCAGACGCGATGGCAGCGGGGGGCGGCGGGTGGTCCGGACCCGCACGGGGTCGCCAGCGACGGGGCCCCACCTCCGCGTTGGCAAAGTCAGGTGGCCGAATCCGGTCTCCGACAAGGCCCCGCCGCCGCCCGCCACCGGTGGCCTGCGCGGCAACCTGCCGACCCACGGCCTTGGCCGTGCGCCGGGCCCGCGGGAGGTCCCTGTGCTCGATGCGCTCCGCTCCAGCCCGCAGGCGGCCCACGAAGGGGAGCCCTCCGGCGCCAGGGGTCACCGACCCTGGTCCGGTGGCCCCCATCGCCACCGGCTCGATCAGCTCGGCGCGGTCCGACTGCCGGGCCGGGCTCGCGGTCCGGGGACGATCGCCGAAGGCGACACGGTGAGGGCCACCGACAGCCCCATCCATCCCGGTGGGCCCGTGCGAGACTTGCACCTGTCCGGCTCTCCTGTTGGGACATCGGCTCTCTGGTCGGAGGATGTCCCACTGACCGTGGCATGCGCGGTGGTGGACCGACTCGGAATGATAACCGGCGCCAGTGGCGGTCGCCGTGGCAAGGCATCGGACGCGCCAGCGCCCCGAGGAGTCGAGCGCCGCCTTCAGGCGCGGGTGCCGACGGCCCCTCCGCTCGCTGCACCTCGCGCGTCCGCCCTCGCCTGCCCCGGCGAGGCTGCGGCCATGACCCTGGTCGTGGCCGTCAGGGCCTCGGGAGCGCTCTCACGACCTCATCGGTCCGGCGGACACGGCCGATACGCGGGAAGACGGTGCGAAAGACGAAGGCGTGAGCCTCGGCATCGCGCGCGGCGCAGGCGTCCTCCACGAAGACCTGCTGGTACCCTCGCTCGAAGGCGTCGCGGGCCGTGCTCTCCACTCCCACGTTGCTGGAGATGCCGCAGAGAATGATGGTCCCGATCGCCCGGCGCCGCAGTTGCAGGTCGAGGTCGGTGCCATAGAAGGCTCCCCACTGCCGCTTGCGCACCACATGGTCGCCCTCCTTGGGACCGAGCCCCGGGACGATCTCGTCCCACCCCGGCTGGAGGGCCGGCCGGGGCCCCGGCTCGTCGACCACCGGCCGAAGGGCGTCCCGCCCGTCAGGAGACGGACCCACATGCACCAGAACGACGAAGACGCCACGGGCCCGGCAAGCCTCCGCCAGGACGGTTGCCCTGGCGACCACCGACTCCGCGTCGTGGGGAGCGACAGGCATCCCCACGATCCCCTGCTGGAGGTCGATGACGACCAGGGCGGTGCGCTCTGGGTCCAGCTCGAATTCTCGCTCGACCATCGTGCTCCTCCCCGGACCCGTCCCAGTGCCTGGCGCCCCATGCTAGCGGCAACCTCAGCATCGGCACAGCGCCCTGCCACCCGGGCCCGAAGACCGCCTCCCGCTGGCAGCCATCCCCCAGATCGGTGGACAGAGAACGCCCGGCGCGAGCCGTGCGGGTGGAGCGCATGGCTCCCCTCCCAGCGCCGTGACGGCCGAGCACCGGGCGGACGTGTGGGTGGCCGGTGCCGAACGCCACGCCTCTCCCCGCCGGCCGGTACCCAAAGGCGGCCACGGCCCGGGGGGAGCCACCCAGGGGGTCGCGGAGCAAGGCGCCCTCGCGACCCCGCGCGCCGCACCGAGAGAGCTCCTGAGCTGACACCCTCTCCCTGCCTCCGGTGGCAGCATCGGTCGCGCCCGGCCACGCTGCCTGCGGGGCAAGATGCGGCCGGGACCGGCGCCAGCCCCGGCCCCCATGCGCAGATTGGGACCACCGGTCCGTCGATCCGGTCGAGCACGCCGTGCATGGAGCTCTGCAGCCGTCGAACACCGGCTCCGACGCCAGTGGTCAACCGCGCCCGGGTGGGGCTGGCGCTGCCCGCGGCCGAGGCCGGCGGGCGGCCCGCCCGCCGATCCGGCAGCGGCGCCCGGTCGACCACCGCAGGGCCGACCCCTCCAGGGCACACTACCCTCAGCCCCCGCGGGGCCGACGCCTCTCCGGGTCGACCGTGCCGCGCCCCTCCTTGCGCCTACGGGACCACGAGCACCGAGCGCCTCCCCATCGCGATCAGCCGGCTGGGCACGTTGCCCACGTGGAAGTGGGGGTGGGCTGAGCGGCCGACCACGAGGAGCTCCGCCTCGTGGTCGGCCGCCGCGCGCTCGAGCTCGGGGGCGACCTCACCCCGGCGCCAGCTGAAGTCGCCGCAGACCTCGGCCTGACCCAGCGCCTCGCCGACGACGCGATCGAGGCGCTCGACCGTGGCGTCAAGGTCGTCCTCGACGGGGACCACGAAGCTCCCGAAGGCGACCGGCACCACCAGGTGGCCGACGTGGCACGCGTGGACGTGCCCGCGCTCCCGACCCGCAAGCCGTATGGCCATGGTGAGGGCACGCTCGCTGGCGCGGGAGCCGTCGATCCCGACGACGATGCGGATGGGGGCCATCTCCGCGCACCTCCTCTGCGGGTACCCGAGGCCGATGGCCTCGCCTGGTTCAACCCTGGCTGCTTGGAATCGGGGTCCCGGGGGCGAAGAGATCTCCGGGCCCTCCGACCGTCTCGACCGTCGTCACGTCAGCCGTCTCCGCCCGGGCTGCCCGCCGTCTGCGCGGCGAGCCCGGCCTTCTGGGCCTTGGACTCCTCGTCCTCATGGATGTACTTGCCGCCCCGCAGCGATGAGGCGATTGCCGCCACCAGGCTCATGGCGATGGCAAAGGTGAGGACAAGGGACAGCCCGTGGGTGAAGGAAGGGCCGATGAGGTGGGGGAAGAAGGACCGGCCGGTGAGGACGGCGGACTGGGCCGGGGGGAGATGGGAGAGCACGGCCGGTCCGAGCAGGCTCTTCAGGGGGTTGAAGCCCAAGAAGGCAGCGAAGACATAACCGAGCGGCGGCAGGTGGGCGAGTTGCAGAGCTCTGGCGGCGGGGACACCGTGGGTGACCAGGCCCCGGTACATGGCCGCAGGCACCCTGGCATTGAGCCCCGCCACCAGCAGGGTGAAGAACAACCCCATCGACAGGGGCATGCCCACACTGGAGAAGGTCACCCGCATCCCCGAGGCCGCCCCCCGGTGGCGAGCGGGGACCGAGTTCATGATCGACGCGGCGTTGGGGGAGGCGAACAGCCCCATCGCGATCCCCGAGACGAACATCACCACCGCGAAGGGGCCGTAGGCGAAGTCGGGCGGAAAGGTCATCATCGCCGCGTACATCGCCGCCGACAGCAGCATGCCCCCGGTCGCGAAGAGTCGGGCTCCGTAGCGGTCCGACAACTTGCCCGCCACCGGTCCGGCCACCACGAAGCCGAGCATCCAGGGGATCATGTAGATGCCGGCCCACAGGGGGGTCACGACGAAGGTGTAGCCGTGTTGCGGCAGCCAGATGCCCTGGAACCAGATCATCAGCATGAACTGCAAGCCGCCCCGTCCGATCGCCCCCAGGAACTGCGCCAGGTTGCCGGCGGTGAACGCCTGGATGCGGAACAGCGAGAGCTGGAACATCGGGGCTTCCACCCTCACCTCGATGAAAACGAACCCGATCAGCACCGCCAGTCCGCCGAGGATCATCCCCAGAACGAATGGATTGCCCCAGCCGGTCAGGGAATGGCCGTAGGGCTGGATGCCGTAGGTGGCCCCGATCATGACCATGGCCAGCCCGGCCGCGAACGCGATGTTGCCGGCCCAGTCGATCCGGGCGCGACGGCGGACCCCGATCTCCTTCAGCTTGAGATAGGCCCACACCGTCCCGAACGCCCCGATCGGGACATTGGCCAGGAAGACCCAGCGCCAGCCCAGCTCTGAGAGCAGGCCGCCCGTCACGATCCCGAGGAACGACCCGACGATGGCGGCGACCATGTTCGCCCCCAGCGCAAACCCCAGCTCGCCGGCGGGGAAGGCGTCGGTGATGATGGCGGCGGAGTTGGCCATGAGAAGGGCCCCGCCCACGGCTTGGACCATGCGCAGGATGACCAGCTCCAGCGCCCCGGTCGAGCCCGTGCTCCACACCGCCGACAGCAGGATGGCCCCAACGGTGAACCACGCGAAGCCGAGGGTGTACATCCGCACCCGGCCGAAGATGTCGCCGATGCGACCGACCGTCACCACGACGGCGGCGGACACCAGCATGTAGCCCATGATCATCCACAGCAAGTAGGGGAAGTTGGACGGGACCAATGGGTTCAGGCGGATGCCGCGGAAGATGACCGGGAGGGCGATGATGAGGCTGGTGGCGTTGAGCGACGCCAGCAGCACCCCGATGGTGGTGTTGGAGAGGACGACCCACTTGTAGCGAGGGCCCACCACCGGCGAGGGAGCGGGTGTTGCGACCGTCATGCTCTCAACCCCTCACCCTGGTCGTCGTCGTGGTGCCTGTCGCTTCATCGTCCGGGCGCTCGGCCGCCAGGGATTCCAGCACCTCCACGGCCCGCTCGAGCGCGCGACGGTCGGAGGCACTGAGCGCGCTCAGGCGCCCGGCGAGCCAGGCCGCGCCAGACCGCTCGCGCCGGGCGAGCAGGTCGACGCCGTGAGGGGTCGCCGCGACGAGCACGCCCCGGCGGTCCTCCGGGTTCGCGGTGCGGGCGACGAGGCCGGCCTCTTCCAGTTTGTCCGCGAGGCGTGTCGCCGCCGGAGAGGGCAAACCCTCGATCGCCGCCAACTGGCCAACGCCCAGGGGCCCCGCGCGCACCACGCTCGCCAGCGCCGACAGCTGGGTGATGGTGAGCTCTGACGGGTCGTGCCGACGGAGCTGGCGGCCGAGACGGATCATCGACAGCCGGAGGCGGCCGGCCAGCAGCTGCGGCCCGCTGGTCCCCACAGAGCTCCCGCTCCTCACCACCTCAGCCTCCGGGATCAGCGTCTCCATCTCACCCTCCGGACGTGCTCGACCGGGTGGCGCCGCTGGCCCCCGGGCGCCGACGCCCCTCCGGTATTAGGTAACGCTGATAGTATATGTGCACGGCACCGATGTCACGGTTCGCGGGCCTTCACCCCACCGGGCAGTCCCCGAAGCCACGCCCCGCCGCCCGTCCCGCCCCAGCCTGGACCGGGAGATGGCGCCGTTCGCCCTCGCCACTCGTCGAACCGCAGCCGACGGCAGGGGAGGAGGTCGCGATGAAGCAGACACCGGCCTCAGCCTGCGATTTAGCCGCTGGGTGGGGATGAGGGGAGACACCGCCGAGCAATCGGTCACCCCGTGCGCGGCGCCGAGGGTGAGGAAGTGCCGGAGCGCCGCCCGGCACGCGCGGGCGGTGGCGCGGGTGGCCCGGCCCCGACAGTTGAGCGCGGCGGCGTCCGCGAGGGCCAGCCCGGCCGCGGCACCGCGCTGGGGGTCGAAGGGCGTGGGGACGTGCCCGCAGGCTCCCACCTGGGGCCGCCCGGGAAATGGGGCCCGGCCGCGTTGCCGAGACGGCCCGTTGCCACCCAGTCGGGAGATCTACCGACCCGGCCGCGGCGGTCGGTCCTCCTCGACACCACCCCTATAGAGGAGGTCGCGCAGCCGGCGGTCCCCAGCGCCGAGGAGCCGATCGGCATCGCGGCGCCCCGGGACCGTTCCGAGCCGACGGCCCGGGGACACCCTGTCGAACGCCAGGCCATGGACCCGCCGGATCGGGGACCGGTGGCGACGTGTCCACGCTCGGCGTGGGTCGAGCCCGAGGGATCGGCTCCACGAGGGGGCTCGCGAATGCAGAGGACCACTAGCCGGAGCCCTCGACTGGTGATGCGCTGAGGCCAGCCTCGTGATCTCCCGATTCCCCCACCGGTGCGGCAAGAACGCGCACGCCTTCTCTCCCGCGAATGGCATGGCTCGGCGTCACCACCGCACAGCCTGCGGACCGCGGGGTTCGCCATGGCTACACCCGTGATCAGCCTCCCGGTAGCTCAGGGCTGAGACCTGGGGCTCCCAGTCGCCCCGAAGGATTGACCGGGCAGTAGAGCGAACTATGTCACTAATCCTCGCCGCTCACATCGCCGGACACATGGCCAGACAGGACCGCCCTACGGCTGGCCATGGTCGTACTGTTGCCCGGCTCGTACGTGAGCATCTGTACGTTCCGTCCTGGAGTGGCTTGAGAGCTGCCACACCACACCACACCAAGCCGACAGCTTCTTCGCGGCGCTCCACGGCCCCGACCCCTATCGCGATCTCTACATCGCGGTGAAGAGCAGGGGCCACGGTGTACGCCGGCACCGCGCCTGGCTGCAGGCGGCGGAGATCGTGCTGGCCAAGGGCACGTCTCGGGTGACCACGCGAGCGTCGGCGCCGATGCCCGTCGGGTACCACCGGGATCAGGTGCGACAGCCCCTCCGCCTCGACGGTCGACCGGTGCCTGCCCACGACATCCCTCGCCTAGTGCTCCAGTGGCGGATGCTGCAAGCGTCTCAGAACAGCTAAGCGATCCTGAGCGATGGCGTGCCTTCACGTCCATGCCCCCAGTCCCCGTACGGACGGACTGGAGAGGCGTAGACGTTCCGGTGGAAGCCACGGCCCAGAGGCTCGCCA
>JAKABB010000100.1 GCA_021802045.1 bacterium
GGAGCTCCTGGCGCGCCTGAAGGCCCCGCTGGTGCAGGTGCGCGGCGAGTGGGTGCAGGTCGACGCCGACCAGATCCGGGCGGCGCTGGCGCTGGTGCAGGGCAGGGGGCTGCGCCGCGGCACCCTGCGCGACGCGCTCCGCCTGGCGGCGGGGATGGAGGCGGGCCCCGCCAGCGGGCTGCCGGTCGAGCTCGGGACCGCCGAGGGCTGGATCGCGGAGGTCCTCGGGGACCTGGCGGCGCGGGGGGGTTCCGGGGAAGGGGACGCCGGCGCACCCTCCCCGGCCGTGCCGCCGCCCGAGGGCCTGCAGGCGACGCTGCGCCCCTATCAGGCCCGCGGCTACGCCTGGCTCCACGGCCTGTCCCGCCTGGGCCTAGGGGCCTGCCTGGCCGATGACATGGGCCTGGGCAAGACCGTGCAGACCCTCGCGCTACTGCAGCACGACTGGAGCGAGGCCGCCAGCGCGGGCCCCGTGCTCCTGGTCTGCCCGACCTCGGTCCTGGCGAACTGGCGCAAGGAGGCGGAACGCTTCACGCCGGCCCTGCCGGTCCTGATCCACCACGGTGCCGGCCGGGAGCGCGGGGAGGCCTTCGCCGCGTTGGTGGCGCGGCACGCGCTCGTGCTGACCAGCTACGCCCTGCTGCAGCGCGATGCCGGGGCGGTCGCCGGCGTGCCCTGGCGCGGGGTCGTTCTGGACGAGGCGCAGAACGTCAAGAACGCGGAGACCAAGCAGGCACAGGCGGCCCGCGGCCTACGGGCCGGCTACCGCATCGCGCTCACCGGAACGCCGGTGGAGAACAGCGTGGGCGACCTGTGGTCGATCATGGAGTTCTTGAACCCCGGCCTGCTCGGCACCCAGGCGGACTTCCGCCGGCGCTTCCTCATCCCCGTGCAGGTCTCCCGGGACCCCGCGGCGGCGGCCCAGCTCCAGCGCCTGACCGGGCCCTTCCTGCTCCGCCGGCTGAAGACCGACCCCTCCGTGATCCGCGACCTGCCGCCCAAAAACGAGATGAAGGTCTTCTGCACGCTGACCCGGGAGCAGGCCTCGCTCTACCGGGCGGTGGTCGCCGACCTGGAGGAGGCGCTGCAGAACGCCCAGGGCATCGCGCGGCGCGGGGCGATCCTCTCGGCGCTGAGCAAGCTCAAGCAGGTCTGCAACCACCCCGCCCACCTGCTGGGCGACGGCTCGCCGCTCCCGGGCCGCTCGGGCAAGCTCGACCGCCTGACCGAGATGCTGGAGGAGGCCCTGGCGGAGGGAGACCGGGCGCTGATCTTCACCCAGTTCACGGAGATGGGCACCCTCCTGCAGGCACACCTGCGGGAGGCCCTCGGCCGGGAGGTCCTGTTCCTGCACGGCGGCGTATCGCGTCTGCAGCGGCAACGCATGGTCGAGCGATTCCAGGCCGCCGGAGCCGGGCCGCCGCTCTTCATCCTCTCGCTGAAGGCCGGAGGCACCGGCCTCAACCTGACGGCGGCCAACCGCGTCTTTCACTTCGACCGCTGGTGGAACCCGGCCGTGGAGAACCAGGCCACGGACCGCGCCTTCCGCATCGGCCAGCGCCAGACGGTGCAGGTGCACAAGTTCGTCTGCGCCGGCACGGTGGAGGAGAAGATCGACGCCATGATCGAAGCCAAGCACGAGGTGGCGGAACGCGTGGTCGGCGCTGGCGAGACCTGGCTCACGGAGCTGTCCACGGCGGAGCTGCGCGACCTGCTGGCCCTCCGCTCGGAGGCGGTGGCAGACTGATCGCGCCCGCCCGGGCACTCCGGCGGCGGGCCCACGGGTGCCGCCCCGGCGCCTGCGGCCGGCCCCCGCGCCTGGGACGTACGCGGGGGGTGCGCCCCGGTCTGGGCTGCCCCGCTGCCCAGGCTGCCCCGCTGCCAAAGGGAGGCTGCGATCGCGATGAGACGGGGCCATGGAGGGCGGAGCGGGTCCCGCGGGGGCTGGTACGGCGGCTACCCCGCACCGTCGCGGCCGCGGGAGGCCAAGGGCGGGATCCGGGCGCAGACGGGGCGCGGCGCCTTCGGCCAGAGCTGGTGGGCCCGCCGCTGGATCGCCGTCCTGGAGGGCTTCCAGCTCGGGGCGCGGCTCTCGCGGGGCCGCTCCTACGCCCGCAACGGCCAGGTGCTGTCCATCGAGATCGGGGCGGGCGCCGTGCGGGCTCAGGTGCAGGGCTCGCGGCCGGCGCCCTACCGCGTCGGCATCGGCCTGCCCGCGCTCGACCCGGCCGCCTGGCGCCGGGTGGGGGAGGCCATCGCCGGGCGAGCGGCCTTCGCCGCCGCCCTCCTCGCCGGGCAGATGCCCCAGGACATCGAGGAGGCCTTCTCCGCCGCGGGGGTTTCGCTGTTCCCGGAGCGGCCGGGGGACCTGCGCACCGAGTGCAGCTGCCCGGACTGGTCCAACCCCTGCAAGCACGTCGCCGCCGTCTACTACCTGATCGGCGAGGAGTTCGACCGCGACCCCTTCCTGCTCTTCCTGCTCCGCGGCCTGGACCGCGCCGGCCTAGCCCAGCTGCTCTCCGGCGCCGCAGCTGAGCCGGCGGCCCAGAGCGTCCCCGCCGCCCCGGAGCCGTTGCCCTGCGACCCCACCGTGTTCTGGAACGGGGCCCCGGGGCCGCTGCCCGTCCCGGCCGAGGCCTCCGTGTCGGTCGGGCCGGCCCTCGTGCGGCGGCTGGGCAACCTCCCCTTCTGGCGCGGCAGCCGGCCGCTGGCGGACGCCGTGCAGGAGGCATACGCCGATGCGTCCCGGCGCGGCCGGGCGCTGCTGGGCTGGGAACCGGAGGCGGGGGGACAGGGGCATCCCGCGGCCCCCGCCCCCCCAGTGCCCGCTCCGGCGGGCGGGGCCGCCGGGCCCAAGTCCCGCGACCGCGCCGCCCTCGATGCCGACCTCCGCGCCGGCGTCCCGCCCGAGACCCTGCGCGCCCGCTACGACGGGCGGCTGCTCCGCCCATACCTCTCCCGTGGGCGGCGGACGACGCCGTAGGGGGGGGCGTTAGGGATCGTGGCACCAACCGGCCAGTAGGGTCCCGCTGCAGGCGGCGCGGGCGTGACCGACGGGCGCGTGCGGCGTTTGAGGCGGGGCGTGTGCCGGTGTCCCGTTTGGTGGTGGAGGCCGTGGTGGCCGCCCTGGACGCGGCGGAGGCCCCTCCCGCCACGCACGAGGCGACACGCACCCGGTAGGTGGCGATGCCAGACGGCTCCTGGGGTGCCCATGGGGGCGACCTGCCCGGCGGCTGAGGCCCCCGGTGCGCTGCTGTTGCCTGCTTCGGACCCAGTCGGCCACCCGTTTCGGTTTTCGCCGGCCACCCATTTCGGAGCGGCCGGCCGGACCGGAGCCCTTGGGACAGAGGACAAGGGCATCACCGGGGGGGAGCGGGGAGGGGTGGCCGCTTGCGACCGAAACAGGTGGCCGACATCACCGAAATCCGCACTGCTGTCGCGCCACGGCTGGCGTCGTGGGGGCCTACTTGTCGGTTGGCGCCACGATCCAAACGGCAACCCCCCGATGCCTCGATCGGGCCCTGCATCGTCGCGCACAGCCCCGCGCACCGCCGCAGCTCGACCCCGTTCGCGCCGTCGGCTGCCACCGGGCCCGGTGTGCCGCCAGCGTATCCAGTGCTACCGACCGGGTTGTCTGTGCGCAGAGCCACTGACCACGCTCTTCGAGAAGCCATGGCGGGTCGGCAGCAGACGTGCGCTGGGCGCCGGGCGATCGGTTAGGGCACAACATCGAGATGCGCGCCATCTGACAGCTGGTAGACCCGGAAGTGCCCGTCGAGCGTGAATATCCGACGCAGGCGGTGTTTCTCGGCGGCCACGATCAGGGTGGCGTCGGCCAAGTCCATGGGCAGGTCCCGGTACTTGGCCATGAGGTCGCGAAGGCGGCGCACGTCCTCGGCAACGGGAGCGGCGATCTGCAGGTCTCCTCGCTCAACCAGGGCCCATAACGCATCTTGGCCCGTCCACTCCGCGCCGTCCCCGACGAGATACATCGCTTCGGTGAACGCAGCCCACGTCGTCAACAGTGGGGCAGAGAGGTGGGCCAGTGCAGCCGCGCAGGCCGCGTGCGTCGGCTCGTCCCGATCCGCCAGCGCGACCAGGGGCCCCGCGTCGCAGAGTGTCATGGTCGGGACCACCGCCGTTGCCGCAACACCTTCCGAAATGCCTGGCCCGTCTCCTGTGCGCGCCCCCCCCCTCTGGACACGACGCCGACGTAACCAGCCAGCCGCACGTCCAGCCGATCCCCCAGGACCTGTCGGCACCGCTCCGCGACCGCCTGCCGAATCAATTCCGACTCCGGGACCCCCAGAAGATTGGCGGCCGAGTGCAGGTCGCGTTCGAGATCCGCCCCAAGCCGGACGCTCTTGCTTCCCAACCGCGACGCCTCCCGAGCCGTAGTACGCCGGCGCGCTTATCGTATCGCGCCCCTCCCCTGCGCGCCAGCCCTCCGAGGCTTCGAGCGCGGTCTCGGCGGGCCGCTTCCCGGGAGGCGCGGAAGGGGGTGACCAAGGGCGGCGGGCCCCTGCGGGTGTGACACAGCGAATCCGTTGCGGCTCTGTGTTGATGACGCTGTTTTTCGGCCTCGCTGTGACGGGCCGCGCCGCGCCCGTCGCGCCCGGTCACAGACTCCCTCTGGATGACGGCATAAACCGTTGAGGCGCAGGGCGTTGGGGTGCCGCTAAGGAAGCTGGCACCAACCGACAAGTAGCGAAGGCGTGGGCTCCTACGAGGTCTCCTCGCCGAAGGCCGGCGCCGCGGGGGCGCTCAGGGCCAGCCGTCGGGCCATGTTCAGACTCACCTCCCCGTACGGCAGGATGTGGCTCCAGAACAGCGGCGTCAGCCCACGCCGGTCGTCGTCCGTCAGCACACCCTCCCACTCGGGCAGGGCGAGAACCTCTTGGACCATGAGGGTGTTCACGTAGACGATGGCGGCCTGGAGGATGTGGAGGGCGACCATGCCGAGCTCCTGCTGGTCGCGGCGGTTGGTGGCGAACTCGCCGCTCTTGCCGAAGAAGATGACCGCGTTGACCCGGTTCCAGGACTCGACGACGTTGAGGCCCTCCTCGATCTCACGCTGCAGGTCGCGGTCCCGCAGGTACCGGCACACGAAGATGGTCCGCTGGGCCCGGCCCAGTTCCAGCATGGCCCGGTAGACGGGGTGGGCGGCGTTGCGGGTGAAGCGGCGCAGGATGGCTTCGGCCGAGGCCGTCCCCACCCGGATGGCGGTGGCGAACTTGATCATCTGGTCATAGTTCTGCTCGATCTGGTCCCACCGGATGGCCCGGGTCATCGCCTGCGCCAGCCGGGGGAATGCCTCCTGGTCGGGGCCGTAGAGCTTGATCTTGTTGATCCGCTTGATGCGCGGCAGCAGGTCGAAGTCCAGCAGCGAGGTAATGGCGAAGCCGATCTCGGACTGGCCGTGCGAGTCGACGTAGTTGCCTTCGAGCTGCATCGATGTGCCGTGGCGGACGGCGCCTTCGACCATGGCCGCCACCTCGGAGGCGGTGCAGCTGAGGAGCTGGGAGTGCACGACCATCGACTTGCGCTCGACGTGCCAGTAGATGAGCACGCCCCGCCCGCCATAGCGGGAGTGCCACTCGGTGAACAGGTTCTGGTCGTAGGAGCGGAAATGGGTGGAGTCGGATGCCACGGTGGTGGTGCTCTCGCCCCAGATGCCGATCTGGCGGGCCGTGAAGGTGGCGTTGGCCAGTGCGACGGCGACGGCGCGAGCGCCTTCGAGGGTGAAGTACCGCAGGGCTACGTAGCGGAGGTCGCTCTCGCTGTGGCCATGGTCGCCTTGGGCCACCGCCCCGATGCCGGTGTTCGTCCCGTAGGCGTAGGCCACCAAAAGAAGTCGCTCCCACAGGGCGTCGCGCTCGATCGTCTCCCGGGTGCCGACCGGGGCGAACTGGGCCAGCATCCCGGTGCGTAACGCGGCCTCCTTGAGCATGTCGATGAGGGGCACGGTCCCCCATCGGACCTGGACCGCCTTCTTGAGCCGGCGCAGGTTGGCCGGCTCGGGTTGCGCCGTCAGCGCTGTGAGCTGGACGGCCCCGCTCTTGCGGTCGCTGATCTCCAGCCAGTCCAGGCCGGGCAGTTCCTCGTTGAGGGCGGTCAGCTGGCCTCGCAGTTCCTCCCGCAGCCTGGCGACGAAGGCGCCGGCGTCGACGGGCTTGTGGAGCATCTCGTAGTGCTCGGCTCGGTTGGTCTCGAAGTCGGCTGGCAGGTCCTCGTCGGGGTTGCGCCACTCATGGGCGCCGCCCACGCAGATCTCCTTGCAGCGCAGGCGATCGCGCAGCGCCTGGAGCACGCACGCCTCGTAGACCGTCCGCACGATCCGCTTCCGGCCACGGGAGTCGATCTCCATCAGGAGGTCCTCCCAGTCAGGGCGCACCACGCCGTCAAGCACCACGGTTTCCCCCGGCGGATAGAACTGGGCGCTTTCGCCGGCGTGGCGCACGATGAGGTCGAGGGCTTCGATCACCGGCCGGTGAGCGGTGTTGTTGGACCGGAACTCCAGCGCGCCCAAGAGCTTGATGAGGCCCCGGCGGTAGTGATTAGTGTAAGAGGACTGGAACACCCGCCGCTTGTGGCGCTGATACTCGGTGCCGCCGGCCCGGTACTCGGCCACCAAGTCCCGCAGCGTCGTCTCCCCACCGACAACGGGGTAGATGACTTGGCGCACCGTCTCGTCGGGTGCCTCCAGGGCGGCCGCGGCGATGTGGCGGAGCATGGCGTCCTTGCCCGCGACCTGGCGGAAGTCCTTGACGAACTCCTTGACCACCTTCTTCTCGGCCCTGGCGTCGATGCGATGCACCGTGGAGATGAGCAACTCCACCAGGGCGTCGGTGATCTCGCGCTCGCGCTCGCACAGCAGCGCCGACAGCAGCACCAGCCTGGTGGGCTGGGGGTGTTCGCGCAGGTGGCTCGGCGCCTCGACAGAGGCCCGGGCCCGCCAGCTGGCGACCGCCGGGGCCGCCACGTCGGTGAACAGGCTCGCCGGCAGCCCGACGGCGCGGATTGCGGCGCGCTTGTTCAGCTCCGCCAGCAGGGAGTCGAGGCTGACGTTGCCGGGGCCGGTCTTGATCGTGGTCAGCACGTCGGGATGATCACCGTCAGGCTCGTCGCCCTCGGCGACGAGGGCCTCCAGCCGGGCGCTGGTCCCGGGGTCGAGGCGTGCCGCGACCCTCGTCACCAGCGTCTGCTCCGCCTGGCGCAGCGCGGATCGCACGAGCTCGGCGACGCGATCCGCGCTCGGCGGTTCGATGCGTTCACTCCGGCACCGAGCAAGCAGCCCCTCTCGGACCCGGTCCTCGCGGCGCTCGGCGTCGGCCACGTGACCGGCGAGCCAGAAGGCCAGTTGCTCAGCGTCGGCCACGCTGCACTCCCGAAAGCCCGTGTAGCGCCGGATCTCGCCACGGTGGCGCTGGGCCGTCCGACTCGTCATGTCGTAGGATCCGAGCACGTCGCCCGCCACGCCCACCTGGCGGGCGACGTGCTCCACGGCGTCGTCGGCCAGCTCGTAGCGGCCGCGGGGGAAGCGGCCGCGCCACAGGAGGAACTTCAGACTCAGGGCGAAACCGAGTCGGGTCGCCCCCGCCTTGTTGCGCAGTTGGTCGCGCTCGTCGCCGACCAGGGTGAAGTGATCGACAACCGCGTCCAGGCCCAGGTCGCGCGCCATGTCCCTGCCCCCTACCGTGCCGGCGAGGTGGCTACCGCCGCACCATGGGTCATCAGCCAGGGAATGCGCCATTCCCTGTCTGATGACCGGTGCGGCGCTGGCCTTCGGCGAGGAGACCTCGTAGGAGCCCGCGCCTTCGCTACCTGTCAGTTCGTGCCAGCTTCCTTAGCGGTACCCCCACCTCGGAGGCTCTCGCGGACCACGGCGGTGTCCGGGTCGGGTGGGGCGAGGACCATGCCGAAACGTGTCGAACCAGATCGGTATGGATACCCTTGCCCGCGCGTTCCAGCGTGCCCGTGTGCGCGGACACCGCTGGCTGCGTTGTTGCCCTGATGCGGCATCCGGTCCTTCCCTCACATGCAATCCGGCGGGTCCGCGCTGCGGGCCGGAAGGGAGCGAGGGCGCCTGATGGGGAGCAACGACCGTTTGAACATGGCTGCGCTGTGGATGGCATTGCAACCCATCGTCGGCATAGACGACGGTCGGATCGTCGGACACGAAGCGCTGGTTCGGGGGGCGGCCGGATCTCGGTGGGCTGAACCCGCCGGCATCATGCACGAGGCTGATGACTTGGGCAGGGCGGAGGAACTGGAGGCCACCTGCCGGCTCCTGGCGCTGACCACGGGCCGCCGCCTGCCCGCCGGGCAACGGCTCTTTCTGAATGTCGACATTCGCCACCTGGACCTCCCACTCGACGCGGGGTTGGCGGGCCTTGGGGCGGAACAAGTCGTCGTCGAAGTATCGGAAGAGCGCGACGTCGTAGGTGACCCTGTGGTGCTGGAGACACTTCAACGCTGGAAGCGTCAGGGATACATGCTCGCTCTCGACGACTATGGCGCCGGCCGATCGAACCTGACGACCCTCCTCGCCGTCCAGCCGAACATCATCAAGATCGATCGCTCGATCACCGCCGGAGTGGACGTTCATTCCCGCCACCGCACCGCAGTGGAGTCAGTGGTGCGCCTGGCGGCGGACCTGGGGATCGAAGTTGTCGCGGAGGGGATAGAGACGACGGCGCAGCTCGCGACCCTGCGCGAGATGGGCGTGCGGCTTGGCCAAGGCTTCCTGCTCGGGGCGCCGGCGCCGCACCCGGTTACCGCCAGTTCCGTGCAGATCAGTCCCCCCAGAGCGGCAACCCAGGCGAATGACGCGGCCGCGGCGCGGTACCCGGCGACCGGGACCCTGGCGGATGGACCGGTGGCGCCGTACCACGACGTGTTTTTTGACGAGGCCCCCGTCGGTGCGTACTACGTCGACCTGCGGCGCACGATCCTCCGCTGGAACTCGGCCGCCGAGGCGATCACCGGCCTATCGGCGCAGGAGGTCGTGGGGCGGCGCTGCATGTCGGGCGTGCTCCATCACAAGGACCAGGACGGCGCGGCCCTCTGCTCCGGCGCCTGCCCCCTCGTCCATGCCATGGCGGACGGCCGGCGCCGCCAGGCCATCATCGTCTTGCGCCACCGCCAGGGGCATCCCGTGACGGTGGCCGTGGACGCCATTCCCGTGCGCCGAGGCGACAAGGTGGTGGGCGCCGTGGAACTGTTCCGGCCGGTGGAAACCTGAGTCATCAGTCCGGGCCGCAACGGCCGACGGCCCGGGGGGTTGCGGGTCGCCATCCCTCCTGGCGCGAGGACCCAGGAGGTGTCCCGATTGTTGTGGGGATTCGTTGGTGAGAAGAACCTCTG
>JAKABB010000101.1 GCA_021802045.1 bacterium
TATCAGGGTGGTCACGACTTCTACCGAGATGAAGAACTCGATCACCGCCAGCGCCCCCAGCAGCAGGCCGGAACGGCGCGGGGACCACCTCCCGGTAAGTCCTCGCTCCAGGAAAAAGACGATCAGGGGCGGGATGGGGGCGAAGGTCATGTGGAGATGTCCTGTGCCCTGACCGATCATGAAGGGGGAGAACGCGTAGATCAAGCCGGCGAGCGCGGCGGGGATCCAGGAGAAGCGCCACCAGCGCAACACCAAGAACATCGACGTACCCGACAGCGCGAAGGCCAGCCGCATCGCCAGGTTGAAGGCCGCCACCGGGCCTACCGTGAGGGAGACCGGAGCGAAGAGCAAACCCAGGGCCATCATTGACACGTTGCTGAGCACGTTTATCCCCGACGGGAAGTACATCGACGTGGTCAACAAGGGATTGACCCCCGCGCTCAGGGCGTGGGCTGTCCAGCCCAGAAACCAGGTCTGGTTGATGGAGTCCGCGCAAGCGCATGTGAGAAGCCGATGTTCCGCAAGCGGGGGAACGGGGTAGAAGGCGAGACCCGCGAGGGCGGCGTAGACAGCGGGCACGACAACCCAGGGCCACCACCCCAGACCGGGATGGAGACGACCCCGGCGTGGCGTGTTAAGAGGAGCTGTTTCCATTCAGGATGCTCAGCACGCGCTCCACGAACCGGGCGTCGCTGAAGTCCAGAGCCCGCTCGGCCGCGCGGGCCCGCAACTGCTCGTATTGTGCGTCACCGGAGACCACCTGCTCCGCGAGGCTGGCGGTGCACTCCACCAGCTCATCGAAGGTGCGGTAGAGACGCCCGTCGAGTCCGTCTCTGATGATCTCCCGAGGGCCGCCAGCGTCGTACGCTATCGGGACGCAGCCGCGCGCCATCGCCTCCACTATGGAGATGCCGAAGTGCTCCAGCCGCTCGGGGTGGCGGGTCACGTCCACCTCGAACCCGGCGCAGTGCCAGTACACGTGGCTGGTCTCCAGTAGGCCCGCGACCACCGCCCCAGGGGCGTTGACATGGAATGTCACCGGCAGGCCTCGTGCCAGCCCCTCCAGTCCCCGCAGGTAGGCGCGGCTGCCCCACTGCTGCATCGCAGTGCCCACCAGGTGCAGCTCCATCCCCTTGGGGCCAGCCCCCGAGCTGACCAGCTCTCGAAACGCCCGGATCATCACGTCGTGGCGCTTCTCGTGGCCGCCTCGGAAGAACCGGCCCACGGTGACGATGCGGATCAGGTCCCCCGAGATCGCCCTCGGGCCGGCCGTCGCCGACCCGCAGGGAGGATGCACCACCGTGGGCCGCCGCGGGCCAAGTCCCAGCGCCGACCGGGCGGCGGAGTAGGCACCGGCGCTGAACTCCGAGTAGACCAAGGTGTGCTGATAGGTCCGGTCCGCTCCGGCCCGGCTCTTGAGGATCCGCCTTGGGGCCGGGAACGGGAACTGGCACACGAAGATGTTGGTCCGCCCCACGCCCGGCACCGGCGGGGTCACCTCATTGCCCAGGGCAACGAAGAAGTCGAAGTCCCAGGATGCGCGCCGCCGGTCCCACACGCTGGTAGTCAGGTGGTCGGGGATCGGCACCCCCAGGTCCTGCGCCACCTGGCGGATCCGGAGGCGGCTGTAGCGGTCGGGGAAGAGCAGGGTGCAGGCGCCCGATCCCGCCAGGCTGGCGGCGAGCATCAAGAGGTACCTCTCACCGCCCCCGGGGACCATCTGATAGGGGGTGTAGATGCCGACCTTGAACTCGCGGCCCCTGGCCGCCATCGGCAGCTGAAGGGCCTGCCCAGGGGCTTCGGCCACGGGCCGCCGAGCCAGCGGGGCACCGGGACCGGCTCGGGCCAGTACCGGCCCCCAGCGCTCCACGAATTTGGGCCTGTTGAACTCGGGTTGCCCGCGAAGGTCGAGGCTTGCGCTCGCGCTGGAGGTGGTGGCGTGCTCCAGGTGGACCACATGCGACTCCGTGGCGCACACCACCTTCTTGCCGGCCAGACGCAGCTTCAAGCACAGGTCGACGTCCTCGTAGTAGGCGGGCTCCCAGGTGAGGTCGAAGCCCCCGAGTCTGAGGAAGTCCTCTCGGCTCAGGCACAGTGCGGCGGCGGAGCAGTAGTCGACCTGGCGCAGGGGCTCTCTGGTCCCCTGCTCGAAGGGCATCCCCTTCTCGAGTTGGATGGGGGTGCCGTCGGGCTGAATCAAGGCGCCCGTCTCCTGGATGCGGCCGTCCGGGAAGAGCAGGCGCGCTCCCGCGGCGCCGACAGTGGGATCGCGCATCGCGGAGAGCAGGGGCTCCAGCCAGCCCGGCTGCGGTAGAGCATCGTTGTTGAGGAAGATCAGCCAGCGGCCTCGCGCCTCCTCGGCCCCGATGTTGTTGCCCTCGCCGAAGTAGCGGTTGACCCCGATCCGGACCTCCCGGTAGTGCTGGCGCTCCCGGCGGGCGAGGCGGAGGTCACCCGGGACGCTGCCGTTGTCCACCATCAGGACCTCGTAGGGTGCGCCGGTGGTATTGCGCCACACGTGCTGGAGCGCCGCCAGGGCGAGGTGCCCTCGGTTCCAGTTGAGGATCACGATGCTCACCTCGGGAGTCGCAAGGTCCAACCACCTGTCCCGCGCCGGATAGGCGGTGCCACTGGGATCCAGCTCCACCGGGGGCCGGACGGCCCCCAAGGACCAGCGCGAGCGCATGAACTGGCGGGTTCGGATGGCCGCCCTGAGGGCCACTTTGGCGGCTGGCAGGCCGTAAGGCACGTGGGCCAGCAGATCACGCCCCTTGCGCGCGACGCGGTACATGCCACGATCCAGTTCTTCCCGCAATGCCGCCACCTCGTCGAGCAAGTCCGCCACGGCCAGGTCCTCCCCGTTGATCGGGGAGCCGGGCCGGGGTGCGGCCTCGGCACGGGACGTGCGTGAGATTACCACCCGCCCGGGGGCTCCTGACCGCCCCAGGGAGAACAACAGCCCCTCGACCGATACGCCGTTTCGGGCGGACGCAGCCCACACCTGGACCGAAAGCCGGGACGGCTGCGGGACCGCGGCTGTCGAACCCTCGGGACCCGCCGCCGCCTCAAGCGGGATTGTCCGCGCGGAGGGCGAGACGGCGACGGCGAAGTGGAGAGTCTCGGCCAGCTCGAACCGGCCGACCTGAATCGGGGCTGGACTGAGCCCCTGACCGCCCTCGCTCGCACGGCCACCCCTCCCCTCCCCGTCGGCGGGCGATTCGATCACGAGCAGCCAGGAGCAGCGCTCGAGAAGACTGGATGCCGCGTTGGCCCGCTCCTGCGACGCTCCGGCTATCCGTTCCAAACCTGCTGGATCGGCGACCGCCACCGAGGACGAGGCATCTCGGGCCGAGGACCGAGTGACGCGCAGCCCCCGCTGCCGGAGGGTGCGAGCCACCCAGGGACTGCTGGCGGTTAGGTCCAGGACCCAGACGCCGTCGGCCCCACCTTCGGATCGAGCCAGGTAGGCGACGAGCTCGGCCACCTCCGCTCGGAGGGCGACCTGGCTCAAGGTTCAGCGCATGCGGACGCCTGGGCGGACGCGGAGATGGCTGGCCGGGTACCAAGCCGGAACCCTATTCGACGCCCGCCCCAGCCTGCTGGCGACTTGGTCCGATCACGACCACCGCCACCCATGAGCGCGACCTGCACGGGGAGCGGAGTCCCCGCCGCGAGCCGCGAGGCCGACTTTAAAAGGCGGCCCCGCGCCGGGGGCCGGTGGGCTAGCAAACCGACCTCCCAGGTGATCTCCCTGCCCTGGGCGGATCCGCCCCCGCGGAAGAGGTCGGGCCCCGGCAGTCCCGGTAGCTGGCACGCAGAACCTTGGTGGTCACCTCGAAGGCGAAGTTTAACCGGTTGGCTCGGGGTGACCCGGTTCAGAGCGCCGCGGCGGCCCAGTTTGTAGCAGGCCTTCAGGTTAAGAAGGGTGAGTGTGAGAAGCGCGGTGGTGAACCAGCGATGGTCCCCCGTCGCCCACCGAGTGCGCCCGCACCTGGTTCATACCCACCGCTGTGGACCGGCGTCGACCGACGACTTCCGCCGGCCCCATCAAGTCTGGCTCCGCGGGCCGCGGCCACCCACCCCGGTCATGCTGGCGATCGCGGTGGTGGATGAGCGTCAGGTCGCCATGGTCGGCCTTCAAGCCCGTCCGGACCGCCCCGCCCCGCCCCTGTCACTGTCCGGGTACTGCCACCGAACCTTGACGGTGGGGACCTTCGGCATGGATCACACCTGGTCACCCGCGCCCGGTCGAGAAAGCGGTGACATGGCTTCCACAGACTCGTCCAAGTGTCCGCGAGTGGGCATGCAGAGCGTGGTCAACTCGGCTTGCCGGACCGCCTCCGCGAAGATCGTGCGCCGCCCGCCCAGAGCACCTCGAGCCGCGCACCCCCAAGGACCAGCCCCCTAGCGGGAGCCCGGCACACGGTCTGCCCTCCCGTCCCGGGCAGGGATAGGCTGAGCACGGTCGAACCCAGTTCGCCCGGCCCGGATCCCGGGGCGGCGGCCCCGGGTGGCTCAGCCGTACCAGCCGTACACGTCGACCACCAGGTCCACTGTGCCCGACGATCCGTCGTAGAAGGTGAGGCTCCCCGAGCTCCCGGCCTCCAGGATCACGAGGTTCTCGGTGGTCTCACCCGGGGCCCAATTGACCTCCGAGGTGTCAGGAAGCGGCTGGCCCCCGGGCCCCACCTGGAGGTCTCCGGTCGCCCCCGTGTCGGTCACCGTGACGTTCACGGCCAGGCCCGAGATCCCCGAGGTGGGCAACCCCGCCAGCCCCGCCAACTGGACCGTGAGCGACTTGCCCGGTTGCAGCGTCTGCCCCGCATAGGGCTCCCCGCTGCCCGGGCGGGTGTCCACCGCCCGCGCCGGCCCCAGCGGGTGGAAGGCAAGGCCCCCGGCGCCGTACCAGCCAGCCACGTCGACGATGACGTCCACCGAACCCTGGGCGTTGTAGACCGTGACCGCCCCGCCCGTCCCCAAGGGCATGACCACCTGGTTGGCCACGGTCTGGCCAGCGGTGAAGTTGAGGTTGGAGGCGAGCGGCCGGGCCGCCCCGGCTGGGTACAGGGTGAGGAAGCTGGGGGCGGTGGCGTCGGCCGCGGTCACGTTCATCACTACTGCGTCGGCCCCCGTGGCGGGGATCCCGCCCACGCCCGCCACCTGCACGGTGAGCGCACCTCCCGGGCTCAGCGTCTGGCCAGCGTACGGGTGGCCGCTCCCCGGCCGGGTGTCGGCGATCCGCTGCGGGGCGACCGGGTTGAACAACTCGCCGCCGGAGCTGGCCGGGCCGTACCACCCCTCCACGTCGACCACCACCTGGGTTGTGCCCGCGCAGTTGTAGACCGAGAACTGCCCTCCGCGCCCCAGCGTGACCACCGCCAAGTTGGCCTTGGTGTCACCCGCCTGGAAGTCCACCGTCGAGGCCAGGGGTGTCGCCACCCCTGCCGGGTAGGCCACCACGTACCCCGGGGCAGTGGGCCCGACGACGGTGAGATTCACGAGGACCGCGGTGGCCCCGGTCTGGGGCACCCCGCCAGCCCCCGCCACCTGCACGTCGAGGACGCCGCCCGGGCCCGGCGCCGCACTGCTGCCCGGGAGCCCGGAGCCTGGGCGGGTGTCCTCGATCCGCGCCGGCTGCAGGGGATGGTAGGCGGCGGCGGCGAGGTAGACGAACCCGTCAGTCCCCTGAGCAGAGCTGGCGCCGAGCGCGGTCTCCACCGACACGTCCACGAACCCGGGGGTGCCCGGCGGAGCCGTGGCCGTGACCTCGGTGGCCGAGACCACGGTGAAGGAGGCCGCCGGGCTGCCACCGAAGAACACCTGCTGGGTGCCGAGGAAGTTGGACCCGGTGATCGTGACCGAAGTGCCCCCTGCGGCCGGCCCCTGACTCGGGGTGACCAGGGCGACCTGCGGAGGCTGGCCCTGGAGGGACCAGCCGATGTTGGTGAGGGTGGGGGGGGACTGGCCGGTCGCCTGGGCCAGCTGGTCCCAGCCCTCAGTCGGGGTGTTGTACCCGGACTCGGTGGTGGTCATGACCCCTGTGAAGGTGATGGCGCCGGTGGAGGGCGCGTTCTGGACACCCCACTGGCTCAGCGCCTGCCACTCGGTGGCGTTCTGTGGAACGTAGATCTCGGGCAGGGCACAGGCCACTGGGATCCCCCAGGCCACCTGGTAGACCTGGGAGACGGTCCAACCGTCGGCGCTGCTGCTGGCCCCCAGAACGTCGTCCCCGTAGTCGGCGAGGAAGCCTGGCTGGGTCAGAGAGCAGGTGTACCGGGCCGGCGAGGCCGAGGCGTAGGCCTGGACCCAGCCGACCGTCGCAGTGCCCCCGTACCAGTTACCGTCGCTCGACTGCTCCATGTCGTTGGCGCCCCAAAGGGCTACGGGCGCCGCCAGCTGGGAGGTGTTGGTCGCCGCCACCACTTGCTGGTACCAGTCTTGCCCGGTCACCTGCAGCTGGGCGTCGGTCAGGGTATAGCCGGGGTCCACGCCAGTGAGGCTGTTGCTGGTCCCTACCCCCAGGGTGAGGCTCGGGGTGCCCGGGCCGTGATCGGACTCGTATCCCGAGATCCACTCCCCGACAAGCCCTGCAATCTGGCTATCGGGAACACAGACCCCCCCGCCGAACATCTGGGTTCCGTAGACGTTCTGGGCGTTGACCACGTAGCAGGGGGCGCCGAAGTCCAGGACCACCAGCCCGGCGGGGGATGGCGAGTACGTGTCCTGCCCCTGGACGTAGATGGGGCAGTTGGTGGTGGACCCGGAGCCGCAGCTCGCCAGGTAGGAGTAGTACTCGTAGTAGGAGGGGGACGCGGACGGCGGCACTGCCGCTGAGCTGCTGGTGGAGTAGGAGGTAAGACTGACTGGCGGGCCCGGGGCGGGGCCGGCGGGGCCGGCGGGGCCGGCTGCCCCGGGGGCCGAGTTCAGACCGGTCGAGATGCCGGCGGCGCCGGAGGGAGAGGGCAGCTGCCGGCAGCTGATGGCTGCGGCCCTGCCCAGCCGCCCGTCGGCGAGGTCGAGCAGTCGGTACCGGCCACTAGCCACCGTGCAGGCGGCCTCACCGTCCGCCGCCACGATGGACACAGGACCCGACTTCGGGACCAACTCCAGGCTCTGGGCCTGGCCGGAGACCACCGCGACGGCGCCGCTGCCGGGGCTGGATGGGGATATGCCAGCGATCACGATGGTGGTCGGCCCCACCTGCCAGCAGCTGCCGGGGGTGATCAGGGCGCTGCTTATCGGCAGGTCCAGACAGGGGACCGGGCCGGCGGCCACCCCGGGGGCCGACTGGGAAGTGAGGGCGGCCACGGCCGGCGGCGAGAAATGCTGCGATGAGGCGGAAGGCGCCCCGGCCAGTGGGGCCAGCAGGGCGGCGGCGGAAAGCGCCAGGGGCAGCAGGACCGCCCGAGCGCCCGGGCGGCGGCCGGGAGAGGTTGGAGGGTGCATGGTGTGACTTGGGTATGGGTCGCCGATCCGGAGCTCCGGCCGGGTCCCGGCCGGAGGGTGGCAGCGGTGGCTACCGTGAGCCACGGTACGGGACTCGGCCGCGTGGGCCAAGGGGGTCCGGGTCACCATGCCGTAACGAGATTCCTCCCGGGGTCTCCCAGCCGTGCGGCCGGGTGACGACCGGGGCCAAGTCCGCGTCCCCTCTCGGACAGGGGCACCGCCCTCAATCCGATGAAGAGGGGGGCAGGATCAGCTGTACCAGCCGAGCACGTCCACCACCACGTCCGCAGCTCCTGAGCAGTTGTAGACGGTGAACCCGCCGGTCGTGCTCAGGGTGGCCAGCACTAAGTTGGACACCGTCTGTCCCGAAGCCCAGTTGAGGTTGGAGGTGACGGTCGGCGTCCCGGACGGGAACGCGGAGAGGTAGCTGGCCGCGGTGGTGTCGGTGACCGCTACGTTGACCACCATCGCCACGGCCGTCACCGGGACCCCGTCCTCCCCGGCAACCGGGATCGGGAGGGACCCCCCGGGCCCCAGGGTCTGCCCGGTGCAGGGGTTCTGGGGTTGGCCGGGGCGAGTGTCGCAGATCCGGACCGGGGAGGGGGCGGCGGTGAACTGGCTGCCCCCGGTGGCCGAGGGGGCGTAGTAGCCCAGGACGTCGATCACCACGTCGGTGGAGCCCAGTGCGTTGTAGACGCTGACCGTGCCCGCGTCGCTCAGCGGGGCCAGGACCAGGTTGGGCACCGTTGCGCCGACCCCCCAGTTGAGGCTGGAGGCGGTCGGCCGCGGCCCGCCCGGGAAGACTGTGAGGAAGCCGGCCCGGGTGGTGTCCGTCGCCGTGACGTTCAGCATCACCGCCTCAGCGCCGGTGGGTACCCCGCCCAGCCCCGCCACCTGCACCTGAAGGGTGTCACCCGCCGCCAGGGTCTTGCCGCCGCACTGGGCGGCGCCGCCGCTGAGGTCCGAGGGGTTGCCGGGGCGGGTGTCGCAAATCCGGGCCGGGGGGAGGGGCTGGAGCAGACCCGCACCGGTGGGCACCGGGGAGGCGAAGTAGCCGTCCACGTCAACCACCACGTCCGCCGCGGCGCTGGCCACGACCGCGACCTGTCCGCCCTGGCCCAGTCCGACCTGCACCTGGTTGGCGACGGTCTGCCCGGCCGAGAAGTTGATGTTGGAGGTCCCGGGAGCCGGGGCCCCGGCGGGGTACACCGTGAGGAAGCCCGCGGCCGCAGTGTCGGTCACGGTGACGTTGAGCACCGCCGCGGTCACCCCGCTGGTGGGCACGCCGCCAACACCCGACACCTGGACGTCGAGGGGGGAGCCGGCGACAAGGGTGTGCCCGAGGCACTGGTCCGCCGCGCCCGTGAGCCCGGACGGGTTCCCGGGGCGGGTGTCGCAGATCCGGGCCGGGGTCAGCGGCACCAGGGCGCCGGGGGGCTGGCTCACCGGGTAGGAGAAGACGGCGGCCAGCCCGTCAGGGCTGGTGCCCATCCAGTCGCCCACCTGGACGTACTGGTTCCCGGCTCCGGGAGGGCTGACCGCCTGGATCTCGGTGGGGCCGACCACGACCACCGAGGTCGCGGGCTGGCCCCCGAAGGTGACCTCGGACGGCGCCTGGAAGCCGGCCCCGG
>JAKABB010000102.1 GCA_021802045.1 bacterium
GGCTGACCGCCGGCGCCGGGGATCGCCGGGGGGCCGCGCCCGGGACCGGCGCGGTGACCCAGCTGGCGACGGGGCCGGCCGTCAGCGCCGGGCATCCCCGGCGGTGGGCGTCGGTGGGCCGGGAGCGGTCGGTGGGGGCGCCGCGCTCAGGCGCAGGCCCAGGCGGAGGACTCGCCGGCGGCGAACATGGCGGCCGCGACATCGGCCTGCTGGTAGGCGCTCCAGAGGTCGTGCCCGCCGTTGCCGTAGAAGGTCGAGGGCATGAACTGGAAGAGGCCGCTGGCCCCCGAGGAGGCGTTGTAGGCGCTGGGGTTGAGGCCGGACTCGCACATGGCCACCCGCAGCAGCCAGCTGGAGGCCACGCCGTGGCGGGCAGCGGCGGCCACGACGATGCTGCGGACCGCGGCCAGGCCCAGCGGGGGAGCCGAGGGGGCCGGGGTGGCGGCGGCCGCGACGGCGGCCACGTGCCGCGGCTGCCGGGGGGGCCGGCTGTGGCGCGGCCGCGGCAGCACCAGGCAGAGGGTGTCGCGCAGGGCGCCGCCGTCAGGGTTCACCCCGGGGTGACGGGACGCTCGGCAGCGCACCGCCAGGGACGCCGGTGATGGCTGGAGCGCTGCCGTGGGCTGGAGCGCCAGGGTGGTGGTGACCAGCAGGGGGCGGCGGTCGCGCTGCGGGCCCGGGCGGTGGGTGGCGCTCCCCGCGGCAGCGGCCACCGGCACCACGCTGGCCAGCAGCAGGACCCCCACCAGCACCGCGCTGGCGTGGAGCCGGGTCCAGCAGGCGCGCAGGGCATCGACCAGGGACGACGGACGTGTTGGCGCGCCGAAGCATGACGGCATGGCGTCTCCTTGCTCTCGATATGACGGCCACAGCTCCCCAGCAGTGGCCGAGGCCGGCACGATCGGGGCCGGCGGATGCACCCAGACCCCAGCAAATACGGGGCGGATGCGAACCGGGTTGATCCTAGCACAGCTCTCCTGAGGCCGTCCGCGGTGCAAGGACCCCAGCAATTCAGCGGCGAGATGACGAGGCGAGGGCGTTGCCCGGGCCGCCTCCCGGTTACCGACCCCCATGTTGCAGCGGGAAATCGACGTCGTCCTGGGCGCAGCGACGGCGATTTCCCGGCTCTCCTCCGACCCCGTCGGGGGCCAGGGCGCGCGCGCGCCGGGTGCCCCGGCGACGGCCCCCGGGCGGGCCCTCATAGACTGTGCCCGATGTCCCTGCACAGCCCGCTCGAGCGCCAGCACCAGGATCTCGGCGCCCGATTGGTGGAGTTCGGCGGGTACCTGATGCCCCTCCAGTACCGCAGCATCCGGGAGGAGCACCTGGCGGTGCGCCGGCACGCCGGGCTCTTCGACGTCTCCCACATGGGCGAGGTGGGGGTGGCCGGGGAGGGGGCCGAGGCCTTCCTCCAGGGCCTGGTCACCAACGACGTGGCCCGCCTGCGGCCGGGCGACGCGCTCTACACCGTGATGTGCACCGACGCCGGTGGGATCGTCGACGACCTGCTGGTCTACCGGCAGGCCCCCACCGAGTTCTGCTGCGTCATCAACGCCGCCCGCCACGACGCCGACCTGGCCTGGATGCGGGGCCACCTGAGCGAACCGGACGTCTCCCTGACCGACCTCTCGGCCACGACCGCGCTGCTGGCCATCCAGGGCCCGGCGGCGGCCGGGATCCTGGCCCCCCTCTGCCCCGAGGTCGAGCTGGCGGCGGTGCGCCCCTACCACTTCACCACCGGGACGGTGGCGGGCGCGGCGGCCACCATCTCGCGCACCGGGTACACCGGCGAGGACGGCTTCGAGCTCTACCTGCCCACCGAGGCCGCGCCGGGGGCCTGGGCCGCGCTCCTGGAGGCGGGGGCGCCGCAGGGCCTGCAGCCGGCCGGGCTGGGCGCCCGCGACACCCTGCGCCTGGAGGCCGGGCTCCGGCTCTACGGCCAGGACATCGACCAGGGGACGGACCCCCTGACCGCGGGCCTGGGGTGGACGGTCAAGCTCGGGAAGGGCCCGTTCGTGGGGGCGCCCGCCCTCCGGGCCCGGGCCGAGGCCGGTGCCGAGCGGGCCTTCGTCGGCCTGCGGCTGGGGCCGGGCGCGATCGCCCGTCACGGGTACCCCATCGAGCGGGACGGGGCCGCCGTCGGCACCGTCACCAGCGGGAGCTTCAGCTTCACCCTGGGGACCGGCATCGCCATGGGGTACGTGGAGCGGGGCCACGCCGCCGTCGGCACCGAGCTCAAAGTCCCCATCCGGGGGACGGCCGCCCCGGCGACGGTGGTCGCGCTACCGTTCTACCGACGGTCGGCGCCCTGAGCCCCCGAGGGCTCCGGGCCCGGCCCGGCCCCGCCGTCGACAAGGAGGAGTGAGTGCCCGATCTCAGCGCCTATCGCTTCACGGACAGCCACGAGTGGGTGCGCCCCGAGGCCGCCGGGGAGGTGGTCGTCGGCATCACCGACTTCGCCCAGTCGCAGCTGGGGGACGTCATCTTCCTGGAGCTGCCGGCGGTCGGCACCGCGCTGCGGGTGGGGGAGCGGCTGGGGACGGTCGAGTCGGTCAAGGCCGCCTCGGACCTCTACTCGCCGGTCACCGGCGCCGTGGTGGCGGTGAACGAGCGGGTCGCCGAGCAGCCGGAGCTGGTCAACCAGGACCCCTACGACGCGGGTTGGCTGGTCCGGGTGGCCCTGGAGGGTGCGGTCCCCGGCGAGCTCCTGGACGCGGCTGCGTACGACTCCCTGGTCGCGGGCGAGGCGGGATAGCCCCCGGCGGCCCTCACCGGACACCCCTCCATGGCCTACCTGCCGAACACCGACGCCGACCGCCGGGCGATGCTGGAACGCATCGGGGTCGACGATGTGTCCGCCCTCTTCCGGGACATCCCGGAGCGACTGCGCGACCCGGACTGCGGCCTGGAGCCGCCCGCGGCCGAGGCCGAGCTGATCGCCGAGATGCGGGCCCTGGCGGGTCGCAACCGCTCCCTGGGCCAGTGGGACTGCTTCCTGGGCGCCGGCATCTACCAGCGCTTCATCCCGGCCATCGTGCCGGCGACCACCGGCCGGCCGGAGTTCTACACCGCCTACACCCCCTACCAGGCGGAGGCCAGCCAGGGGTACCTGCAGGCGATCTTCGAGTTCCAGACCATGGTGGCCGAGCTCTACGGCCTCCAGGTCGCCAACGCCTCCATGTACGACGGCGCCACCGCCACCGCGGAGGGGGCCCTGATGGCAGTGGCCCACACCGGCCGGCCGGGCATCCTGGCCGCGTCCACCCTGCACCCGGAGACCCTGCGGGTCCTCGACACCTACGCCGCCGGCCGGGGGGCGACCGTGCGGCGGATCCCGCGCCAGGGGGCCACGACCGACCTGGAGGCGGCCCGGGCCCTGCTGGCGGCGGAGCCGCCGGCGGTGGTGATCGTGGGCCAGCCCAACTTCCTGGGGGCGCTGGAGCCGGTGGCCGAGCTGGTCCGGCTGGCCCACGAGGCCTCGGCCCTGGCCCTGGTGGTCGCCGACCCCGTGGCGGCGGCGGTGGTGGAGGCTCCGGGGGCCCTGGGGGCCGACATCGCCACCGGCGACGGCCAGCCGCTCGGGATCGCGCCCCAGTTCGGCGGGCCCACGGTCGGCCTCCTCAGCTGCACCGAGGCCCTGGTCCGCCGGATCCCGGGGCGGCTCGCCGGCCTCACCACCGACAACCAGGGCCAGCGCGCCTTCTGCCTCACCCTGCAGACCCGCGAGCAGCACATCCGCCGGGAGCGGGCCACCTCCAACATCTGCACCAACCACGCGCTGATGGCCCTGGCGGCCACCGCCTACGTCGGCCGCCTGGGGGCCGTGGGCCTGGAGGCGGTGGCGGACATCAGCTACCGCCGGGCCCACCGGCTGGCGGCGCTCCTGGGCGCGCGCCCCGGCTACCAGCTGGCCTTCCCGGCGGCGGACTTCCTCTGGGAGTTCGTGCTGCGCTGCCCTCGGCCCGCCGCCGAGGTGGCCGCGGCGCTGGCCACCGAGGGCATCCTGGCCGGGCTGCCCCTGGGCGGGGTCGACCCGGCCCTGGCGGACTGCCTCCTGGTCTGCGCCACCGAGATGACGACCCCGGCCGCGATCGAGCGGTACGCGGCGGCGCTGCCCCGGTGAGCGCGGCCGCCGGCGCCCCGGAGGGTCCCCGCCCCGGCTGGGCCAGCCCCGACCCCCTGCTCTTCGAACTGGGCGGGGAGGAGAGCGCCCCCCCGCGCCTGCCCGACCCCGGAGTGCCGGGCCCCTCGCTGCGGGAGGGGCTCCCGGAGCGCCACCGCCGCCGCCGGCCGGCCCGGCTCCCGGCGGTGAGCGAGCCCGAGGTGGCGCGCCACTTCGGCCGCCTGGCCCGCCGCACCCACAACCTCCAGCAGGGGATCTACCCGCTCGGCTCCTGCACCATGAAGTACAACCCGGCGGTCAACGAGCAGGCCGCGGCCCTGGCGGGGCTGGCCGACCTCCACCCCTACCAACCGGTGGAGACGGTCCAGGGGGCGCTGGAGCTGATGTGGACCCTGGAGCGCTGGCTGCGGGGGATCACCGGGATGGACGCCATCTCCCTCCAGCCCGCCGCCGGCGCCCACGGGGAGTGGACCGGGCTGCGGATGATCCAGGCCTACCACGCCCACCGCGGCGACCTCCACCGCACCGAGGTGGTCATCCCCGACAGCGCCCACGGGACCAACCCCGCCAGCGCCGCCCTGGTGGGGCTGACGGTGGTCACCGTCCGCAGCGCCCCCGACGGCACCGTCGACCTGGAGGACCTGCGGGCCAAGGTCGGCCCGCGGACGGCGGCGGTGATGCTGACCAATCCCAACACCCTGGGGATCTTCGAGCGCCGCATCGAGGCCCTGGCCGAGGTGGCCCACGCCGCCGGGGCCCTGCTCTACTACGACGGGGCCAACCTCAACGCGCTGGTGGGGCTGGCCCGGCCCGGCGACATGGGCTTCGACGTGGTCCACCTGAACCTCCACAAGACCTTCTCCACCCCCCACGGGGGCGGCGGCCCGGGGGCGGGCCCGGTCGGGGTCGCCCGGGCCCTGGAGCCGTTCCTGCCCGTGCCCCGGGTGGTGCGCGACGGGCAGGCCTTCCGGCTGGCGGAGGACCGGCCCGACTCGATCGGCAAGGTGCGCAGCTTCTACGGCAACTTCGGCATGCTGGTGCGGGCCTACGCCTACATCCGGGCCTATGGGGACGAGATCGGCCAGGTGGCCCGGGACGCCGTCCTCAACGCCCGCTACCTGCGGGCCAGGCTGGAGGCGGTGCTGCCGGCGGCGGTGGCCGGGGACAGCCTGCACGAGTTCGTGCTGAGCCCCAAGCACTCGGCCACCCCGGGCCTGCGCGCCCTCGACCTGGCCAAGCGGATGATCGACTACGGGGTCTACCCCCCGACCGTCTACTTCCCCCTGACCGTGCCCGAGGCCCTGATGTTCGAGCCCACCGAGACCGAGTCGCGGGCCAGCCTGGACGCCCTGGCGGAGATCGTGATCGCCATCGTGGCCGAGGCCGGCCGCAGCCCGGAGCGGCTGCACCTGGCCCCTGAGCTGGCCCCGGTGGGCCGGGTCGACGAGGTCACGGCCGCGCGGCGGCCCGTCCTCCGCTGGACCCCCCCGGGATGAGTGCGCCCGGCGGCTGGTCCCCCGACCGGCGGGCGCTGGCGGGCCTGCTCCTGGGCCGGGCCTTCCGCTTCGGCGACTTTCGCCTCAGCAGCGGCGGCCGCAGCCCCTACTACTTCGACGGGCGCCAGGTCAGCCTGCACGGACCGGGCGCCCGCCTCGTGGGCCAGGCACTCCTGGCGCTGGCTCGCGGCGACGGGGTCAGCGCCGTGGGCGGGCCCGCGATCGGGGCCGACCCGCTGGCGACGGCGGTCGCGCTCTGCAGCGCCCTGGACGGCGGCCCGGTCCTCGACGCCTTCATCGTCCGGCCGCAGCCCAAGGCCCACGGGGCCGGGGGGGCCATCGCCGGGCCGCCCCTGCGCCCGGGCCAGCGGGTGGCCCTGGCCGATGACGCCCTCACCACCGGCCGCTCCCTGGGGGAGGCGGCGGCGCGGGTGCGCGAGACCGGAGC
Organism: bacterium; assembly: GCA_021802045.1. GTDB lineage: Bacteria > Chloroflexota > Dormibacteria > Aeolococcales > Bog-877 > JAKABB01. The sequence goes on from JAKABB010000102.1 coordinate 6,068, forward strand.
GGAGATCGTGGCCGCCTACGTGCTGGTCGACCGGGAGGAGGACGGCGCCGCCGGCCACCTGGCGGCCGCGGGCCTGCCGGTGCGGGCCCTCTTCCTCCGGTCGGAGCTGCTGACCCCCGCCGGGGAGCCGCGCCCGGATCTGGCGTGATCGTCTGCGCCGGCGCGTGAGCCCCGCCCGGCGCCGGGGGCGGCTGCATCACGGGAGGTGACGACGCCATGTCGTTGGCGGAGACTCTGTACGTCAACGGCCGTGTCTTCACCTGCCAAGCGTCCACCCCGTGGGTGGACTCGATCGGCGTCCAGGGCGAGCGGGTTCGCGCGAGCGGGAATCGGGAGGAGGTTGGCCGGGTCCTGCGGCCCGATGCCCGGGTGGTGGACCCGGGTGGGCGCCTGACGGTCCCCGGGTTCGTCGACGCCCACAACCACTATTTCGCGACGGCCGAGGACCTGGCGTCGGTGGACGTCCGCCATCCGACCGTCGGCTCCGTCGAGGATCTGGTGGAGGCCCTGAGGCAGCGGGCGGAGCGGACGCCCGCCGGGCGCTGGGTCCGCGGCTTTGGGTTGGACGACGCCAAGTTTCCGGGGGATCGTCGCCCCTCTCGGGTGGACCTGGACCGGGTCACCGGGGACCATCCTGTGGCAGCCCACCATGTCTCCGGCCACCACGTGCTGGTGAACTCGATGGCCCTGGCCCTGCGCGACCTGGATCACCGTGCCGCCGACCCGCCGGGGGCCGGTTCGTTCGGGGCCCGCGGGGGCGGCTGACGGGGTGGTGTCTCGACGCGGCCACCAACCTTGTGCTCCCCGTGGCCGTGGACGTCGGCTCGCACGGGCCCAACTTCCACACCGAGGTGGCCCTGGACGACGCGGTCGACCTGCTGGCCGCGGCTGCCCGGGCCTATCACGCCGCCGGGCTGACCACCGTCTGCGATCCCCAGGTGACGCGGCGGGAGCTGACCACCTATCGGGAGGCCCAAGCGACCCGGCGGCTCGGTGTCCGCGTCAGCTGCATGCTCCTGTCCCATCAGCTCGAGGAGGTGCAGGCCATTGGCCTCGCCGGCCCCTTCGGTGACGAGACCTTACGCATCCACGGCATGAAGTTCTACGCTGACGGATCCCTCATCGGAGGTACCGCCGCCTTCTCCGAACCCTACGGGGAGCGAGGGGAGTTCCTGGGAAGCACCTACTGGACGGCAGAGCAGCTGTCGGCTCTCATCCGCGAGGCTCACCAGGCGGGTTGGCGGGTGGGCATCCACTCGCAGGGCGACCGCGCTATTGGGATGTCGCTGGACGCGATCGAGGCGGCTCTGCGCCTGCGGCCGAGGGATGACGCTCGTCCCCGGCTGGAGCATGCCGGCTATCCGACGCCGGAACAGGTGGGCCGCATGCGCGACCTCGGGGTGATCACGGTGAATCAACCCTCCTACCTCTACGACAGTGGCGACGAGTTCCTGAGACGGCTGGGCCAGCGGCCCATCGGCTGCAACCGTTGCGGGAGGAGCTGGAGGCGGGGATCGGGGTCGTGTTGAGCAGTGACGCCCTGGTTGCCTCATACCGGCCTCTGGACACCATCGCCGCCGCCGTCGAACGCCGGACCCGACGGGGTGCGGCCATTGGGGCCGAGCAGGCTCTCACGGTCGAGGAGGCGATTCATGCGCACACGGACGAGGCGGCAAGGGCCGTCGGCATGGGGTCGCTCATCGGATCGATTGCGGCGGGCAAGCTCGCCGACTTCGTAGTGCTGGAGAGGGACCTCTTCCGCTCCTCGCCGCGGGAGATCCGCAGCACAGGGGTGTGGATGACCGTGCAGGGCGGAAAGACCGTGTGGCAGGCCGCCGAGGGGCTTGGCGCCGCGAGCGGCGGGGGCTAGCGAGAGACAGGGCGTGCCGCACCGTGCGGGGCGGACGGGCGAGGTTGGGCCCTCACCGACGGCCCGTGGTGCGCCAGGCGCGCTGTCAAGGGCCATGTAGAACTGGCCAGGGGCGGACACCCAACCTGGCCAGTGGCGGACACGAAACCTGGCCAGTGGCGGCCAGCAGATTGGGACAGAGGGCGGGCTGGCGGGGTCTCGGTAGGGTTCACACCCGTAGTCGTCGTCATGGAGGGAGGGGTGCGGGGAGGGATCACGGAATCGCCGGGCCGAATGGCTGACGTTGGGCCGCGACCCAGTCCGACGGCCCGCGTCGCCACCGGGGAGGGCGATCGGCGGTGGTCGTCACCGCCGCCTCCGACCTGGTCTCCGAGAATCCGCCGCGGTTCAGGCAGGACCGGCCTCGGCGTCAGACAGCCCGCTCCTGGGCGGTGCGGGCGCAGCGCCTCCTCTGCCGCGTTCGACGCGACTTCAATCGCTCGCCGGTTCCCGCCCCGGCCCGCGGTCCGACAGCGTGCGGCGCCCGAGCCGCTCGGGGCGTGTCGGGGGCGCGCTCCGGTCGCCGGACCCCACTGGCGACGCGCGGTTCGGGCCCCGGTGCGCCACGCGGCGAGGTGGGAGGACGTCCGGGAGCTGGGCCCGGTGGCCCGGGTGGCGCCTTCATGGAGAGGGGATGACCTCCCGCTCACGCGCCGGGAGGTCCGGCGAGCCCATCGGGGCCGGCGCCGTTTCGCCACCCGTTGCTCGCCCCGGCCCAGGAGCGGCCCTCCAGGCCCTCTTCGCGCCGCCCGCAGCGGTCGGGGTTCCCCCTGGCCCAGTGCCCGCGGAACCGCGGAGGTGGACGGGGCCCCGGCCCTGGGGTTGGCCCGGGTCCTGTTCACCGACGCGGTGCAGGTCCTCCACGGGCGCGGGGCGCCTCGCGCCGGGGTGCGCGTGCCTGGGTCCGCGTGGCACTGCCCGGAGAGGCGTCCGCCCACCTGGGGCCGCGGCTCCTGGTCAAGGCCCGGAGGAGCGGCCGGGTCGGCCGGGGTGGGTCGAGGCCTCCGCCCAGTCGCCCCACCAGGCGGGCCTGCCCCGCGATGGGCTGGGCGCGCGGCTCGGCGCTCCCAGGGACGCCCGT
>JAKABB010000103.1 GCA_021802045.1 bacterium
CACCGCGGAGGCCCCGGACGCGCCGCCCGCCGACCCCGCCACCCCGCGGGCGACCCCGCTCCGCTGGGTGCCGCCCCGCTCGCGGACGGCCACCGCCTCCTGGACCGGCGGCCTGGGGTCGCGGGCCACCCGCAACACGGCCCTGATCCTGCTCGCCCGGGTGCTCTCCCGACTCCTGGCCCTGGTGACCGTGATCGTGGTCAGCGCCCACCTGGGGCCGACCCGCTTCGGCCAGTTCCAGACCCTGATCACCTACAGCGCCCTGGTGGCGATCCTGCTCGACCTCGGCTTCAACACCCTCTACGTCCGCGAGGGCGCCCGCCACCCCAGCGCCATCAGCCGGTACCTCGACGCCATCCTCTCAGCCAAGCTGCTGCTGGGGCTCGTCACCCTGGTGGCGCTGTCCCTGGTCCTGCACATCCCCGGCCTGGGCCGCTTCACCCTGCCGGCCTTCGCCCTCCTGCTGCTGACCGGATACTCCAACAGCCTGCGCAGCACCTTCTACGCCCTGCAGCGGCTGCGCTGGGAGGCGATCGCCATCGTCCTGGAGAACTGCCTGCTCCTCGGCTTGGTCGCGGCCGGTGCCCTGGCCCACGCCGGCATCGGCTACTACGTGTGGGCCTACGCCGCCAGCTACGGGGCGGCCTGCGTCTACGCGGTGGTCGTCATCTCCCGTCAGGGCCTGGCCCGGATCCGGTGGCAGCTGGACCTGCCGCTGCTGCGCCGCTGGATCTGGATGGCCCTGCCGCTGGCCTCCATCTACCTGCTCCTCAATGCCTACTTCACCATCGACATCCCCCTCCTGCAGCACTTCCGCCCCTACCGCGAGGTGGGCTGGTACAGCCTGGCCTACAAACCCTTCGAGGCCCTGCTGTTCATCCCGTTCACCCTGCGCGGGGTGGTCTTCCCCACCCTGGCCGTCTACGCCGAGCGTGCCCCCTACCGGATCCAGGAGGCGACCGAGAAGCTCTACCGGGGCCTGCTCCTGCTGGGCTGGCCCTGCACCGTCGGCCTGGCCCTGCTGGCCCCCGGCGTCGACCGCCTCCTCCACCTCTACCCCCAGTCAGGGGCCGCCCTCCAGATCCTGGCCTTGGGGATCGTCTTCATGTTCGTCGACAACACCTTCGTGGCCACCCTCACCGCCCTGGACCGCCAGGCCCTCTTCGCCCGCATCCCCCTGGCCGGGCTGGCCTTCAACGTGGTGGCCAACCTGCTGGTGATCCCCCGCTTCGGCTATCTCGGGGCCAGTTGGACGACGGTGGCCACCGAGCTCTTCCTGGCCGTGGTCGGCTGGCGGGTGGTGGCCCGCCTGGGACTGCGGCTGCCCCTGGGCCGGCTGAGCTGGCGGATCCTGCTGGCCGGCCTGGTGATGGGGGGGGCACTCTGGCCCCTGCGCCACCTGACAGGAGTGCCGGTCCTGCTCCCGATCGCCCTGGGCGCGGTGGTGTACGTGGCCGCCCTGGTGCTGACCCGGGCGCTGGACGCGACCGAGCGCAGGCTCCTGCGCCGCGCCCTGCACCTGCCCGTCTGAGAGCGGGGCGAGGTCAGCCGGCCCCCAGCCCCACCGCGGGCAGGGGGTCCGTGGGGCCGGCCGCGGCGGCCCTGGGCGCCCGCCGCATGACCCACAGGCGAGGGTCGCCGGGCCGCGACACCTCGGCGATGACGACGAACCCGCGACGCTGGTAGAAGCGGACGTCGGCGGCGGTGGCGGTGTCGAGCACGGCCGCCGTGCCGGTCCGATCGCACCGCTCCAGGACCGGAGCCAGCACCGCCGAGCCCAGCCCCTGCCCCTGCCACTCGGGAGCGGTGCCCAGGCAGGCCAGGTACCAATGCGGCTCCCGCGGATGGCGGTGCTGGACCCGGAGCATGCTGGCGGCGGCGCGGGGCAGCCGCCGCCCCAGGAGCCGCGCCAGCTCCAGGTTCAGCCACAGCTGGCGCCCGAGGTGCGGGCGCCCCGGCGGTCGCTCCGGGGGCCGTCCGACCGGCAGCCACAGGGCGGCCGCGTGGCGGTCATCGGTGACCCAGCCCTCGCCGGCGTCCAGCAGGGTCAGGACCTCCATGACGTAGAAGCGCTCCAGCCGGCGCGCCCGTCGACGCGCCGCCGGGAAGAGCCAGGCCGTGGTCGGGTCCTCGGCGAAGGCCCGGGCCAGCATCCCGCCCACCGCCGGAACATCGTCGGGGCGCAGCGGCCGGACGGGGGACACGCAGGGCACGCTAGCGGCCACCGGCCATCGCGGTCAATCGCCACTCCGGCCTGGCCGCTAGCATCAGCCCACCGCCAGCCCCCGCCAGGAGGCCGCGACATGCACAGCATCGAACTCCAGCTCGACACCGCCCGCCACCAGCTCACCGACCTCACCGACGAGGTGTGGGGGTTCTGTCGCGGCCGGGGCGACGGGCTCTGCCAGGTGTTCGTCCCCCACGCCACCGCCGGGATCGCCCTGCTGGAGCTGGGCGCCAGCTCCGAGCCGGACCTGCTGGCGCTGCTCGAGCGGCTCCTGCCCCGCGACGGCCGGTACCGTCACCGCCACGGGGCGCCAGGGCACGGCGCCGACCACCTGCTGCCGGCCCTCCTCAGCCCGTCCCTGACCGTGCCGGTGCTGGCTGGGCAGCCCGCCCTCGGCACCTGGCAACACGTGGTGCTGGTCGACCTCAATCCCGACAACCCCCAGCGCCGGGTGCGCCTCTCCTTCCTGGCGGGCTGACGCTGGCCGCGCGGGGCCGCTACCGCCAGTCGACGGCCGCCACCACCTCGACCGCGTTCAGCGCCAGGTGGTGCGCGAAGACGGCGTGGTGGAGATCGGCCGGGTGCGGGAGGACCCCCAGGGCCGCCGCCGCCTCCACCGGGAGATCGTAGGTGTCGATGCCCTCAAGGGCGGCGACGATCCGCACCGGGCCGAGGCGGCGGGCCACGGCCGGGCGGTTGGCGAAGAGCCGCAGCGCCATCGTGGTCTGGTAGCAGCAGAGGTCGGTGACGTCGCCGGTCACCACCACCGTGCGCAGCCCGGGATCGGTGGCCAGGACCGCCTCCGCCCACTCCAGCAGGCCGTAGTCCTGGGGAGCGATGGTGGCCTTGGGGAGCACAGTGGGCGTCAACCCGGCGCGCCCGGCCGCCTCCATGATCGCGGGCACCGTGCGGCTGGCGGAGCTGCCCTCCAGGCAGTGCGGGGGGAAGGCGGAGAACTCCGGCGCGTCGGGTGGGTGGGCATCCTCGGTGAGGCAGAGGCCGCGCCCGCCGGCCTGCCCGTACTTCTCCACCAAGGCCGCCACCCGCGGGACCAGCGCCGCCACCCGCGGGCTGGCCAGCGGGCCCTCGTCGACGAAGCCGTGCACCAGGTCGACGACCACCAGCCCGCAGGCCGCTGCCGGCAGCACCAGCCGGAGCCGGCTCGCCAGCCAGCGGTCCAGGTGGTCCAGGAAGGGGGCGGCCGTCTGACGCAACGGCGCTCCCGGGCTCGGGGCGGGGTGATCGGCCACCCGCCGATTCTCCCACGCCGCCGCGAGCCCGCCCAGCGGAAGGACGGCGCTAGTCGGCGCGCGGGCGGAAGACCGCCTCGATCGGCCCGCCGAAGACGGCGGCGATCTGGAAGGCCAGGGTCAGGGCGGGCACGCACCGCCCGCGCTCGATGGCGTTCACGGTCTGCCGGGAGACCTGCAACCGCCGGGCGAGATCGGCCTGGGTCCATCCGCGCGCCGCCCGCAGCTCGGGCAGTCGGTTGGAGAGACCCACCGCAGACGTCGGCCCCCGTCCCGGCCCGTCCAGCTCGGCCACCACTCGATCGTAGCCGCGATCGAGCCCCGGCGGGGGGCTCCGCCCTGCCGGCCCGGACATCGGGCCCCGCGTGGGAAGATCGCCTGATGCGGATGCACCCGTCAGCCCGCCCCCGAGGGGCGGACCGCTCCCACGGCGGACCACGGTGATCCGGGTCCAGCGCCTCAACCACGCCGTCCTCTACGTCTCCGACCTGCGGCGGGCCGTCGCCTTCTACACCCAGGCCTTCGGGTTCGAGGTGGTGGCTGAGGAACCCAGGGCGTCCGCAGCCTTCCTGCGCGCGGCGGGCTCCGCCAACCACCATGACCTCGGCCTCTTCGGACTGGGGCCAGGAGCGCCGCGGCCGCCGCGGGGGACGACCGGGCTGTACCACCTGGCCTGGGAGGTGGCGACCATCGAGGACCTGGCGGCCGCCCGGGAGGTCCTGCTCCACCTCGGGGCCCACGTCGGAGAGTCCAGCCACGGCGCCACCAAGTCGCTCTACGGGGCGGACCCCGACGGCCACGAGTTCGAGGTGATGTGGATGGTGCCCCGCGAGGCTTGGGGGACGTACGAGCACGCCGCCCCCGTGGAGCCGCTGGACCTCGAGGCGGAGCTGGCCCGGTGGGGGGCGGCTGGCCGTCCCGCGGAGGCCTGAGCGGGGCCCGCCCGCGCTCGCCAGCCGATGACCAGCCCCGCCCGCGACCGCACCCCGGTCCGCGACCAGCTCCAGCGCCCCGTGCGCGACCTGCGCATCTCGGTCACCGACCGCTGCAACCTGCGCTGCGTCTACTGCATGCCCAAGGAGGTCTACGGCGCCAGCTTCCCGTTCCTGCCGCGCGCCGAGATCCTCAGCTTCGAGGAGATCGTCCGTGTGGCCCGGGCGCTGGTGGGGCTGGGGGTCCGCAAGGTCCGACTCACCGGGGGTGAGCCGCTGGTCCGGCGCGACCTCCACCAGCTCGTGGCCAGCCTGGCCGGCCTGCCCGGTGTCGAGGACATCGCCCTCACCACCAACGGCCTCCTGCTCCCGAGCCGGGCTGCGGCCCTGCGCGCCGCCGGCCTGCGCCGCCTCACGGTCAGCCTTGACGCCATCGACGACGGCACCTTCCGGGCCATGACCGATGTCGGGGTGTCGGTGGAGCGCGTGCTGACCGGGATCGCCGCGGCGCGGGCCGCCGGCTTCGACCCCATCAAGATCAACGCCGTGGTCAAGCGCGGCGTCAACGACCAGGGGATGCTGGCGCTGGCCGCCTTCGCCCGGGAGCAGGGGCACATCCTGCGCTTCATCGAGTACATGGATGTCGGCCACACCAACGGCTGGCGGCTCGACGCCGTGGTCCCGGCCTCCGAGCTGCGGGACCGGCTCGACGCGACCTGGCCCCTGGAGCCACTGCCGGCTCGCTACCCCGGCGAGGTCGCCACCCGCTACCGGTACCGCGACGGAGGCGGCGAGGTCGGCATCATCGCCTCCGTGACCCGGCCGTTCTGCGGGGCCTGCACCAGGGCCCGGCTCTCAGCGGACGGCCGGCTCTTCACCTGCCTCTTCGCCGGGACCGGCCACGACTTGCGACCGCTCCTGCGTGGGGGGGCGGACGACGACGGGGTGACCCGAGCCCTGGAGGAGATCTGGCGCGGGCGCGCCGACCGCTACTCCGAGCTGCGCTCCAGCCAGACCACCGGGCTCGACCGCGTGGAGATGTCGTACATCGGCGGCTGATCCGCCCGCGCGCTCAGTCGTTGATCGGCTGCAGCGGCCCGAAGGCGGCGGCCACGACCCGGGCCTGCTCCGCCAGGTGCGCCGCCATCGACCCCTCGGCGGGACTGGCCCGCCGCGGCCGGCCGGCGTAGCCGAGCGCCACCCCCTCGGGCAGCTGCGACGGCACCGCGGTGGCCACGTGCGCCCGGGCCCCCATGTTGGCGGGCTCCTCCTGGGCCCACACCACCTCCGTCAGCCCGGGGTAGGCTCGCAGCACCGCCGCCACCTCCGCGTGCGGGAACGGGGTCACCCGCTCCAGTCGCACCAGGGCGGTGGCGGCGGCGGGCCCGTCGCCGGCGACCTCGCGGTGCTGGAGGAGCTCGTAGAAGAGCTTGCCGCTGCACAGCACCACCCGGGTGACGCGCTCGCGCCGGCCGGCGGCCTCGGGATCGTCGAGCACCGGGTGGAAGGCGCCGTGGGCCAACTCCTCCAGCGGCGACTGGGCGGCGGCCAGCCGCAGCAGGCTCTTGGGGCCGATGATGATGAGCGGCCGGCGCGTGGGCACCAGCGCCTGCAGGCGCAGCAGGTGGAAGTACTGGGCCGCGGTGCTGGGCACCGCCACCCGGATGTTCCCCTCCGCGGCCATCTGCAGGAAGCGCTCCATGCGGGCGCTGGAGTGCTCCGGCCCACTGCCCTCGTAGCCATGCGGCAGCAGGACGGTCAGCCGGGAGTCCTGGCCCCACTTGGCCAGCCCGGAGACGATGAACTGGTCCACGATGACCTGGGCGTTGTTGACAAAGTCCCCGTACTGAGCCTCCCAGACGACCAGGGCGTTGGGGGCCGTGATGCCGTAGCCGTACTCAAAGCCCAGAGCCGCCATCTCCGAGAGCGGGCTGTTGTGCAGCTCGAAGGGCGCTTTGGCCTGGACCAGGTGCTGGATCGGGGCGTAGCCCTGGCCGGTGACGACGTCGTGCAGCACCAGGTGGCGCTGGCTGAAGGTGCCCCGCTCGGTGTCCTGGCCGGTGAGCCGGATCGGCACCCCCTCGACGAGCAGGCTGGCCCAGGCCAGCGCCTCGGCCTGGGCCCAGAGGAGGCGCCCATCCGGCTGAAAGGCGGCTGGCCGCTGCGAGAAGAACCGCCGCAGTTTGGGGTGCATGGCGAAGCCCTCGGGCACCCGGGCCAGCTGCGTGTCGAGGTCATGGAGGACGCCGCTGGGGACGGCGGTGGCCACCGACGATACGGACGGCTCGTCGGGCCGGGGAGGCAGGTCGGCCGCCGGCACCAGTTCCAGGCGCTCCTTGACTGCGGCGTGGGCCTCGACCATCCGCTGGTAGGCCGAGCGGCGCTCCGCCTCCACCTCCTCGGTGGTGAGCAGGCGGCGCTGGGCCAGGGTCTCGCCGAAGACCGTGGCCACCGGCGGATGCTGGCGGATGCGCTCCGCCATCTGCGGCTGGGTGTAGGCCGGCTCGTCGGTCTCGTTGTGGCCGAAGCGGCGGTAGCCGATGAGGTCGATGAGGGCGTCGTGGCCAAAGGTGGTGCGGAAGGCCACCGCCAAGCGGACCGCGTCGAGGCAGGCCTCCACGTCGTCGGCGTTGACGTGGATGATGGGCAGGTCGTAGCCCTTGGCAATGTCGCTGGCATAGCGGGTGGAGCGGCCCTCGCTGGGATCGGTGGTGAAGCCCACCTGGTTATTGGCGATGATGTGGATGGTGCCGCCGGTGGTGTAGCCCGCCAGGGCCTGCAGGTTCAGGGTCTCGCTGACCACCCCCAGGCCGGTGAAGGCGGCATCGCCGTGGATCAGGATGGGCACCGCGATGCGAGTGTCCTGATGGACTTCCTGGGCCCGCCGGTGGGTCTGCTTGGCCCGAGCCCGGCCCTCGACCACAGCGCCGACGACTTCCAGGTGGCTGGGGTTGTGGGTCAGCGCCACCGTGACCGGCCGCCCCAGAGTGGTTAGATAGGTGCCCTCGGCGCCGAAGTGGTACTTCACGTCCCCGGCGCTGGCGCCGCCGACGTAGTGGCCGCTCTCGAACTCGGCGATCATGGAGGCGTAGGAGCGGCCCACGATGTGGGCGATAACGTTGAGGCGGCCCCGGTGAGGCATGCCCAGGATCACCTCGGCGGCGCCGTCACGGGCCAGCAGCTCGATCGCCTCGTCCAGCATCGGCACCAGGGCGTCGACGCCTTCGATGGAGAAGGTCTTCTGCCCGAGGTAGGTCTTGCGCAGGAACCGCTCGAAGGCGTCGACCGCCGCCAGCCGGCGCAGGAGGCGCACCTGCTGGTCAGCCGGGCGGGGCGTGCGCAGGGCCCCGGACTCGATCTGCTCGCGCAGCCACCCTCGCTGCTCGTGGTTGGAGATGTGCTCGATCTCGTAGGCGATGGTGCCGCAGTAGGTGGCCCGCATGTGGGGCAGGGCCTCGGCCAGGGTGGTGCCGGGCACCTCCACTCGCATCATCCAGGCAGGCACCGCCTCCATCAGTCGCGGCGTCAGCTTCTCGCTGGCCGGCTCCAGGGCCGGGTCCCCGGGAGGCTCGCTGCCCAGGGGGTCGAGGGTGGCGGCCAGGTGCCCGTGGGTGCGATGGGCCTTGATCAGCGACATCCCGGCCGCGACCGCGTACATCAACTCCTCGTCCGGGGCGCCCTCGGGCGTGACCGCCGCCGGGTGGCGCGGGCGAGCGGGGGCGGGGGCCTCCAGGGCGGGCACGGGCAGGCCCAGGGACTGGAAGGCCTGCTCGTAGAACCCGTCCGCGCCCTGGAGCAGCGCCTCCACCCGGCGCAGGTACTCGCCGGACTCCGCGCCCTGCACGACCCGGTGGTCGTAGGTACTGGTCAGGGTCATCACCCGGCTGACCCCGAGGGCCGCCGCGGCCTGCTCGTCCGCGGGAGTCAGGCCGGGCGGGTAGGCGATGGCCCCGACGGCGATGATCGCCGCCTGCCCGGCCATGAGCCGGGGGACGGACGCGACCGTGCCAATCCCCCCGGGATTGGTGAGGGTGAGGGTGGCGCCCTGGACATCCTCGACGCCGAGCTTGCCGTCCCGGGCCCGCCGCACCAGCTCCTCGTACTGCTGACGGAAGGTCGCGAAGTCGAGCCGGTGGGCGTCCCGCAGGACCGGCACCATCAGGAAGCGGCTGCCGTCGGCACGCTCGAGGTCCACCGCCAGCCCCAGGTTGACACCGGGCCGCGTGACCCGGTGGGGCTGTCCGTCGATGCGCGTGAAGCTGCTGGAGAAGGCGGGGCGCTCGTGCGCCGCCCGGACCACGGCGTAGGCGATCAGGTGGGTGAAGGAGACCTTGGCGTCGGACCGGCCGGCGGTCTGCAGCGCGCCCACCAGCTGGCGCCGGCGACGGTCCAGGGTCAGGACCGGCAGGGTGCGGAAGCTGGTGGCGGTGGGCACGTCGAGGCTCTGCTCCATCGCCACCACCAGGGCCCCGTCCGGCCCCTTGATGGGGGTGGCGGTGGCGCCCGGCGGCAGGGGAGCGGCGGCCGCGGCCGCGGCAGTCACCGGCGTCCGCTCGAGCGCGCGGCGCTGGACCC
>JAKABB010000014.1 GCA_021802045.1 bacterium
CCGGCCCGGCGCCCCGATCGCGGCCCCCGTCCGCGTCCCCAGGCGGCACCACCGCGCCCACCGCGGGGCGGCGCCGGCGCCATCGCGAATCCCTGCCACCGCGACAGGCCGCTCCCGTACGCCCTCATGGACGGCGCCCTCGCTCCGCCCGCCGGAGACCCTGGGGCCCGGCGCCGGCCCCCGAGGTGCCCCGCGACCCCGTCCGGGCAGCCGCCTGGTGCGGGTCGCGCCCCGGCTCCCTGCCGAGGTCTCCGGGACGCCGGTCACCCCGGCGTCGCGGGCCCGGGCTCCGCCGGCGCTGGGGGCTCCGATCGGTCGCGGCGGACCGGGCGCCGGCGCCACCCCCACCAGGCGAGCCCTGCCAGTGCGCCCAGCAGGAGGGCCCAGGGCAGGGCGAACCCGACGGCAACCAGGAACCCCTGACCCGTGACCGTGAGCGCATGCCAACCGGCCCTCAACCCCGACATGAAGCCGGCGGGACGGGCGCGGTGGACGGGGCCCGCCGCGGCGAGGAAGGTGGCGGTCACGGTCGTGAGCTGCGTCTGCCGGGCCAGGACGGCGGCCTGGGCCTGCAGCGACTCGAGGCTCGCCTCCTGGCTGGCCAGGGCGCTCTGGACGGCGAGGACGGCGTCCACGGTCTTGGCCCGGGCGAACAGGGTGCGCAGACGGGCCACGGCCGACTCGGCCGAGGCGACGCGGCTGGTGACGTTGACCACCTGCTGGGTGACGTCCTGGGTCTGCACGCTCTCGGTGACCAGCGTCCCAATCGCGGCCAGGGTGGAGATGGTGGCCTGGAAGCGAGCGGAGGGCACCCTGATGGTGACCGACGCCGACGGCCACCGCCCCGCGCTCCCGCGGCTGGACTGGGCGAACGGCAGGGGCCCGGGTGGGAAGGGCTCCGGGCTGCCGACCTGCTCGGATTCCAGGTAGCCCCCGCCCGACGTGGCCAGGGCCGCGGCCCGGTTGGCCGCGGCCCGGACGTCGCGGACCCGGACCGTGAGGCTGGCGGTCCGGACCAGCATGCGGTTCGCAGTCAACAGAGGGGTGAGCGTCGAAGGGGCCGTCCTCAGTGGGGCCGATGCCCCCGGCGCGGCGGGCATCGAGAGGCCAGCGAACTCGTGCGCGGCCCCGCGCCGGGCTCCCGTCCCGGCGGTCGAGGCGCAACCGACGAGGACCAGCCCGCAGCCGACGGCCAGCGCGATCAGCGGCGCGGCCGCCGGGGATCGGCGGAATGCCGGGCCCCTGCCGCCGCCCGCGCCGCCCCGGGCCAGGACCGCGGGCCGGGACCAGATCTGTCCGCTGCACATGCCCCTTAGACGCCGGTGGTGCCGGCGTCGGTTCCGGCGCCCTTGGAACTGCTGGGGCCCGAAGCGGGCACGGATCCGTGCCCGGCGGAGGCCGCCCCCCCGGGCCCGCCGGTGGCTGCCCTGGTCGTCCCGGGGGGACCGGGAGGCGGCCGCCCGCCGACAGGGCGCGGTGGACCGGGCCCGAGGGTGGGGCCCATCACCCGCCACGGCCTGGCTCCGCCACCGGCTGCCTCCCGCGAGCCACAGGCCCCCGCAGCCCGCGCGAGGCGCCTCCAGCCGGTCCGCCAGCGGTCACCGCCACACGGGGGCCCCCCGCCTCCTGGCGCTTGGCCGCTGACGATCCTGAGGCACCCGGGGGCCGTCCCGCGCGCCGGCGACGGTGCCCGACCACCACTCCGGTGGCCCTGCAGGCGCACGGGGCCCGGCGCGGCCCCCCACGGGGGCGGGAAGCGCGCCCCCATCAGGTGAGGACCGCGCGTGGCGGACGGCGGGGACGGCCCCCGCGGGTCCGCGCGGCGGGGCGCCGAGGACGGTGATGGTGGGCAGCGAGTCCAGGCAGGGCCTGGCCCCTCCCCATGGCGGCGGCCAGCCGCCACCGTGACCGGCATCACCTGCGCAGCGCCGCTCGAATCGGCGCCGGCCGCAGCGCGCGCCCCGGCTTGCGCCCTGGGATTGCCCGGGCGAAGATACGCCCAGCGCTGTCCGGATCGCTCCCGGGGGCCGGGGGTTGCTTGGGGGGATGCCATGGAAGGGCCACAGGCGGTCCGGGAAGACCGCGACACCATCACCATGAGCGGCCTGGGCACGGTCAGCGTTCCTCCAGACCGGGTGGACGTGCGGCTGGAGGTCGTGGGCGAGGACCGTGACAAGGGCCGGGCCTACGATCAGGCCGCGCGACGCTCCAACAGCCTCATCGCCCTGCTCGACGAAATGCAGGTGCCTGCCCAGCGCCGCATCACCACCGGCATCTGGGTGAACCGGCGCTACGACGGCCGACGCCTCCCGGAGGGCTACCGCGCCCAGGCGACGGTGCAGGTGCGCATGGACGCCGATGGGCCGCTGGGCACCTTGATCAGCCGGGCGCTGACCGAAGCGGAGGCCAACGTCGACGGGCCCTACTGGTCCGTCAGCAGCCGCAGCCCGCAGAAGCTTGAGGCGGTGCGGCGGGCCGCCGCCGACGCCCGCCAGCGGGCCGAGGTCTGCGCACAGACGCTGGGACTGGCGCTGGGGCGACCGATCCGCATTCAGGAACACGGCGACGGCCTCTTCCCCCCTGGCAGCATGCTCGCCAGGGGTCGGGGGAAGATGGCCCATGCGGCGGCGGCGGGCCCCAGCGAGCTCGATGTCGAGTCGGGCAGCGTCCTGCTGACGGCGGCCGTGACGGTGACCTTCCTTCTGGCTCCGACGGCCTGACCGCGGTCGGCGCCGCACGCAGCGCCCGCCCGACGCCGATCACCCTCTCCCCCAGGCGCCGCCGGCCCCAGCGGCCACCGGCGGAAGACAGAGGGCCACCCGGGTGCTGCGGAGAGCCCGCCGGAGGGGTGGGACGGCGCCTTCACGGCCACCCGGCTGGGGCTCAGCGGCCCCCGGCTGAAGGCCATCGGCCAGACCGATTGCTGGAGTCGCCGGTGGGCGTCGCCCGCCGGCGGTGCCGCGACATGAAGCGCTGGCAGCGCGGCGGCATGCGCTCGCGCTGGGCAGCGGCGGGAGACAGACAGAAGGGAACGTCCCCCCACGGGGATGTCGCCAAGTCGCTCTTGCAGGCACCTGGAAGCGGGGGTGTGAGATGTCTGACCTGGATCGGCGGATAAGCGGCTGAGGGAGCCGGCGGCATGGTCGGGACCCGGGGTGTGGGGGCCATGGGCGGTCGGAGGGGCCCGGATGGGAGCCGGATGGCGGCGAACGCGGGCCCGATGACGCCAGAGGAGGGGCATCGCCGGGCGGTCGGGCGCGGCGGGGCGCGTGGACAGGACCGGGCCGCGGGCCGCGCGCGCGCCCGACGGGCGGTCAGGGCACCGCGAGGACGCGGAGCCGGGCATAGGTGGCGGTGAAGATCTCCGCCCACCACCAGCCGCGCGGGAGACGCAGGTGGAGCTGGCGCGCCCCGCGGACCAAGCGGCCGGGCACCGCCAGCAACCAGCGGTGCAGAGTGGGACTGGTGCGGTACGCCGGTGCCCGGTCGGGCCCAAATTCAGGCGGCACCACGGCCGTGGGCGCCACGTCGCGCACCGTGGCCCCGGCGGCCGACGGGCCCCGGACTTCGATCCCGGGCGCCGGCCCGCTTACCGCACCAGCCCGATCCTGCGGCGCTGGCTGATCGCGGTCCCCGGCCGCGTCATGTGCCGCTCGCGGCAGGTGCAGCTCCGGCTGCCCCGCGGCTGGTGGTGGACGGAGACCTTCGCGGCAACCGACGCCCGCCTCGGCGCCATCGCCGTCACCTGACGGGCGGCACGCGCCGCACGCCGCCCCGCCCCCCCGGCTGACGTGTCCGCACGCCGGCGCACACCTCCCGAGGGGTCGGGCGCACTCCCGCAGGCGTCATCTGGCGCCCTGCGAGCGACCCGCCGGGCCCGTCCCGGCGCCCCAGACACCTCCGAGCCCCCGGTGGACCCCGTCGGGCACCCGGACGGGCTCTACGCCGGCTTACTCACTGCAATCCGCTCCAGGTCAGATCAGAGCCGCCTCACTCCGACAGCAGCTCCACCGGCAGCCCCGCGGCCGTCGCCGCGTGCGCGAAGGGCCCATCCAGGGTCCAGACCACCCCACCGAGCCGCTCGGCCAGGCTGACATAGGCGCAGTCGGTCGCGTGGCGGCGCCGCAGCAGCTGGGCGATCGCCAGCGAGCGAGGTCCGTCCCCCGTGGCCTCAAATGGATGGACCGTGATCCCAAGGGCGTCCAGGTTGGTCCAAACGACATCCGCCTCGGCCATGGTGAGCGCCCCGGCCCACACCTCCCGGGCGAGGACGTTCATCACCTCGTAGGGCATCACCGCCGGCGCATGGCGCTCCTCCCCGGCGGCGACCCATCCCCGGTACTGAGCTTGAGCGGCCGCCTGGCGTGGGTCGGGGGTGAACAGGGCGACCACGATCCCGGCGTCGACGACGACCACCCCGCTACTCCGGCTCGCCCAGACCTCGCCGCACCGCGTGGACGAGCTGGACGGCGTCGATCGCGGGCTTCCCTGCCGCGAGGGCCCCGAGCCGCTCCAGAGCGACGAGCGCCGCCTCTGCCTGCGCCGCTCCGGCCTTGGACAGGGAGCCGTGGAGCAGCACCTTGGCAAGGGTCCCCGGCCGCATTCCCAGGTTTCTCGCCTCCCCCTCAAGACGCTCGTAGTCCGGTACCTCGAGCCGGATCGTCACTGGCTTGGTCATTCCTTCTCCATCTTGTCAGCAAACGATGCGGAACGCAACGGGCCGTATTCTCTCAGCGAGAATCGCACCCTGGGGCGATCATTCCCCCATCAGTCAATCGCGCCGAGGAGCGGCCACCAGAGATCGGGCGTGCGGCCTGGCCACTCCCTCAGCCGATCCCCACCCCGTCCGTCGGCGCGTGGGTGATCTCCAGCCCCGGCCGGTCAAGGACCATCCAACTCTTTCGTGTCCCGCCTGTAGAAGAGTCCGATCACCTCGGTGTCCTGCCCTGGAAGCCGGACCTGCTGGAACTGGTGCCAGTGACCGTGGAGCAGGAGCGGGGGCTGCGTGGCCTCGGCCACCGCCTGGACCTGCTCGGCACAGGCCAGGGTGCTCGAGGCACACCACGGGGCCCACAGTATCTGGGGGATTGCCCCCCGGGGCGCATCGTGGGCCAGGAGCACGTCGGCCGACACCGCCGGCCATGGCGGCCGCGGCCTGGGCGGCCGTGATCGTCTCCTCCTCGAACCACTCCCACCGCCCGGAGTTCAACGTGCGCTCGCGTCGGTCGATGGAGTAGGCCCCGCCGAGGGCCAGGAAGCGGACGCCCACCAGGTCCAGCGCTGGGCCCGGGGCGCCCAGCAGATGCGCGGGGTGATCGGTACGAAGCCGTCGCGTCGAGCCGAGAACTGGCGCAGCGCCAGGTGATCCTCACCCTCTGTGTCAAGATGGAGTGAGACAGGACACGGAGTGCCCGTGGCGGCTGCGCCCCTCTGGGCGGCAGGGCGACGCCACCGCTTGACGGTGGGCCGGCCGGCCCGTGGCGCCCTCAGCTACCCCTTCGCTCACCAGATCCCCCTTCTTCGCCGCCCTGCCCCACCGGTGGAGGTGGCCCACCTGCTTCGCTCAGCCCTGACGATACGTCTTGTCCTGGGGCAGGACACAGAGGGTGGTGAGGCAGCGGGGCCCCGGGTGCCGCGCTTCGGCGAACTGTGCGGTGCCCTACGGCTGTCATCTGGGGTATGTCGGTTCTCCGCGGTGTGAGGAAGGGGGTTCGCCGGCTGCGGGGCCGCTTGCGCCGCTCGGAGCACACACCGCGGCCAGAGGCAGGTCGCGCTCGGCAGCCCACTGCGCCCAGTAGGCCGTCGGCTGGGTTTGCAGCGCAGCGGCCACGACATCGGCTCGACCCTCGACGCCGAGTTGGCTGAGAAGCCGCTGCCAGAAGTGCGGCTCAAGAGCCGCGACTGCGACGTACCCATCCAGGGTGCGGTAGATGCGGTAGCCGGGATGGCCGCCGCCGAGCATGCCTCCCGGCCGGGTGAGTCCTCGCCGGAATGGCTCCGCAAAGTCTTCCGCGACCTCAGCCAGCGCAACCTGAGCGTAGCCGGAGCCGTGCCCTCGGCTGCGGGCCAGGAGCAATGCGGCGGCTTCGGTGGCGGCCCTCTCCGCTCCGGCCAGGTCTGCGATCAGCACCAGGGGCATGTGCGGCGGGCTGAGGATCCCGGCACCCGCCTGATAGGTCAGGTCGTGCCCGGGGACGTTCTCCCCACCTGCGCCGTGCCCGACGATCGCCACCTGGCACAGGCGCGGGAAGGCGGTGTGCAGGCGGCCCCACGACAAGTTCAGCCGTGCGAGAGCGGCGGGCCGGCTGGCGGTGAGCAACAGATCGGCCTGGGCCAGGCGCCCGTCAAGGCGGTCGCGATCACGCAACTCTTTCAGATCCAAAGTCACCACCTCCTGGCCAGCGACGAGATCGCCATACCAGCCCTGACTGATGCTGGCAGCCGGATCACCGGTGGGTGGTTCGATCTTGGTCACGGCCGCCCCCAGGGACTGCAGCCGTGCGCTCGCCAGCGGGCCGGGAAGATTCACAGCCATCGAGACGACGCGGACGCCGTTCAGCGGCCCAGGGCGGTGGCGGCGATCGATGACCATCACCCGCCGGATCGGGAGCCAGGACTGCCGCGAAGGCGGCCCCCGCTGGTCTGCCCTGCCGCGACGAGCCTGATGCCGGGGAGCCCCTCCACCCAGATCTCCCTGGTCACCAGCGGCTTGCGCACGGCCTCGCTGGCGAGGCGATCCGCTGACCCGCCAGCCACTACGGCGGCTCGACGGCGCTCATCGCTCGCGGCGCCAACACGCTCGCGGCGGCGAGCGGGGACCGTCCCATGGCACGGCGCGCCGCGCCGCAGTTCCGCTCCTCGTGCCCGGCCGTGAGCACCCGGCGCTCCTGCATCCGCCCCTGCCGACCGTCCCCCACCGTCCCGTCCCCCGGGCCCAGGAGAATTCTCGGCGGGCATCCCTCGGGCGGCAGGGCCCTGGGAGGTCAGCCCGTGCTCTTGGGCCAAGCCTTGCCCGGTCCGGCCCGCCCCGATGACAGTTGCGGCAGGGCCACCAATCCTCCTCGACGGCACACCCTCGGCACGCGCAGGGCCTCGGTCAACCCTGGGCCCCAGCAGGTGCGGTTGGGGGAATCCACGTTCCGGGGCCGCCGCTGGCCCTCGCGAAGCGGCGGGTTCGTGCTCCGGCGGCCCCTCAGGGCGGTCCTCGTCACCGACGCCGCCGCCGCCGAGCCAGCCCACGGCCATCCCCGGTGGAGCGACCACAAGACGCGGGGGCAGTTGACGCCAGGCCCCCGTCCCGCACAGCGAGCCGGCGGTCAAGTCGAGCCCCCACACTCGTCGAGACTGCCCACGTCCATGGTTCCCGGCCCTGGTGGCGATGGCCCAACTCGCGGCGCCGCTGATCATGGCCAGCTCGCGGAGGCACGCGCCTGCACCCCCCCGGTCCTGCTCACGACGACCGTTCCCGTCCAAGGTCGACGAAGTAGTCGATCAGTGACGGGTCGTCGATGGCCCCCAGGCTCAGAGCGCTGGCCACCGGGCTGCCCTGGAGCAGCCTCTTCACGGGGACCTCGAGCTTCTTGCCCGTCAGGGTGTGGGGCACCCCCGCCACGACGAGGATCTCATCGGGTACGTGCCGCGGGGAGGCCCCGCTCCGGATCGCGTCATTGATCCTCTGGCGGAGTGCATCGTCCAGAATGCAGCCCGCTTCCAGGGCCACGAACAGCGGCATCCAGTAGCCACCGTCGGGCTGCTCCACCCCTATGACGAGCGCCTCTCGCACCTCGGGCAGCCTCTCCACCGCCTCGTAGATGTCGGAAGTCCCCATTCGCACCCCCATGCGGTTGAGGGTGGAGTCCGAGCGACCATGAACTATCGCCGTCCCTCGCTCGGTAATGGTGATCCAGTCACCGTGGCGCCAGACCCCGGGGAAGGTCGCGAAATACGCGTCGCGGTAACGACTGCCGTCCGGGTCGTTCCAGAAGTAGAGTGGCATCGAGGGCATGGGCCGGGTGACCACCAGCTCGCCGACTTCGCCGACGATCGGCTGACCGTTCTCACTCCAAGCCTCGACGCCGGCTCCCAGCGCCCTCGCCTGGATCTCTCCCTCCCACACCGGGAGGGTCACCGCCCCTCCCACCAGCGCCCCCGCGATATCGGTGCCACCGCTGATCGAGTAGAGCCACACGTCGGGCTTCACCGCTTCGTACACCCACCTGAAGCCGCTCGGTGGAAGCGGAGAACCGGTTGAGCCGATCGCGCGGAGCGACGATAGGTCACACCGCTCGCCCGGGCGCAGACCCGCCTTGGCGCAGGCGAGGATGAATGCCGCACTGGTACCGAACGAGCTGATCCTGCACTCCTCGACCAGCCGCCACAGCCGGCCGATGTCGGGGTGCATCGGGCTCCCGTCATAGAGGACGCTCGTGGCGCCCACCAGCAGGCCGGCGACCACCAGGTTCCACATGACCCAACTCGTGCTGGTGAACCAGAAGAAGCGGTCCTCGGAGGTCAGGTCCGCCGCCAGGGCCACCACCTTCATGTGCTCCAGCAGCACCCCCCCATGGCTGTGGACGATGCCCTTGGGCAAGCCTGTTGTGCCGGAGGAGAACAGGACCCACAGTGGATGGTCCGCGGGCACTGGACTGAACACCGGCTCCCCCTCGCCTGCGGCCATCTCCTCGAACATCACCGTGTCGATCCCCTGGGGCGGGGCCAGCCCCAGATGGGACACGAACACGGTGTGCCGCAGCGACGGCAGCTGGGACCTGAGTTCCACCAGCACCTCCCGCCGATCATGGTCGCGGCCACCGTACCGGTAGCCGTCCGCCGCCACCAGCACCGCGGGCTCGAGCTGGCGAAACCGATCCACCACGCTCCGCGTCCCGAAGTCCGGCCCACACACCGACCAGACGGCGCCGATGCTGGCCGAAGCCAGGAACGCCACCACCGCCGCGGGAATGTTGGGCAGGTAGCCGACCACCCGCTCGCCGGGCTGGACACCCATCTCCCGCAGCGACGAGGCCACCGCACCGACCTGGCGCCGCAACTCTGCCCAGGTCAACTCCGAAGCGGCGCCGTGCTCGCTGGTGAATATCACGGCCGGCTGGTCGTCGCTCCCATGCCGGAGGGCATGCTGGGCGAAGTTCAGGCGGGCCCCGGGAAACCAGCGCACGCCGGGCATCGAGGTTCCCACGAGGACCCTCTCGTAGGGTGCCGAGGCTTGGATGTCGAAGAAATCCCACAGGGACCCCCAGAAGTCCTCCGCCCGATCGACCGACCATCGCCAGAGATCGTCGTAACCGCCGAATGCAAGGCCCCGGTTCTCCTTGAGCCACCGCAGGTACCGCGTGATCCCCGCAGCCGCCAGCCGCTCCGCAGAGGGCCTCCACAGCACTGCGGGCTCCACCTCGCCCGTCCTGCCGGCACCGGTCGGCTCGTGGGGCACCGGCCCTGCCTGATGGCTCGGGGTCCTCACGGCAGGTGGACCCAGGACCCGGCCTCCCCAGGCCGGCCAAAGCGTTCACGGAGGTCGGTCTTCATCACCTTCCCACTCGCGTTGCGCGGGAGCTCGTCCACCATGACCACCGCGCTCGGCTTCTTGTAGGACGCGAGCCGCTCCTTGCAGTACGCGATGATCTCGTCACCGGTTGGAGGGTCGGCCGAGTCTGCGGGGACGATCACGGCCACCGGCGTCTCCCCCCATCGGGGGTCGAACACGCCGATGAGCGCGACCTCCCTCACCTTCACGTGACCCTCGATGACGGCCTCGACCTCAGCACAGTAGATGTTCTCGCCGCCGGAGATGATCATGTCCTTCTTGCGGTCGACCACCGCGATGTACCCCTCCTCGTCCATCCGGCAGAGATCACCCGAATGGAACCAGCCGCCGGTGAATGCCTCCTCGGTCTCCGCGGGCCTGCCCCAGTAGCCCTGCATCACCGTCGGCCCCCGGTAGACGATCTCCCCGACCTCCCCCTGGGCCACGTCCGCCATCTGGTCATCGACCAGGCGGACCTCCACGTTCACTACAGGCCTGCCGACCGAGTGGATCTTGCGGATGGCGTCCTCGCCCCTGAGCACGCAGGTGACCGCGCTCATCTCCGTCTGGCCGAACCCGTTGTAGATGGGAGTGCCCGGGAAGGTGTCCGCCATGGCCCGTATCACCGAAGGCGGAGCGATCGAGCCCCCCGTGAGGATGCGGCGGAGCTTGAACGCTCGCTCCTTGACCCCAGGCACCGCGCAGATGGCCTGCCACTGCGCCGGAACGAACAGGCACGCCGTCGCCTCCTCGCGAACGAGCGACTCCACCGCGGAGAGTGGATCGAACTGTCCCGACGGCAGTATCACCGATGCTCCCCCGACCATGAGATAGGGCAGGAAGCCGTCCAGGCACCCGACGTGGAACAGGGGCAACCCCGACAGCCAGACCCGGTCCTCACTCTCCATGCTCATGGCGCTCATCATGTTGAAGGTGTTCATCATCAGGTTGTAGTGCGACAGCACGGCCCCCTTCGGTCGTCCGGTGGTGCCCGAGGTGTACATGATGAACGCCGGTGCGCTCTCCGCCACGTCGACCTCAAGGGGTGCGGGGGACGAGGCACCGATCAACGCCTCATAGTCTTCGCAATCATCGCCGACCTGCTCCGGAGCACCCCCGACCATCACGCATCCGATGGGCGGGCCGCGGTGTGCCACCCGTCCTCGCGCCGCCGCCGCCAGCGTGGCCAGCTCGGAGTCCACCACCAGGATCCTGGCCCCCGAGTCCTCCAGGATGTAGGCCACCTCGTCCGCGGCCAGCCTGAAGTTGACAGGGACGGCCATGGCCCCGAGCCGGCACGCGGCCAGATAGGACTCGATGACCTCGATGCGATTCATCATCAGGACCGCCACTCGATCCCCATAGCCAACGCCGCGCTCCGACAGCGCCCTGGCGAGCCGCGTGACCCGATCCTCCGCCTCGGCGAAGTCGATCTCATGCCCCTCGCAGCGAAAGGCGACCTGGGAGGGCGTGCGGCGCGCCGCCCGGGCCAGCTGCTCTCCCAGCGACATCCGGCGCGCAGCCGCCAGGAGCCTTGCCGCCGCGGTCTCGCTTGGCATCATGAACCCTCCATCACCTGGCCAGCAGCATCACTCGTTCCGAAACACCGGCCGCCGCTTCTCCTTGAACGCCGCTGGCCCTTCCCTGGCATCGTGCGACGCGAACACCTCCGCCCCGATCCCCAACTCGACCAGGAACGCCTCTGCCTCCGGCAAGCCCATGCATGCCAGCACCGATCGCTTGATCGCCTGCACAGCGACAGGTCCATTGCCAGCGATCCGGTCGGCGATCTCCCGGGCCACGGCCATCAGCTGCGGCGCCTCCACCACCCGTCCGATCAGCCCGCAAGCCAGGGCCTCTCCCGCGCTCAACATCCGAGCCGTGAGCAGGATGTCCATGGCGTGGGTGAAGGGAATCTGCCGGGGCAGCCTGACGGTCGAGCCCCCGGCCGGAAACAGCCCCCACCGCGCTTCCTGCAGGGCAAACCGGGCGTCTGGTACCGCCAGGCGGATGTCGGTCGCCTGCAACAACTCCAGCCCCCCCGCCACGCAGTACCCGTTCACCGCGGCGATGACGGGCTTGGACAGCGGCTGCTTCAGGAAGGCTTCCCCAATCACGGGCATCGCCCCCAGCGCCGCCCCGGCATCCGGCGCCGCCGCGACCTCCCCGGTGATGGCTGGGATCAGCGAGCCCAGATCCGCCCCGGAGCAGAACGCACGTGATCCCGCCCCTGTCACGATTGCCACGTAGCAGGTGGCATCGTTCTCCACCGCGCCCCACGCAGCGGCCAGCTCCCCCAGGTCGCTCAGGGTCAGGGCGTTCAACGTCCGCGGCGAGTCCAGGGTGACGGTAGCCACATGACCGTCAAGCTGGTAGTGCACCGGCATCCCGGCTCTCCCCGCCGTCCCTAGCTCGACCCGCCCAGCTCGGCCCGCAGCGCCGGCTTGAGGACCTTGCCAGTGGCGCTGCGCGGGAGGGCGTCGACGAAGACCACCGATCGGGGCACCTTGTACGATGCTATCCGCGAGCGCAGGAACTCCAACAGGCTGTCGCCGTCCACGGCCAGCCCGGGGCGTCTCACCACCACCGCCAACGGCACCTCCCCCCACTTCTCGTCGGCGACGCCGATCACCGCCACCTCCGCCACGGCCGGATGGCCTTCGAGAATCCGCTCCAGCTCCGCCGGGTAGATGTTCTCACCGCCGCTGATGACCATGTCCTTCTTGCGGTCAACCAGGTAGTAATAGCCTTCCTGGTCGCGGTAGCCGATGTCCCCCGTCTTGAACCATCCGTCCACGATCGCGTCTCGGGTGGCCTCCGGGTTCTTCCAATAGGCCTGGAAGACGTGTGGGCCTCGCGTCAGCAGCTCCCCACGCTCTCCCGGCCCCAGCTGCCGTCCGTCCTCGCCGGCAACGCACACGTCCGAGTGAAAGACCGGCAATCCCACCGACCCCAGCTTGCGGGTCGCGTCCTCCATCGGGAGCAGTGTCACGAACGGGCTTGTCTCCGTCAGGCCGAATCCCTGCGCGAGCGCCACCCCGCGGGTCTCGTAGGCCTCAATCACACTGAGCGGGCACGGAGCCCCGCCGACGAACAGGAAGCGCAGCGAGGTCAGGTCGGCACTCGACCAGTTCGGTGCCTGCAGCATCATCTGGAACATCGTGGGCGGTCCGAACATCGTCGTCACGTGCTCCCGCTCTATGGCCTCCAAGGTCCGCACCGGGTCGAACGCCCGCTCCAGGAACACCGCTCCTCCTGCATGGATGGTGGGGGTGGTGAAGATGTTCAAGGCGCCCATATGGAACAGGGGTGCCGCCACGTAGGTGGTATCAGTGGAGAGGATCGGATAGGCCAGGTGGCCGTTGACCGAGTTGAAATAGGTGTTGCCGTGGCTGATCACCGCTCCCTTGGGCCGGCCCGTCGTGCCCGAGGTGTACATGATCAGCTGATAGTCGTCCAGGGTCACGTCGTCCGCCGGTTCCGTCTCCTCTGCCCCGCTGAGAAGGCCCTCGTAGCCACTCCCGTCTCCACCCCCACTCCCACCGACCCCCACCAAGCGCACGCCTGGGACCGCGACCCCCATCTGGCCCGCGGTCGCAGCCAGCCCCCCGTCGTGGAAGAGCACTCGGGCGCCGCAGTCCGCCAGGATGTATGCCGCCTCGGACGGGGCCAGGCGGAAGTTCACGGGCACGAAGATGGCCCCGATCTTGGCGCAGGCGAAGTACACCTCCAAGAACTCGGCGCCGTTGTAGAGGAGCACGGCCACCCGGTCGCCCTTGGCCACTCCTGCCCCTCGGAGCGCGGACGCCACCCGATTCACTCGCCGATTGGCCTCGGAGTACGAGTAGCTCCGTCCGCCAGAGGTCCACACCGTATGGTCTGGTCTGACCTCGGCCCACTTGCGAATCCATGATCCGGTTCCGGAAATCACTTGGCGACCCCCTGCTCTCCAACAAGACCGAGCCTGCGCGCGATTACTTCCTTCTGAATCTGCGAGGTGCCGCCCCCGATCGTCATCACGCGCGCATCTCGGTAGAACCGCTGCACGTCGCTGTCCATCATGAACCCATAGCCGCCATGTATCTGGATCGCGTCCCCGGTCACCCGATTCACCATCTCCCCGGCGACATAGCGGGCCATCGAGGACTCCAGGGTGCAGCTCTCCTCCCTCTGCAGCTTCCATGCGGCCTCGTAGGTCAACAGTTGGGCCGCGCGCCACCTGGCCTCCATGTCGACGATCATGAAGCGAATGTCCTGAAACGACGCGATCGGCTGTCCGAACTGCCTGCGGGCGAGCGCGTAGCTCTTGGCCTGCTCCAGCGCCGCCCGAGCCAGGCCCACACAGTCCGCGGCCATCACGATCCGCTCCAGGTTCAGGTTCTCCATGAGGTAGTAGAAGCCCCGCCCGGCTTCCCCGATCAGGGAGCCCGCTGGCACCCTGCAGTCCTCGAATAGCAGCTCCGCCGTGTCCGAAGCGCGCCAGCCGAGCTTGTCGAGGTGCCGAGCCACCTTGAAACCGGGGCTGCCGGCATCCACGATGAACAGACTGATCCCGCGGTGACCGGGTCCGCCCGTCCGGGCAGCGACCACGACGAAGTCGGCGATGCAGCCGTTGGTGATGAATACCTTGGTCCCGTTGAGGACATAGCCGTCCCCATCAGGACGAGCCGTGGTGCCGATGGAGGCGACATCCGACCCTGCGTCAGGTTCGGTCATCGCGATGGCCCCAATCATGTCCCCGGAGGCGGCCGGGGGCAGGTAGCGCGCGCGCTGCTCCGCCGAGCCGAACCTGTAGATGGGGTTGACGGCGATCACGGAGTGGACCAGGAGCGAGGCGTCGATGCCGCTGGAGGCGTAGGCCATCTCCTCCGCCGCCACCACCAGCATCATCACATCCGCCGAGGCGCCGCCGTATTGCTCCGGTAGCTGGATACAGAGGTATCCGTGCTTCCCGAGCGACCTCAGTACCTGGACGGGGAACTCCCCAGCCCTGTCCGCGGCGGCGGCGATAGGCGCCACCTCGTTCTCCACGAACCGCCGGTACTCGCGGCGGAACAGTTCATGCTCGCCATCGAAGTAGATGCTCACGGCGGCAGCTATCCCGCGTTGCCGCGTAGCATCGCGACGATCTGCTGACCATACTGGCGGCTCAGGTCATCCAGGCTCTGGCCTCGCCCCGGGACGTACCAGGTCGCCGTCCAGATCAAGCCGCCGAGGATGAGGTTCCTGGTGCTCGACACCTCACACGGCGCGAACTCACCGGAGCTGACTCCATCGCTGAGCAACCCGTCCACCAGGTGCTCGTACCGATGTCGCAGGGCCTTGATCTCCACCCGGTACTCGTCGGGGAGGCGGCGGTCCTCCTGGATGAAGAACCATGCCAGGGGGAACTCCTCGATCAGGAAGCGAAGGTGAGCCGCAACCCAGACCCGGATCCGATCGGCGGAACTGGCGTGGCTGCAGCCGGAGAGCTGACTGCTCACCCGGTCGTAGGCGAGCTCGGTGGCAGCTCTCTCGCAGGCGTAGAGCAACTCATCCTTGCTCCTGAAGTAGTTGTAGAGGTTGCCTCTGCTCATCTCAACCCTGTCGGCCAGGTCCTCCACCCGGAATCCTTGATAGCCCTTCTCCGCCAGCAGCCCTGCCGCCTGGCGCAGGATCTCCCTGGTCTTCGTCTGCCGCCTCTTGGCCGGGTAGCCCTTGGATCGGGCCGACCGCGCCTTGGGCGCGTCCTCCAGAGGAGCCACCTGCCGTTCCCCCGACCTCATCGCCCCGTCACCGCTGGGCCCCGTCCATTGCTGGTCACACCTCGGGCCGAGGGCCTCACTTGTAGATCCTCCTCAGGGTCACCTTGTCGACCTTGCCCGTGGCCAGGGTGGGCATTGCCTCCACCAGAGCTATCCGCTGGGGCTTCTTGTAACTCGCCATTCGGGAGCGGCAGTGCTCGATCAGCTCCTCCTCTCGGGCGACGCTGCCGGGGCGGAGCACCACCACCGCCATCACCGCCTCGCTCCACTTCTCATCAGGCACCCCGATGACGGCGGCCTGCACCACATCCGGATGCTGGGTCAAGACCTCCTCCACCTCAGCCGCATAGATGTTCTGGCCCCCGGACTTGATCATGTCCTTCTTGCGGTCCACGAAATACAGCGCCCGCCCGCTGTCGAAGCGCCCCAGGTCGCCGGTGTAGAGCCATCCGTCGCGAAGGCCCTGGGCCGTGGCCTCCGGGTTGTTCAGATAGCCGCTGAACACATTGGGCCCACGTACGATGATCTCGCCCACCTCGCCGATCGGGAGCTCCCGGCCGGCATCGTCGACGATGCGCACCTCCACCGTCACCGCCGGCTTGCCCACCGATCCCGGATACCTGAGGGCATCCTCCCGGATCAGCACGCTGACCAGCGGGGCAGCCTCCGTGAGGCCGTAGGCGTAGAGGAGCGGCTCCCGGAGGACCTCGGCGAGCCGCTTGACCGTGGTCCCCGCGACCACCCCCCCGGCCGCCAATGGCAGGCTCAGGCTCTGGAAGTCGTAGCCGTCGAGGCCTTCCAGATGGGCCAGCGCGGACCACATCGTGGGCGCCATGTAGACGAATCGCACCCGCTCGGCCTCGATGGCCCGGGCCAACACAGCCGCATCAAAGCCGCCGGCAGTGGGAATGATCACCACCTTGCCGCCTTCCACCAGGGTCGGGAAGGTGTTGGTCTGGACCCCGGCGGTGTGGAAGAGCGGCACGGCACAGGCGTTCACGCGCAGGTTCTCGGCAGAGAGGGTGGAGATCATCGCCATCGCGTTCCAGAGCCAGTTGCCGTTGGTCAGCAGTGCCCCCTTGGGCTGGCTGGTGCTTCCCGAGGTGTACATCACGGCCTGGACATCGTCCAGGCCGGGCTCAAGCGCTCCGCGACGACCGTCCCCCTTCTCGCTCTCCATGAGCGCGTCGTAGTCCACCGCCTGGCTCCACTGCCGTCCCCCCACGGCCAGGAAGTGGGCCAGGCCGGAGCAACGCTCGGCGCAGCGGACGACGGTGCCTTCGTACCTCGCGTCATAGACCACCACCAGCGCCGCGGAATGGGTCAGGAAGAAGGTCAGCTCATCGGCGGTCAGCCGCGTGTTCAGGGGAACACACCACGCCCCCAGGCGCGCCAGGGCGAAGTAGACTTCCAGGAACTCGATGGAGTTGTCCATCAGCAAGGCGACCCGGTCGCCCTTGCCAATGCCCAAGTGCCGCATCAGGCTGGCGGCGGTCGCCACCCGTCGGTCGAGGGCTCCGTAAGTGACCCGGCGCTCTCCACAGACCAGGGCCTCGCGCTCCGGATAGCGCTCCGCCCATCGCTCGATCACCGTGGCGACATTCACGACATCCCACTCCCACCCTCACGCGAGCCTGAAGTGAAAGTCGGTGATCAGCCCCTCTCGGGGATCGGCAAACACAGCCTCGACCCTGTTCCCCAGCGCCAACCGCTGCGCCGCCGCCGCCGGGACTGACAGGTCCACCCCGGTCACGAAGTTGGCCATGGCGGTGCTGGCCCCGTCGAGGGTCACGTAGGCCACCACGTAGGGTGGCCGAGGCAGTCCGTCGAAGGGCTCGTAGACGATGGTGAAGGCCTCGATCGTGCCCAACGGGCCCACCTCGACCCAGTCGGTGGTCTTGACGAAGCAGCGTTCGCAGTACGCCCGGGGCGGCACCAGGACCGCCTGGCAGCCGGGACAGCGGCGGCCCATGATCCTTGCATGGTCGCGCAGGTCCGTGAAGAACTGCCTGGCGGTGTCGCCCACCGCGTAGTCGTAATGTATGTTCCACTGACCGGGATGGATCAGCGGCTGCCCGGCCGGCGCCCCGTCACTCACCATAACCCCTTCCTGCTGCCTGACATGGCTAATGCCTCAGAACGCGCTCCCCTAGAGAAGCCCCGTCGATCCGTCCCTACATGTCACTGGCCAGGACCATGCATGTGTGGAACTGGAGGGTTCCGCCGATGCCGGTCGCGACCGCCCGCCGCGCCCCGGGGACCTGCCTCGCTCCGGCATCTCCCATCACCTGCAAGGCGGCTTCGGCCACGCGGGCCAGGGCCGTCGCCGAGATCGGGTTGGCGCTCAGAACGCCGCCCGAGGGATTGACCGGCATCGGTCCATCCATGGCGAACATTCCCTGCTCGCTCAGCAAGCCACCGCGGCCCTTGTCACAGAAGCCCAGGGCCTCCACCGCGGCGATCTCGGTGCAGGTGAAGGGCGCGTAGATCTCGGCGACATCGATCTGCGCCAGCGGGTCGCTGATGCCGGCCCGTCTGTAGGCCGTCGCCGCCGCAAGGGCCAGTTCGTCCCAGTCCGCGTGATCAGTGCGGCGGCCGGGGCCCATCTTGTCACCCATGTAGATGGTGTTGCTGGTAGCGCCCATCCCCCTGATCCAGGCCGCGCGGGTGTGGCCTGCCGCCACCACCGACTCGGCCGCCATGATGACGGCGCAAGCGCCCGACGAACGAGGGCAGCAGTCGAGCAGCTTCAGCGGCCAGCAGACATAGCGAGATGAGAGAACCTCGTCCAGCGTGACCGGCCGCCTCAGGTGGGCATGGGGGTTGGCGCCTGCATTCTGCCGGCTTCGCACCGCCACCGACGCCAGCTGGTGCTCGGTAAGACCGTACTGCTGCATCTGCCGGACTGCCTGGAAGGAGCACATGTTGATGGCATTGAGGGCGATGCTCCGCTCGTAGACCGGGTCCATCGCGGTGTTCAGGACCCACTGGGCGTCCGGGCTCTCGGAGACCTTGTCGGCGGCGACCACCATCACGGTGCGGACCATGCCCGATGCCACGTGCACGTAGCCGGCCTGGGCGGCCGCCGCGCCGGTTGTGCCGCCGGTGTTGACCCGGAGCTGGGGTCGAGGAGCCACACCCAGTGCCTGGCCCATCCACCTGTCGACATTGTCGATCCCGATCAGGGCGTCCGGCGCCACCCCCAGGACGAAGGCGTCTATCTCGCCCATCTCCATGCGGGCGTGCGCCAGAGCCTTTGCCGCCGCCTCTTGGGTCAGCTCCTGGATGGTCACGTCGGTCCGCTTGAACCGGTAGTCGGTCTGGCCGACTCCGACAATGGCTGTTCTAGTGGGCATCCGGCTGCTCCACATCAGGAGTTGCGCATGACGAAGACGGCATGGCTCTGCGCCGGGTAGGTGGTGGCGCCATGGGCCAGACCCTGTGCCGGTGCGGCGAGCTGAACCGGACCCGCCCGGTGGCTGAGCTGGAGATACGCCTCCAGGATCCGGCTCAGCCCCGAGGCGAAGCGGAGATTGGCCGACTGGACCCCGCCGGAGGGATTGACCGGGCAGGCCCCCCCTCGGGCAGAGCTGCCATCGAGGGCGAATGCCGGCCCGCCTCCCGCCGCCGCCAAGCCCAAGGCCTCATAGGCGAGGATCTCGTGATACGGCGTTCCGTCGAATACCTCCGCGAAGTCCAGCTCCCGTCCCGGGTCCCTGATCCCCGCTCTCGCGTAGGCCATCGCTGCGGCGGCCCGGAGACCGCCGAACTCCGCCGGGACCTTGGCGCCCACGCCGTAGTCCCCCGTACCCCAGCCGAAACCCTGTATCCAGACCGGGGGACGGGCGGACCGGAGGGCACGCCGTTGCGAGCCAAGGACCAGGGCCACCGCGCCGTCGCAGGCCTGGGGCACCTCCGCCCGCCGGATCGGGTAGGCAACATAGCGACTGCTGGAGACGGCTTCTGGGGTGATCGCCTCCCGGAGGAAGGCCCGGGGGTTGGCCGCGCCGTTGCCACGGTTCTTGGCCACCACCACTGGCGCCGCCTCGGCCAGGTCTCCCCGGGGACCGGCGTAGCTGCTGGCCACGGCCGCTGCCTCGACCACGTCGTTGAACGCCAGGGGGCGATGGTAGAACGGATCGTAGGACAAGGTGGAGATCAGGTCGTAAGGACCTTCCGAGGTCTTGCTCCACGTGATGGCCAGCGCCGTCTCGAACTCCCCCGACAGGATCCGCAAGCAGGCCAGCACGGCTGCGTAGCTGCCCTCGACCGTCGTCCGGATCTCGTCCTTGAGATAGGCACCGGCCGGGCAGGCCGCCATCATCGATGAGATCGAGCGGCCGTCCATCTGGTCGGCACCGGCCATCACGATGGTGTCGAGCTCGTCACGGACCATGCCCGCGTCCGCCAGGGCGGCCCGGGCGGCCTCGAACACCAGCTCCTCCAGGCGGACATCGTCCCGGCGCCCCACCAGCGCCGTCTGGGCTCCGCCCAGGATACCGACCCGTTGTGACACCATGTTCAAGATCTGACTCTCCGTTCACCGCGTCTCGCGTCCTGTTATATTCCTGATGTGGCTTGGTGTCAAGGATCGAGCCGGGCAGGTGTTGCCCAGCGGCCGCAGCCTGCGGTGGGCTCTGCCCGGGCGTCGGCCGACCGGGTGCCCGGGAGGCCGTCCGCGGCTCCGCACGACAACCACCTGCTCCGCGATCACCGAGGGCCGGGCCACTGGGGCGCCCCGACCCTGGCCCCCAGCCTCGACGGCTTCGGGGCCGCGCACCTCCCAAGCCTCACCGCCGTCGGCCCGGCCACCCGAGCCGCTCCGCTGGGCCTCCGGGCTCGCCGCTCCACCTGGTCGGTACCCTCGTGCGCCGCGAGCTCGCTGGCGCGGCCGCTGTGGTGCCGGCCCTGCTCCCGAGCGGGGGGACATCCCCTTCCCTGCTCCTTGCCCTCGCACGGACCGGTGGCGTCAACGCAGCTGCCGCCGGGATCGAGACCTCGGCCCCCGGACCACCCGAGGTCCTCGGTGCCGCAGCCATGGCGCTGCCCGGCGAGGTCATGGACGCGCGGGAGCGGCGGTTGGCGCTCCCGCGCGGGTCCGGCGACGGCCCGGGCTCTCACCTGGTGGTCCCGGTCACAGCCGACCAGGGGGGCGCATCCCCCGAGGCACCTGAGCGCACCCGGCTGCGGGGGCCATGCCCCGCAGGCCGGTGGGCCCGATCATGGAAGCGGAGCCATGCTGGCGAGCAGAGCCGCACAGGGCCGCGTGAGCGGACCCGCCGTCCTGCGCCTGCCACGCACACGGACCTGATGGCCCCGAGGGAGACCCCCCGATGAAGAGGGGCATCGTGGCCTACGGGGCCTATCTCCCCTATTGGCGGCTCGCCCGCTCCAGCATCACCGCAGCCCTTGCGACACCCGCCGGCCGGGGAACCAGAGCGGTTGCTTCCTACGACGAGGACACGACGACCATGGCGGTCGAGGCTGCCCGCATCGCCCTGGCAGCAGCCCCGGAAGGAGTGCGCCCCCACGAGGTGGTGCTCGCCACGGCCGCCCCGGCATATCTGGACAAGACCAACGCGGTCGCCGTCCACGACGCCCTGGGGCTCGCTCGGTCGGCCGCGGCGTTCGACATGAACGGCTCGGTGCGTTCAGGCAGCGCCGCGCTGCGCTACGCGGCCAACGCCACAGCACCGGTGCTGGCCGTGCTCTCGGATATCCGCACCGGGCTCCCCGGCGGTGCCGACGAGCGCGACGGAGGCGACGCGGCGGCGGCGTTCCTGTTCAGCTCCGGGTCCGAGGTCGTCGCCGAACCCATCGCCCAGGCCTCGGCCACCTCGGAGTTCCTCGATCGCTGGCGGCTTCCTGGAGAGACGACCTCACACCAATGGGAGGAGCGTTTCGGCGAGCACGAGTACCTGCCCCTGGCCGAAGAGGCGATCGCGGCCACCCTGGAGGAGGCCGGTGTCACGGCCGCCGAGATCGACCACTTCATCGTGACCGGGGTTCACACCCGCGCGGTCCGGGCGGTCCAGCGCAGTGCCGCGGTACCCGCGGGCGCCCCCGCCAAGGACCTCTCCGCGGTTGTCGGCAACACCGGCACCGCTCATCAGGGCCTGGTGCTCGCCAGCGTCCTCGACTCCGCCGCGCCCGGAGCACTCATCCTGACGGTGTCGTTGGCCGACGGCGCCGTGGCGACCGTTCTGCGGGTCGGTGAAGCGATCCTCCAGTACCGCCAGCGGCGCCCAGCCGGCGGTACGGTGGCCGCCCAGGTTTCAGCGGGCCGCGGGGAGCTGCCGTACACGACGTTCCTGACCTGGCGGGACCAGCTCCGACGTGAGCCACCGCGGCGACCCGAGCCAGCCCCTCCCGCCTCGCCCCCTGCGGCCCGGCACCGGGCCTGGAAGTTCAGCTTCGCGGCGAGCCGGTGCGGCATCTGCGGCATGCGCTTGGTACCGCCGGGGCGGGTCTGCATCGGGTGCGGAGCACTCGGCCAGATGACCCAGGAGCGGCTTGCCGATGTGCCGGGCGTCGTGGCCACGTTCACTGCCGATCGGCTGGCCTTCACACCGAACCCGCCGATGGTCGTCGCGGTGATCGACTTCGACGGTGGAGGTCGCTTCCGCTGCGAGCTCACCGATGTGGGTCCTGATGCGGTGGTGATAGGGACCCGTGTCGAGATGACATTCCGGAAGATGTCAACATCGCAGACGATCCACAACTACTTCTGGAAGGCCCGACCGGTCCGCGAGGAAGCATGACAATGGCCGCCAGAGGGATTCGCGACCAGGTGGCGATAGTCGGGATGGGGTGCACGCGCTTCGGTGAGCACTGGGACAAGGGGGCCGAGGACCTGCTCATCGACGCCGCTACGGAGGCCTTCGCCTCGGCGGGGGTGTCCAAGGAGGATGTCGACGCCTACTGGCTGGGGACCATGGGGTCGGGGATATCTGGACTCACCCTGTCGAAGCCGCTCTGCCTTGACTACAAGCCTGTGACGCGGGTCGAGAACATGTGCGCCACCGGTTCCGAGGCCTTCCGCAACGCCTGTTACGCAGTCGCATGTGGTGCCGTCGACATGGCCATGGCCATCGGTGTGGAAAAGCTGAAGGACAGCGGCCTATCTGGTCTGGTTCTCCCGTCGGCGCCCGCGGATGGCACCGCTTCGGAGCTCACCGCACCGGCCCTCTTCAGCCTGCTGGCACCCGCCTACGAGCGGAAGTACGGAGTGGACCCCGCGGCGCTCAAGGACGTCCTGACGCGCATTGCCTGGAAGAACCATCACAACGGCTCTCTGAACCCGCGCGCGCAGTTCCGGCGAGAAGTCGACAAGGCCACCATCGCCTGCAGCCCGATCGTGGCGGGACAACTTGGCATATTCGACTGTGCCGGTGTGGCCGACGGCTCCGCGGCGGCCATCATCGTGCGCGCTGCTGATGCCCACCGCTACACCGACAAGCCGGTCTTCGTGAAGGCCCTGAGCTTCGTGGCTGGACCGGCGTCTGGCACGGCCGACCCGGCCTACGACTACACGACCTTTCCCGAAGTGGTGCGGGCGGGACGCAACGCCTACATGGAGGCGGGGGTCGAAAACCCTCGGGCAGAGCTCGCCATGGCCGAGGTGCATGACTGTTTCACTCCCACGGAGCTGGTCATATACGAGGACCTGGGTTTCGCCGAACGTGGCCAGGGATGGAAGGAGGCCCTGGCCGGCACCTTCGACCTCGACGGGGATCTCCCGGTCAACCCCGACGGAGGGCTCAAGGCCTTCGGGCATCCCATTGGGGCCAGCGGGCTGCGGATGCTATTCGAAGCCTGGCTCCAGCTGCGGGGCGAGGCGCCGCCGGAACGCACCATCAGGTCGATCGCCCAGGGACGGAAGCTGGCCCTCACCCACAACCTCGGCGGCGCCCCCGGGGAGTGCGTGAGCTTCGTCTCCATCGTTGGCAGGGAACCCACGGCGTAGAAGCCCGGGAGTCCGCCGAACCGCGCGGTGAGCGCCCGTGGCAGGGCGCCGTCCTTGACGCGGGCGCGCGCGCGCGGCGGCCCCAGGAACCGCCGCCCCTGTGCCGTGAGGGCCGACCCCACACTGGCACCCAATGCGGGCCACTGGACATGGCGGCTCAGGCAGCCCGCTCGGAAGCGTGGACTGCGACCTCGCAGCTGACGGCGGGTGGGCCGGGGAAGGTGGCGCCGAGCCGACTCAGCGCAGCGCAGAGGCCGCACAGAGCCCTCCGGTAGATGGGTGTGGCATGCCGCCGATCTCGCCCACCGCGGCATCGTGTGGCACCTCACCCAGGAACTCTCCCCGGAGGCGTGGCGCCCCACGCCCTGGGCGGCCCCCGGAGTCCCCCGCGCACCGTCTCCCATACGTCGTCGAGAACTTGGGGCGTCAACTCGGCCTGGTGTGATCCGGCGCTGCAACGGCGAGGGGTCGATCTCCCGGACGACCGCCGGGCGGTGGGTCGCCGCGATCACGTGGTCAACTGGGCGGCGACAGGAGTGGTACGCGAAGTGCCGGACCGAGGCGGCCCAGCGCCTCGCGGAGGCGCTCCACTCCCAGGGCATGGGCGGATAGGGCGCTGGCCTGCGCCCGCGCCTGCGAGCAGACGCCTGCTTCAAGCAGCGGCCGGAAGCGGTGGAGCCAACCACGCGGTCTCGCACCTGGCAACGGTATGAGGAACTCGCCCAACTCCACGCCATCCCATCGCTCGGGTGCATTCCCTTGGCGCGCCTCGGTCCCAGGACCTTCGACGCCGCTGTGCGGCTGCAGCGGCTCGTGGGCCGAGCCCGCTGAGCGTTCGCTGGCTCCATATGGTCCTGCACCAGGCGCTCCGGCAGGGGGAGCAGTGGCGGATCCTCCCCCGGGCCCCGGCCGCCCTCGTCGACCCGCCCAGGGCCCCGCGAACTGAAATGCGCGTGCTGGATCCAACCCAGGTGCACACGCTGCTCGACGCGGCCCACGGGAAGCGTCTGGAGGCCCTGCCCGTCCTGGCCCTGGCAGCGGCACGCGCCAAGGGGAGCTGCTCGGCCTGCACCGGCGCGCCGTAGACCTCGACCGCGGGGTCCTGGCGGTCACGGGAACGCTCCGGATGCCACCTGGGCCGGCTGGGATCGGGTGCGGTCGGGGCACTCCGCCAGCACCGGACCGCTCAGGCGGCCGACCGCCTCCGAGCCGGTTCTGCACGGGCGGGCGAGGACCTGGCGTTCGCGAGCCAACTGGGGCGGCGGCAGGATGCCCATGAGATCGGGCCCACGTTCGCGCGCCCACTTCGCGCCGCCCGGCCCCCCCGGATCAGGCTCCACGACTCTCCGGCACGCCGCAGCGACACTCCTCCTGGGGCAGGGGTCCATCCGGCGGCCACCCTCGACACCCGCTCGCGCGTGGCAGCCGGGATGCACCGGATGGCGGCCGACACCCTCGGTACGGTGCTCCGCCCGCTCCCCTCCGGGACGGCCCGGGGAGCGCGTTGCTCCACAGGCCGCCTGGGGGTTGGGCGCCCGCATGGGTCCACGGCGCGGCGGCGCTCATGATTCCCATCTTCTTGAAGTGCGGGAGGCGAGGGGAACGATCCCTCCGGGGACGCGAGGACCGCGCCCCCCATCGATTTTGAAGATCGAGTTTCCAGCAGTCGCCACCCGTCGCCACAGGTCGTACGAGATCACTTCGCGCCCCGAAGTGGTCGTCCCAGTGCGCCCCCCGTCGCCCAGTTGTCGTACCAACTGTCGTAGACGCCACTCCCTGGCCCCCGCTCTCCGTTCGGCAGCGGGCTGCGGCTCGCGCGGGCGGCTGACGGAGCGGAGCGGCGAATGACGGCGGCAAACGTGGTAGGGTAAGAGGCAGCTGGCTCGCGACTGGCGAGCAAGCAGCCAATACGCCCTGGCCAATCGCAGAGGCCACCGGCTCCCTCAGGCCCAATCCGCTGCGAGGGATTGGGCTATGGCTAACGAGCAAGACCTCCCACGGCTGCTTTGGCGCCCGGACGAAGCCTGGCAGATATTGGGCATCGGGCCCACCACGGGCTGGAAGTTGGTGCGCTCCGGCGAGCTCGAAGTGGCCCGGATCGGCGGTTGCACCCGGATCCATGATATGGAGCTCCGCCGATTCGCGGCAGAGCAGGCTGGCCTCGCGATTGAAGAGGTTGGCTGATGAGGCCGCGAACAGCCAGCGAGCCAAGCTGGGCCGACCTGGACAGCCAGGCACTCGTCGGGGCCGATGGCTCCGGGGCCCGACCGAGTCCGGACCTGGCCGTCACCGCCGAGGACTTCTGCGTTGTCGCCGCCGACGAGCTGGTAGAGACCATCCTGCCGGCGCTCGGGCTGGTCGCGGGCGCGATCACCGACATCGACGGCGCACCCAAGGTGGGGAAAACGACCCTTGTGCTCGCCGCGGTGCGCGCCATCACCACCGGCGGGCAGTTCTTGGGCGATCCCTGCCAACCGGGGGCCGTCGTGCTGCTCTCCGAGGAGGGCCCGGCGACCCTCCGCGAGGGCTTGACCCGGGCTGGGCTGCATCACTCCCACGATCTGTACGTGGTCGCCGGGATGGCCGCCCGCCGCTGCCCGTGGCCAGAGCTGATGACGCAGGCCGTGGCCTTCGCTCAGCGGGTCAGCGCGACGGTCCTGATGGTGGACACCCTCCATGGCCTGGCCGGGCTGGACGCCGACGCCGAGAATGACTCGGGCGCGGCCCTGGCCGCGATGGCCCCGCTGCGGTCGGCCGCCGACGCCGGGCTCGCGGTGCTGATGCTGCGGCACCAGCGGAAGTCGGGCGGAGCCGTTGGCGAGTCCGGGCGAGGATCGTCCGCCTTCGCCGGGGCGGTGGACACGATCGTCGCCATGTCCCGGCCGGCGGGGGTAACCAACCCAAACGTCCGACGGCTGACCGCCGTGTCCCGCTTTGAGGGGGTGCCTCCAGAGCAGGACATCACGTGGCGGGGTGGAGAGTTCGTTGCGCTGGGTGTGCCGGCCCAGCACGAGGCGCGGGAGGTCGAGGTCGCGATCCTGGCTGCCATCCCGGGCACCGCCGCCGACGCGGTGACCGCTGGGCAGGTGGCGGATGCCATCCCGCGGCTCTCGGTCCGCCGGGCCAAGGAGCGGCTCGAAGAACTGTTCCGGCGGGACCGCATCGGGCGCCTCGGGTCGGGCGTCAAGGGGTCGCCCCACAGCTACTACCGCCCCGACCAGCACTTGCCTGCGAAGTTTCCTGCGACCAGCACCGCAGGCTCGCAGGAAACGCCAGGGTTGATCTCACAAATACCTGCGGGAGCCGTTCCGCAGGCATCCGCAGGAAAACCAGGCCCTCGGTTTCATGCGGCGGGGGCCCCCCCTACGGGGGGAACCCCACGCCCGCAGGAAACCTCCCGGGGTGGCCTGTCCGGCGGCCAGGTGGAGTTGTGACCCCGACGGAGCGGGGGCGGCTTGAGAGAGAGAAGGCGCGGCGCGGCGCGCCCGAGGTCCGAGCGCCCCACCTCATTTCCTCTCGCGTCCCCTTGGCCAATGTGGGCCCCGACGGACCTGAAAAGGAGGGCGTGAGATGAACCCCGAGGCCTTGCTCACTCGTCTGTCGGCCCTGGGGTTGAAGGTCGAGCCCAGCCAGCACCCTGGCATGGTCGTGGTTTCTCCCGCCGAGCGGTTGACACCAGACCTGATGGAGGAGATCGCCGCCCACAAGGCCGAGCTGTTGGCCCTCCTGGCTGCGCGGCAGCCCCCGCTGCCCGCCCCCGTGGCGTGGCGGGTGACGGCCATGCGGCCACAGCTCCCGCCCTTCCCCCGGCCGGCGCCGCTCCTGCTGGCCCGCGACAGACCCTACGCGCCCGGCCAGTGCCTGTCGTGCGGCGATCCGATCCCCGCCCCGCGATGCGCGCCCTGCCAGGCGGCCGCGGCCCTGGTCCTCGCGGAGTGGCGGCGCGGTAGCCCTGGGTGATCGCGACGCCGCGACAGCGGGGCCACTCGTGGCGGGACGCAATTTCCGCGCTTGGACGCTCGCTTTCTTTGTCGTTTTTCTGTCGCTCCTGGTCGGCTACGGTGAGCGAATGAGAACCGTTACGCCTACGCCCGTCGCGAGGTCAGTCCGCGCCCCGCTCCCGAGCCTGGATCAGCTCGGCCACGATCTTCTCCGTGGCCTCGCCCCGCAGCCGGCCCAGGGCCAGCCGGACGACGGCACTGGTGCCGACCCCGAGCGCGCCACCGCGCCGGGCGTCCGCCAGAACGCCGTCCAGCCAATGGGCGTCGTCCTCCCTCAAGACGATCGACGCCCGCCGCTCGTCGGGGCGGGGCTTCGGGTGACTGATTCTTGCCATGCGCGAACTCTAGCACAGGGACGCCGCCAGATTGGGATATTGTGACGCTTGCATATTGTAATTCCCCCGTGCTATACTATGCCTATGGACCGACATAGAGGTGCTGGCATGACCCGGACCCCCTTCGGCGCGGCGGTGATCGCGGCCGGCCTGGCCCTGGCGGCCTGCGGGCCGACCACCACTCCGCCGCCGCCGGCGCACGCTTCTGCGTCGCCGACGGCCCGCACGACCGCTAGCCCCACCCCTCGACCCCTCTCGGCGGTCGCCGCCGACGCGCAGGGCTTCGCCGCCTGGGAGCGGTCGTTCGTGGTGCTGACAGGGCCGATCCCGCCCAGCTCCCGCCCCGCCGCCGCCCGCGAGCTGATCGTGCTGGGCCGCACGTTCGCCCCGCCCGGGGTCCGCCGGGCGGTTGGCTCCGGCCATCCCCTCGTCGAGACTCCGGCGGGGTGCACAGCGACTGTGTGGCACGTCGCCGGCGCGTTTAGGGCGCCCGCCCTCGCCCCGCGTCTGGCGGGTGCCGGGCCGATCGCCCTCGTCGTGCGCGGTGCCGGCGCCTGCCGGACAGAAGCCGGCGGGGTGGTCTACATGGCGGTCCCCGCTGACGCCGCGCCCGCGACCTGGGTGGTGCTCGGGGGTCTCGTCCGGCTCCCGCGGGTGCCGGGAGTCGCTGGGCTCCCCGCCCTGGTCTGGCGGCCGATGGATCTGGCGACCTGCTCGACCAGCTGGGTGTCGTACGCCGCGGCGGCGTTCGGCACGGCGGCTGATCCCACTGGGAGGGTCCCTGGATGCCCCGCCGGCTGAGTCTCGCCGCCGCCGCCCTGCTCGCGGCCAGCGCGGTCGTCTGGGCGGCGCCCCCCGTCACGGCCGCGACCAAACGGACACCCCCCTGCACCAGCCTGGGTGGCACCTGCTGGTCCCCTACCTCCTCCACGGTGAGCGCAGCCGCGGGCATCCCGGGCAGGCCGCCGCTCGACCCGCCCGGGACCAGGTCGGTGCCGACCGGGACCGTGGTGGTCCCGCCGAGCTGCCCGACCACGCAGTGGGTGGGCGAGCCGGTGAATGTCGTCGCGCGGGCCGCCGTCTGGACCAGCCCCACCGGGCAGACCGGGCTCATCCACATCCCCCCTGGCCAGGAGAGGGTGACTGTCGGCCCCTGGCCCCTTGGGGAGTACAGCGTCGTGATGGAGTACTCGCGGACGCGGACCGCGCGCCACCCCTGCACCTACTCCTTGTGGGTGGCGCAGGGGTTCGTGGGGGTGCCCATCGCCTTCCCGTCGCCGACGGCCAAGACCCCGGGGGTCGCTGCGGCCCTCAAGGGCCTGCGGGCGAAAGTGTTGAAGCACCTCATTGGTGGCCACGTCGAGACCGCCCCGCCCCTCCACGCCCTGGTCTGGTTGCCCACATTCGTGTGGATCGCCGGCGCGAACCTGCCGGCCCAGGGGCTAGCCGACACCCTGGGCACCGACACCAAGACCGTCCTCGGCCCACCCGAGGCGGGCGGCCGCCGCCTGGTCTTGACCGTCGCACTCTCGTTGGTGCGAGCGGGCGTGGTCTGGTGCTGGGGCGAGGTCGGTGGCTGCCAGTTCGTCGCGTCGCCGGGGTCCATAGGCCAGCCCTTTGTGTATCCGGGGACGGGCGGCCTCTCGCACACGTACTACCAAGTGAGCGTGCACGGGGCGCGCGTGAGCCCCTACCCCGTCGTGAACCCGCAGGACGAGATACCCATCTCTGCGCGGCAGATACTGGTGGCGCGCGCGTGGGTCGTGTGGACCGACGCGTTCGGCCGCCACGTCGCCCCCCTGGGGTCGCTCCAGCTGTCGTTGAGCGCCGGCCCCCACTGGATTGTCATCGGCCAGGTGGAGGGCGTGCCCTACTGCCCGAGCACGACAAGTTGCGGATAAGCGGATAAGAGGAGCAACCAATGCCCGTGAAGATACTGGCGGTGTGGGACTGGGCTGGCCGCGTCGAGGCCACCATCGAGGACCACCTGGCGCGCGGCATCGCGTGGGTCAACGACCATCGGCTCCGGCCCGTGCCCGACACCATCACGGGTGCCGGTGGCCCCCCGGGGGCTACGCAATGACCGGCCTCGTTCGAGCGATCCGCCGCGTGTGGTGGCTGTGGGGCCGGTGGCCGGAATGGCTCGTCGAGCGGGGGACGGCGCGAGCCACTCGCGCCATCGCGTGGGCGTTTCCGCCCGTGGGTCCGCCAGACCCGCGGCACGCGGAGGATGCGCGATGAGCGCCAGCGCCGCGGAGTGGCGCTTCGCGTTCGGCGACTCCAGCCGCCCCACGCTGCGCCCCACGCTGCGCGACGCGCTGCTGGCTGGCGGCGAAGCGCCGCTGTTGACCAGTTTTCACCGGGAGGACCGTCGCTGGAAGCAGGACGCACAGCTTGACGCGAGCGACTTGCTACGCCGCGTGGCGGTAGAAAATTGGGACAGGTGCGACGCGTGCTGGAGCGCCGCCGCCAACGAGATGCCGTCGCTCGGCGTGGCTGCCCTCGACGCCCTGCTGGCGTGGTGGTCAGAGGCGTCCGACACGGGCACCGCCGCCCGGCGCGTGGCCCTATGTGGGATCGCGGCCCGAGAGCGGGCGGACACCATCGCCGCGCAGCCCGCCGCCGCCCCCGAGGACCCTCTGATCTACCACCACCTGGCGCGCATGTGCGTCCCCGACCCCGTGGTGGCGGCTCAGGCGGCGCTGGCGGCCACACTCGCCGTCGCCGCCGCCGTCGGAGTCGGCCCCCGTGAGCATATCGAAGGATGGCAGGAGGACCGGCTGCGCTTCCTCCTCGTCCTCGGCCCGGACCTCGGTGTGGCGCTGCCACCAACCGATGGCCTCCGCCCCGACCTTGCCGTCCGCGCGCACATCCTCGCGAGGAAGTACCTAGTCGGCCACGCCCCGCTGTACCCCGCCGAGGCCGCGTAACCCTCATGTTTTCCTGGCTGGACTCCGTCGGCAAGATCATCAGCGGGCTCGTCTACCAGCTGTTCAACCCCCATGGCTTCGTTCACGATCCCGTTGGGGTCCTGTGGGCCTTCTTCCTCCACACCTTCCTGGGCAGTGTCCACAACCCCAACTCGCCCCTGGGGTTCATCTTCCAGACGATCACGGGGACGCTCAACCCCGTCGATTACAAGGTGATCCCCAAGCTCTACGCCGTCATGGTGCCGGTGGCCCTGGCGGCGATCACGGTCGCGACCGCGGCGCGGTACTTCACCTTGATGAAGGACTCCAAGATGGCGCCGGGCATGGCCCTCTTCGACGTGCTGCCACGGTGGCTCATCTGCACGCTCCTGCTGGCCCCGGGGACCAACTTTGCCTTCGCGTTCTACGGGTTCGTCGTAGGCGCGTTCTCCCAGATGTTCGGAGCGATCACCGTGGCGCTCCTGTCCGTGAACGCCGCCGGGGGCCTGGTCACCACCGCGATCAGTGCCCTGCTGGCGGATGTGGCCACGGGCGTGGCAGCCTTCCTCATGCCGGGAATGCAGCCCGTCGCGAGCGTGCTGCTCATCCTCGCCATCTCCCTCCTCGCGCTCATCCTCTGGCTGGGCGGGCTCTTGCTCATGCGCACGGTGTCCCTCATCTTCGGGCTCATCTTTCTGCCGCTGGCGCTCGCCGTGGGCGTGTACGACACGCGCAACGGCTTCTTCCAGTGGTGGCTGGGGAGCGTGATGGGGGCCTTGGTGGCGGGATTATTCGGTGGGGTGGGCTTCGCGGTGTCGTTGGACGTGGCCGTGAACGCGCCCGGTGGGGTGAGCCCGTTCCATGCGTTGATTGCCATCTTCCTCATGGATGCTGGGCTGTTCGTCTCGATCAAGGCCGTGCAGGCCGCCGAGGGCGGCGCCTTGCATGGCGCAGGCATGGGCATCGCGGGTCTCGTGGAGATCGCGGCGCTGAGCCCGCGCGCGCTCCGCAACGTGGTCGGGGATCGTATCGGCCAGCGCCCGGGCGCGGCGTGGCCGAGCCGGCGCGGCCGTCAGGCGGCCGCAGGCGACGGAGGGACGGGTGGCCCACCCGGCGGCGGGGGCGGAGCCGGCGGTGGCGGTGGTGGCGGCGGGGGCTTCGGCGCGGGACGGAGGGGTTTCGTGGGCCTGCTGACGCCGCGCCACAACGTGTTCGCGGATGGCGTCGGGGTCGCGATGACCGCCGGCGTCGGCGCGGCCAAGGGGGCGCTGCGCCCCGGGGAAGGCGGCCGCCCTCGGAGCGTGGTTCGCGGCCTGCAGCAGGGCTACCGGACCGGCCTGGGTCGCGGCACAGTCGAGGATTCCGAGGCCCTGTTCGCGAAGAGGACGGGGGCTGGACGCCGGCAAACGGCCGGCATCGACGCGCGGCTGGCCGGAACCGAGAGCGCGATGAAGCAGCGCCACGCGACGATCCTGGCCCAGGCGCAGACGAGCGCCGCCGCCGCCCGGGCCGGGTCCCGCGACCCCGAGGTCGGTGCTTGGGCCTCCTCCCAGGGCCTCGCGGGCCCACCCGCGGATCACCGGGCGCG
This sequence comes from bacterium, assembly GCA_021802045.1. GTDB lineage: Bacteria > Chloroflexota > Dormibacteria > Aeolococcales > Bog-877 > JAKABB01. The sequence goes on from JAKABB010000014.1 coordinate 32,085, forward strand.
CTTCGCTGACGCGCAGCTCGCGGTAGCCGAGGGCCGGGTCGAAGCGGAGCGCTCGGAGTTCACCGCCGCCGCGGGCCACATCCGCCACGGGGTCGCCGGGCAGAACCTCAGAAACGACCAAGGCCACGTCCACCCGGGCCTCCCCGGCCGGCTCGGGCGCCTGAGCCCGGCCCAGGAAGCGGCCCTCAAGCAGCGACTGACCGAACTCGACCACCGGTACGGCGCGGGGGACGGTCGGGCTCCCACCGAGGGGGAGAGCCCGTGACCTCCGCCGCGCCGCGATGGCCGCTCGGACTGATCCCGACCAGCGCCTGGGGGTCGGCGGGCCGGACAGGCATCCCCCCGGAGGCATGGGGCGTGGTGCGCCGAGCCTGCTACGCGCGTGCCCACCACCGCTGTGAGGCGTGCGGGGCGAACGGCCGCCTCGAGGCGCACGAGTGGTATCAGTGGGATGACGCTCGGGGGATTCAGCGCCTCGGGCGGATCGCGGCGGCCTGTCCCACCCACCACGCCGCAGTCCACCTCGGCCGGACCCGCTCCCTCAGCGGCTCGGATCGGGCTGCGCGCGAGGCGCTGGCTGAGCTGGCGCAAGCCAACGGCTGGAGCGTGCCCCAGGCGGCCCTTTACGCAAGACATGAACTGGCGCTGTGCGCCGCGCGGTCGAAGCGCCGCTGGACCCTCGACCTCTCGGCCTTGGCGGAGTTTGGGATCGCGATCCCCCCCGTGCCGGGAGGCCGTCACGGCGGCCAGCGCGGCTGGCTGGCTCGGCTCCTCGGAGGGGGAAGATGAGCCGCCCGCCGGTGCCGAAGGCGGGCCACTCCCAGCATTGGGCCGACAAGCTCGCTATCTGGCTGATGGCCGCCGTCGGGGCCGTGTGGGCCGCCGGCTGGGTGGTGTTGACCCTGGCCGGCGCGCGGCCCCAGCCCAACCCGCTCGGCGCGATCGTGAGACTGGCCCACGCCGCCCGGGCCGCGGTGCTCAGCCGCCCCACCCCTGGGGGCTGGGTGGCGATCTGGTGGGCGCCGGCGCGGCCTGTGTCCGAGCCGGGGGTCGCGGTGGTGATCGCCGGCCTGCTCCTGGCCGCGCTGACCGTGGCCTGGCTCGTGCGCCGCGTGACGAAGTGGTGGGAGGCGCGCCGGGGGGGGGGCGGTGGGTCCACCCCGGGGTCCGTCACCGGGACCGGCCAGTCGCTCGACGAGTGGCTCGCCGAGCAGCAGGGGGCCGACTCGTGACCCGCGCCCGCTCCGTCCTCGGCGTCGGGCTCCTCGCGGGTGGGGTGGCCAGCCTGCTCGCCCTCGGGAGCGCTCCCCCCGCGCGGGCTGCGCTGCTGACGCCCGCGACCGCCACGGCCTGCGGCTGGAACGGCAGCACCTGCACCAAGGGGAATCCGCGCGGCTGGAGCTTCGCGGATCACTCCAGCCACCCCTACCAGCGGTACGGGCCGACGACGAACTCGGCGTTCAACCCTGAGGCCCTCACGCTCTACCCGACCGCGTCCGGCACCTGCGGAAGCTATTGGTACGTGTACGTCATCGGCGACTTCGGTGGCGGGACCACCAACCATTGGGTGTACATCGGCTGGACGGCCCCCGGCACCAGGAACCCCCCGTGGCACTTTTCACAGAAGTCCCCGGACTTCGCCTCGGGCCATCCCAGCCCGTTCTGGTCGGCGAGCGGCAATCCCGGGGCCAACCCCCTGGGGGCCACGGACCACCTCGGCGGCTCCGTGCAGGGGCACATCACGATCTGGACGGGCTTCACCGAGGCGTGGAGTGGTAACTGCCTGCAGCTGCCGGATCGCACGATCTGGGCTGACAAGTACCCGACCGGTGCGGCGACCATGGACCTGTATACGGACACCAGTCCACCCGCGACCCCGGCCCCCCGGGTGACCACCGAGCGGGCGAATGGGGCGACGTTCACCCTCCCCGGCCAGACCGACCCGGGGAACGGGGGCGGCGCCAACGCCTACGCGGCGGGCATGAACCAGTGGCAGGTGTGCTGGTGGTCACAGCCGACCGGACCGGGCCCGTCATCCCTGGGCGGCTGTCCGAGCTGGGCCCCGCCCCATACCCTGGACGCCGGCAACGGGGTCAACGCCGTCCAGAGCGCCCCGCGGGCGGCCGGGGACTGGCTCGTGCTCTGTGCGCAGGCGTGGGACAACCTCTGGAACACCACGGGGGTGATGGGCTGCACGGCCTCGCCGCCCCCCTCGCCGTCGCCCCCGACCCTGACCGCCGCTCCGGCCTCCCCAGTCGCCGTCGTCACCACCGTGACCCTCACCGGCACCCTGGGAAGCGGCATCCCCTCGTCCACCTGGGGCCAGTGGGCCCTCGCCATCGTCCCCGCGCAGAGCACGGCGCTCCCCGCCGACTGCCCCACCCTGCCGTGGGCGCTCGCGAGTGCGGGGTCGATCACGAAGATGGTCACGGCCAGTGTGCCGACCGACACCACCTACGTGGTGGTGGAAACCCCGGTCGGGCACGGCAGTGAATGCACGCCGGGGAACCCGGTCACCGTCCAGTGGCGGGCGCTCCCACCCGAGCCAGGGGCCGGGCCCACGATCGGGGTCCAGACCGGCCCGTACACCCCAGCCCCCGCCGATCCCCTGGCCATCACCGGCCTGCCGCAGAACTTCTGGGTCACGCACCCACCCGCCCGCGTGGTGACCACCACGGTGGGCTACGACGGGACGCTCTATCGCCTCACCTACACCCCCACGGCCATCACGTGGAGCTTCGGGGACGGGGGGACGGCGACCTTTGCGGGGAGCCAGCTCGCCGCCGGCTGGGGCGCGCGGCCGTCCGGCTCGTCGGTGTCCGCGGTCCAGCACAGCTACCAGACGGCCACGGAGACGGAGAGCGTCTCGGGGAGCGTGGTGACGGTCCACCCCAACCCCCTGACGTTTGCGGCGACGGCCACTTGGTCCGTGGCCTGGCGGGAGGAATCGACGGGGCTCTCCGGCACCTACGGGTCGCCGGTGACGAGCGCCGGGTCGAGCACGGTGGCGGTCCAGCAGCTCCAGTCGGTCTACGGCGGGTGCGGCGCGCTGACCGCGACTCCGGCATCGCCGGAGCCCGCCGGGACCACCGAGACGCTGACCGTGGCCGGCGGCACGTGCGTGCCGGCGGGCTCACCGTACCTCTTCGTAGTGTTCCCGCCCGGCAGCAGCTCGGGCCGGGTCATCACCTCGGGGTCGAGCCCGAGCGCCACCTGGGCCACGGCCGGGCTGACCCCCGGGGCCTACACGCTGCAGGTCCAGATCGAGCCGCCCGGGGCGACGCAGTGGCAGCTCCTGGCGACCGCGCCCTTCGCGTTGACGGCGCCCGTCTGCACGGGGCCGACCCTGACGGACGCCCCCGCGGGCAACGTCCCCGTGGGGGGGACCACCGACCTGCTCGGGGCCGCGATCTGCCCCGCGGGTGCGACCCCCTCCTATCGGTTCACGGCCACGGCGGTCACGGGCACGGTCACGACGATCAAGGACTGGGGCCCAGCCTCGCACACGGCCTGGAACACCACCGGGCTTGCCGCCGGGAGCTACACCGTGACCATGACGGTGGCCACCGCCCCGGGCGGACAGGGGCCGACCACCACGGCGTACCTCGGCGTGGACGTGGTGGCACCGAGCTGCACCGGGGCGACAATCACCTCGGGCAGCGGACCCTCGCTCCTCCGGGCCACGGCGGATGCTCTCTCGGCCAGAGCCACCTGCACGGTTCCGTCGCTGGTGACCTACCAGTGGACGGCCAACCCGCCGGGCAGCGCCACGTGGCTGATCCTGGGCACGACCACGTCCCCGACCTTTGCGTGGACCCCCGGGGCCACGGGCCTGGGGGGCTACACCCTGGGGGTCACGGTCCGCGATGGGACCGCCGATCCCGGGACCAGTGCCACGAGCTCGGTCTTCGTCTACGACAACCCGGGCCTGTTCGTCCCGGTGTCCGCCTTCCGGGCCTGTGACACCCGCCCGAACTCCGGCTATCAATGCGCGGGGCAGGCCCCGGGCCCCGAAGGGACGCTGACCGTCCAGATGACCGGCCGGGGCATTCCGTCCGCGAACGTCGCGGCCGTCGCCGTCAGCGTGAGCCTCATCGCTGGCGGAAGCAACACGAACGTGGCCATCTACAACCCGGCGGTCCCGGTGACCTCGACCCTCAGCGCGACGGCGGCGGCCCACACGGTCACCAGCACCTTCGAGATCGTGCCCGTCAGCCCAAGCGGGACCATCGCCCTCACGAACAATGCCCCGACGACCACGCAGATCATCATCGACGTGGAGGGCTGGTACGCGGCAGCCCCGACGGCCACCTACACGAACGCGGGGCGGCTCGTCCTGGTCACGCAGGGGCAGATCGCCGGCTTTCAGGCCACCACCGCCGCGTCGGCGGTGCCGGTCCTGGGCCAGGGCGGCGTGCCCACCACCGGGGTGTCCGCCGTGCTGCTGGACGTGTACGCCACCACGGCGCCGAGCGCCTGCCCGGCGACAGCGGACCCTGCCGGGGGATCGGCGGGCATCTCGACCATGCTGTACGAGAACACGGGAGTGCCGGCCACGGCCGAGATGCTCGTCCCCGTCGGCGCCAACGGGCAGATCCTCTGGAAGAACTGCGCGAACGGGGCGTGGGTCGGGGTGGCCGTCCAAGGCTATGTCGAGTCGGGGGCCGCCGCCGGATACAGCAACGCCGGGCTGTACCAGGCCGCGTCGCCCACCCAGGTGACCTCGAGCTGGTCGTACAACAACCTCCGGCCGGGCCAGAGTTGGAGCGTGCCCGTCGCGGGGGCCGGTGGCATCGCGCCGATTGGGGCCTCCGCCGTCGTTGCCACCGTGGTGGCCCAGGCGGACTGGGCGGCGGGCCCCGTGCGCTGGGGCCCCAGTGGCGGAACCACGAACTATGCCATCGACCTCTACGGCTCCCGGGTTGGGTGGCTCACCGGGTCGGGCGCCATCATCCCGCTCGGGGTGGGCGGCCAGGCCGCGGATATCTACGACGCCGGGTCCCGGGGGGCGGTCAACGTGGCCGTGTTCACCAGCGGGTGGTTCACTGGCCGGGCGGGGCCGCCATGACCCTGCGGGAGCGGTGCGCCCAGCTCGCCGACCAGCTCCGCGGCCGCCCGCCGGACCCGAGCGCCCGGACGGCCGACGGCGTGCTGCTCCCGCCCCCGGGCGTCCACGCGTCGAACCTGGGGCTGTTCCTTGGGTGGAGCAAAGACGCGCGATGGGACGCGACGGGCCGACCCCGCCGGGCCGAGTGGTGGCTGGATGGCGTCTTCGGCGGCGCGCGCCAGGTCGGGAACGTCTCGACCGTGGAAGCCACCGCGGGGGTCATCGCCGGCCCCGGCGGCGGGAAGTCCGCCGGCTGGCTGGCCGGGGTGGTCGGCCTGATCCCGTGGCCGGGCCCGGTGGTGGTGTGCTCGACGAAGATCGACCTGGCCCAGTGGACGGCGCCCGCCCGCGCGCGGCTGGGCCCGGTCGGCGTGCTGGACTGGCGGGGGTCCCAGGCCGCGGCGCTGCCCTGGCCGCGGGTCCGGTGGTCGCCGCTGGACGGCTGCGCGGACGAGGACCTCTGCCTCGACCGGATCGAGTCGATGGTCGAGACGACCGAGCTGGGCGGCCCACGCGGGGAGGAAGTCTGGCGGGCCAACGCCGTGAGCGTGGTGGCCGCCTACGTCCACGCGGCGGCCCTGGAGGGCAGCGGCGTGGAGCGGGTGGTGGGCTGGCTCCGCCGGGACGAGCTGGAGGAGCCCCAGCGGATCATCGCCGCCGCTGGCTCCCGGGCCGGATTCGGCCAGACCCTGCAAGCCTTCGCCGGCAAGGCCGAGGAGACGCGGCAGAGCATCATGCACACCGCCCGGCCAGCCCTGGCCGCGCTGGACTCGTCCACGGTGGTGGACGCCTGCACGCCGGACCCGAGCGATCGCTTCGACATCGACCGCTTCCTCAACTCGTGCGGCACCTTGTATATCTGCGACAAGGGCGGCAAGGCGACCGTGAGCAAGAACGCACCCCTGACGGTCGCCGTGTTGAACGCGATCCTCGAGCGCGCTGAGCAGCGGGCGGAAGCGACGCCCGCCGGTCCGGGCCGGCTTGCCGGCCGCGCCGATCCGCCCCTCCTGCTCGTGCTCGACGAGATGGCCCAAATCTCGCCCCTTCCGAACTTGACCCAGGTGCTCAGCCAGGCCCGCGGCCGGGGCATCACGGTGGCCTGGGGGGTCCAGAGCTGGAGCCAGCTAGAGCGCTGGGGGGAGGCGGGCGCGCGGGCCATCTGGGACACGACGGCGTACCGGCTCATCGGCGCCGGGTTGCAGGACATGGACTTCCTGACCGCCGTCAGCAAGAGTCTCGGGGAGCGGCAGGTGTGGCGGCCCTCGGTCGGCTCGACGAAGCACGGCGGCTCGGGGAGCGGCGGCAGCAGCTCGGGGAAGTCCGAGAGCCACACGTTGGTGGAGACGCCCGAAGTGAAGGCCAGCACGCTGGCGAAGTGGCCCGCCGGCGCCGCGGTCCTGCTGGGTCGGGAGGGCTGGCGGCCAGTCCTGCTGCCGGCCCTGCCGGCGCTGGAGCCCTTCCGCTCGCGGATGGGGGCGGGCGCGCCGCCGGCCCCGGCCATCGCCCCCCCGCTCGACCCGGCGGAGGGTCCCGAGGACGAGCCGGCGGTGGAGGAACCGGCATGAGGGCCAACCCCGAGGGCCGAGCGGCCCGGCCCGGCCTCCCCCGCCGGACCACGGCCCGCGTAGCGCGGAACGAAACCCGCCCCGCCACCTGTGCCGTCTGTGCCGGCCCCCTCGGGCGTCGGCCCGGGCCCGGCCGGCCCCGGCGCACCTGCTCCAGCGCCTGCCGCCAGGCGGCCCAGCGTCGCCGGGACCGCGGACTGGCGGAGTCCACGCCGCTGGTCCAGAGCCGGGGCCGCCGGTCTCTGGCCGCCCTCGTCGCCGACCGCCAGGCGGCGCGCGCATGAGCCGCCCGAGCGGCTGCGTGGCGGGCCTGGTGGTGGGGGTGCTGCTGGGGGCCGCCGGAGTGGTGGCCGGGCCGCCGGTCGTGCGGAGCGGCCTCCGGGCCGCCGTGCCCGTTGTGGAGACCGGCATCCATGAGGCCGTGAAGACGGTGGAACACCTGGCGCCGACGGCGCCGCCCAAGCCGGGGAGGAAGGCGCATGGATGAGCACGAGAGCGGCCCGGAGGGGGAAGAGGCCGCGCCGCCGTCCCCCGCCTGGTCCCCATGGAGCGACCTCCCGCCCGCGTCCCGACCCCGCGCCCACGGGGCCTTGATCGCCTGGGTGCGGGACACGCTGCAAGCGGGGTGGCCGGAGCCGGCCGTCCCCCTCCAGCCCTGCTGGCCCGCCCACGCGGACGCCGTGGCCGACTGCCGGGCGCTGAAGGCCAAGCTGGACGCCGCCCAGGCCCCGCCGGTCAAGGACGGCCGGATCGGCGCGGCTCCGGTCGGGCGGTGGCTCGACTGGGCCGTGGACCTGGAGCGGGCGTCGGACCGCTGGCGGACCAGCTTCAAGCGCTGCAGCCAGGACACCTGCTACCGGGCCACGCCGCCCGATCACGTCGCGCTGGAGGCCGCCCAGGCGGGCGTGGCGACCCCGGCGGCGGCGCAGGCGGCCTGGGGCGTGGTCCCGGTGGAGCCCGAGGCTGGGCCGGAGCCCTGGGAGGTGGCGGCCGTCGCCGCCGCCGTGGCGCGCCAGGCACAGACCGCCACCGGACCCGAGGAAGCGGAGGCCGGGGCGGATGCGGCCCCGGCGGACCTGGCGGAGAGCTGGTGAGAAGCGGCCCGCGTGCGCGCCCAAGGATTTGTCCACGGCGGCGAGGGCGGAGAGTGGGGAGCGGACTCGTTCAGGAGGATGAACCATGAGCTTGGAGATCACGCCGATCCTGGCGCCGCCGCCGGCCATGGACCCGGCGGACCAATGCGTCGAGGTCGGGCTGGTCGGGATCGTCGAGCCGTGCTATCGGTGCGGCAAGCCCCGGCGGGCCATCGCGGGCGTCGTCGTGGAGAAGGACGCCGCGCAGGCCTATCTCGGCCTCGGGGACGATCTCTTCCTCGACTTCGAGTCCGTGGCGGCCGCCTTGGAAGACGTGCTCGATCCCGCTTGGCTGAAGCAGCAGCAGATCGGCCCCCTGAAGGTCCGGCGGTCCCGCCAGCGGCCCGACGGGTACCTCGCGAACGGCTGCGTCTGGTGCGACACCATCATCGGCTCGTACCCGCTCAGTGAGGCGGTCGGGGCGATTGGCATGGACCGCTTGCCCGAGCACGTCTTCGCGCGCGCCCTGCTCCCGCTCGACGCGCTGCGCCAAGCGGCGAGCCCGTGGCTCGGCCAGGGCGGCTGCGGCCCGGACTGTGACTGCGGGGCCAACGCTCGGGCCGACCACTCGTGAGCGGCCCGAGCGCCGGCGAGCTGGAACTGCTGCGCGCGGCACGCGACGCCGCGTGGCGGACCCGCGAGGGCTGGGTGGCGGCTCAGGTCGGCAGCCTGGGCCGCTCCCTCGGCGACGTGGCCGCCGACCCGCGCGGGCGGGAGATCGAGGCCGAGGCGGCCACGGCGGCGCGCGCCTACCGGGCCGCCTGCCGCCGCCGGTGGCCGGCCCGCCGGCGGAC
>JAKABB010000015.1 GCA_021802045.1 bacterium
GCCGGCCGCGGCGGGGTGCTCGGGGAGGGGGCGCGCACGGCCGGGCCCGGCGCTGCCTGGCCACCGCTCGCGCTGTCCCCCCCGCCGGTGGCGGCGCGCCGGAGCCGGGTGCCCTCCGCGACGATCGCGTCCACGTCGGCGAACAGCTGCTCCAGCACGGGGGGAGGGATCGGCGCCCGGTCCTCCCGGGCGCGTCCCAGGACATCCTCCATGCGGCGGCAGACCGCCTCGACCTCGGTGGCGCCGGTGGCGGCGGCCGCCCCTTTCAGGCTGTGAGCCGAGCGGAACAGCACCTGGAGGGTCTCCTGGGGGAGGACGCCCCCCGCCTGCTCTGCGGCCACGAGGGTCCGGTTGAGGGTCTCGGTGTGCTCATCCAGCTCGGTGAGGAAGAGAGCCTGCAGTCGGGCTGGGAGCGGCATCGATTCCCCGGGCTCTACTGCCTTGTCCCGACGAGTGCTGCCACCGCAATGGCCGATTCGGCCAGGGCACGTGCCGTGCGCTCTGCCTCGCGGGCGGTCGCCAGGTTCTGCTCCGTGGCCTGATCGATGCTGCGCATGGCGTCACCGATCTGGCCGGTGGCGGCCGCCTGCTGGCCGGAGGAGGCGGCGATCTGCTCCGCAGCCGTCGACGCGGACGAGATCGTATCGGCCAGTTCGGCGATCGTTCGTCCCGCCTGCGCCACGAGCTGAAGGGCGTTGGTGACGCTCTGCGTGCCATGCTCGCTGGTCATCACCGCGGCATCCGTGCCGTGCCGGATCTCTCCCAGGATGGCCGCAACCTTGGCGGTGGCCTGACGGGACTGATCGGCCAGGCTGCGCACCTCGGCGGCCACCACCGAGAATCCGCGCCCATGCTCGCCCGCCCGGGCCGCCTCGATGGCCGCGTTGAGGGCGAGCAGGTGGGTCTGGTCGGCGATCTCGTCGACGGCATCCACGATCTCGGAGATGGCCTTGGCCCGCTCGGCGAGGGCCACGATTCTGGCGGTGACGGCGCCGACCTGCTCGCGCACGGCCTCGATCCCCGCGGCGGTCTCGGCCACCGCCGCGGTCCCCTGATCGGCCACCTGCGACGAGTGGCGGGCCCGGTCCGCCACCGTGCGGGCCCGGGCCGCGCTCTCCTCCGCCGCCTGCACCAGCTCGTCCACGGTCGCCACCGTCTCCTGGACCCCGGCGGCCTGCTGCGAGCTGCTGGCCACCTGCTGGGTGGTGCCCGCCAGGATCTCCGCCGCGGCGCTGTCGAGGGAGCGCGCCAGGGGCTTGAGGGTGCCGTCGACCCGGCGGATGACCCACAGGCCGGTGCCGACGGCGGCGACCACCACCAGGGCGCCGAGCACCCCGATGATCACCTTGCTGGCGAGGACGGCGCTGTTCGAGCTGCGTGACGCCGCGGCGATGATCTGCTCCTCGGCCGTCACCAGTTGGGTGATGCGGGTGCGCAGCGTGGTCCAGGCCGGGAGCACCGAGCCCTGGAGGCGGACGCCGAGGGCGTGGCCCTTGAGCGCCCCGGACTGCACGGCGCTGACGGCGCTCGCCGACGCCGCCAGCCACGCCGCTCGCGCGGTGATCACCGCCACGAGCAGGCGATGGGTCCTGACGTCGTTGGCCGTCGCCTGCATGAGGGCGATGGTGCTCTTTGCCTGCCGCTGGTCCTGGGCGGCCAGGCTCAGGAATCTGGCCTGGTGGGTGAGTTCGTAGGCCCGGTCGTTGGCCGCCCGGTCGGAGGCCGTCGCAAGCAGCTGGTATGACTCGGCGACCAGCGGGCTGTCCCGCTGGATCACGGCGTTCTTGGCCGCGGCCACCTGCCCCAGGGCCAGGACGGCGATGGTGGCCAGGACCACGGTGGCGGCCACGGCGATCCCGAACCCAAGGCGGATCTGGCGGCTTACGGTCATCGAGCGCTTCATCGGGCAACCTCCGTGATCGAGCGCTTCATCCGGCAACCCCGCCGGCGGTGCCTGTGACGGGAGGGGACGGGTCGGGGCCTGAGACGTAGAGGCGGGGATCCGCCAGGAGCGCGGCGGCATCGAGGATCACGGCCCCATCCGGTGCCATCCCCCGCCACAGCGGGGAGGTCGCGGAGGGCGAGGCGGGGAGCAGGGCGGGGACGCGCGTGAGGTCCAAAAGGCCGTCGACGGCCAGCCCGAGAGCGGGGTGTTGTGGCCCGTCGACCACCACCACCGGCCCTGCACCGGCCTGCGGAGCGGCGGCCGGGTCGAGGAGGCGAGCGGTGTCCGCCACCGGCAGCAGCTCCCCTCGCACATTGACGATCCACGCCAGCAGGTGATCGCCCCTGGGCAGGCGGGTGGCAGAGCCGGGCGGCAGCACGGCGCGGACGGCGGCCAGGTCCAGGCCGTAGAGGGCGGAGTTCACCGCGAAGGTTACGAACTCGAGGTGGCCGTCCTCCCTGTCGCGCGCGGGCTGGGCCAACCGCCGCGCCCGGGCGGCGAGCACCGCCGCCACCTTGGGGTCAACCACGGCGCGGTCGGTGCTCAGCCGCCTCCGCCAGAACCGCGGCTGTGCGCAGACTGCGGGCGGCGGTGCCGGTCCGGCCCAGGCGGCTGCGAGCATGGCCCAGCACCGCGTGGGCCTCGGGCCGGTTCGGGGCCAGGTACACGGAGGCCCGGGCCTCGACCTCGGCCTCGGCCCAGCGGCCGGTGGCTAGCAGTGCCACCGCACGAAGGTGGTGCAGATCGTAGTTCAGCGGGTCCGCGCGCAGCGCCTGCTCCGCGGCCCGCAGGGCCGCATCCAAGTGCCCGGCATCCCCCATGGTTTGGATCTCGGCGGCGGTCGCGGTGGTGGAGGAGGGGAGGGGCGCGGCCGGGCGGGGGCTCCTGGCCGGGGCCGGCACCGCGGCCCTCGCGGGCTGTCGGCGGCGGATGGGAGGCGCGACGGGTGCCGGCTCGTCGCTGGCGACCGGAGCGCGCCGGTGGCGGTAGGCGACCCCCCAGGGGGTTCGGACGGCAGCCAGGCCAGCCAGGCCCGACAGGTCCGGGTCGGAGGAGGCGGTCACCAGCCAACCGTCGGGCGCCAGGCCCGCGGCCAGCTGCGCGGAGGCGGTGGCCAGGCCAGCGGGGGTGAGATACATCAGGACATTGCGGCAGAAGACCACGTCGGCCCTGCCGATCCCATAGAGGCCAGAGGGTTCACGCGGGTCCGCGAGATTGCGGACCCGGAACGTCACCATCTGGCGAAAGCGCTGAGGCACCGTGAACGCTCCGCCTCGGGGGGAGAAGAACGCTCGGCGGCGGTCATCGACCCCGCGCAGGGACCTCGGCCCGTACACCGCCTGCCGCGCGCGCTGGAGGGAGGCGGCGGAGAGGTCCGTGCCCAGGACGGTCGCACCGGGGCATCCATGCTCAGCCGCAACGATGGCCAAGCTGTAGGCCTCTTCCCCGGTGGCGCAGCCCGCGCTCCAAAGGCGCAGAGCTCGGCTCCGCCCGGACCGGCCGAGCAGGGCCGGGACCTGGTGGCGAAGGAGCTCGAAGTGGCGCGGTTCCCGGAAAAAGTAGGTTTCGGCGACGGTCACGGAGGCCATGAGGTCGTCGAGGCCTGCCGACGGGCCGTGGTCCAAGAGCGCGGCGTAGCTCCGCAGATCGGGAGCACCTGCGCGCTGGGCGGCCGCGGCGAGCTGCCCCAGAAGGTGGCGGCGGCGGGGGCCATCGAAGCGCAGGCCCGTTCGCTCACTGACCCTGACAGCCAAAGCCTCCAGCCCAGGGTCGATGTCAGCCATCGGTCGATCCGGTCTCGGTGGGTGCGGCGCTGCTCAGAGGGGCTGGTGAGGTCTCCCTGGCGGCTCGGAGCGCATCGAGGGCGCGGTCCAAGAGCGCAGCCTCATCCACCGACAGGAAGGCGTCAAGGTCGTGGACCACCACCATGCCGGTGGCCAGCCGGACCAGTCCCACGACCTGCAGGGCCGGCGTCAGTCCGGTGGCACTCTCCAAGTCGGACCGGTGGACCGTGACCAGCTCGCTGGCGCGGTTGACGCGCAACGCCACATGTCGTCCAGATGTCTTGGCGATGACCAGGTGATCTGAGAGGTGGACCGGGCGCGGAGGACGGCCGAACCGTATCCCCAGATCCACGGCCGGGATCGCCCGGCCCCGCCAGTCGATGACGCCGTCCACGAAGGGCGGGGTGCCGGGCAACGGTGTCGAGGCGACCACGGGAGACAGTTCGACAATCGCTGCGGCCAGCAGGCCCACGCGCCAAGCGTCCAGCTCCACCACAAGCACGTCGATGGTGTCGGACCTGGTGGCGTTCGCCGCGCTGGCGACAGCGCCTGCGGGGGCCACAGGAGGCGCTGAGCCCAGGGAGCGCGGAGCGGAGCTCGGCGCTGGTCGAAGAGAACCCCCCGGCACGGGCAGGTGCGGCGCCCCCCCCTCCAGTGTGGTTGGCATTCACCCACTCCACTGGCTCGGCACCAGGTCGCGACGCTGTCCCTTCTCGGACGGATCCTATCAGCGGCCCCATGCCGGTGCCCGCCCCGCGACAACGGCGTTGTCGGCTTGTCACCGAGCTCCGCCGGGCCCGCGGCCACCTGGAGGCCGGGTGCGGCCGCGGCCACGCCGCGGCCGCGGCCGACAGGGTCAACGGCGTCTTGAGCGTGGACAGCGTCCGCGCGGCCCGGACCGGTCCCAAGCCGGCGTCGGGGCGCGGGGGAGGCGGGGTCCTCGCGCCGCGGTGGGCTGGCGCCGCTCCTGAACCGTCGTACAGCGTCCCGGCCACGGATGGGGGCGGGGGTGGGATCCCGGCGAGGATCTCGCACGCCTATGGCTCTTGATAAGAAAGCTTATCGCTTGCTAAGGAGAGTGGATGGCTCACTGCGGCGGCTGGGATCGGTGCGGACTGTCCGCTCGACCGACCGCGACACCTGGGTCCTGGCGCGGCGGCGGGCCCCAGGCCCAGTGCTCCCCGAGCTGTCCCTGGCCGCCAGCTGGACAGGGTCCTTGGGGGGGAGGCAACCGCGGATCGGCCTACGGGCCGGGAGTCGACGCGACCTCAGACACCCGTCAGCCAGGGGTTGATGAGGGTCAGGCCCAGATGGTCGAAGTCGCGGGTGTTGCGGGTGGCCAGGGCCGCGCCCTGGGCTCTGCAGATGGCGGCGATCTGGGCGTCGAAGCCGCTGATGGGCGCGCCAACTCGCGCACGTTCGATAACGATGTCGGCGTACTCACGGGCTGCGACGGCGTCGTGGGAATTGCGCTTACTACGCATCCGTAAGTAGCGAAGTAGAAGGAATCTTGCTGGCCTGTCCTGAGCCGTCGACCGGTCAGCCGATGGTCACGTTGGCCGGTGACGATCCGGTGAGCCTCACCAGGTCCGCCGGCGTCAGGCAGACCACCGCGTCCGGCGCACCGGCGGCGGCCCAGACGGCGGAATACTGGAACAGCCCGGCGTCGAGCAGCAGCGTCACCGGGCCGGTGTGCCCGACTGGGGCCACTCCCCCGATGGCGAAGCCGGTGGCGGCGCGGACGTACTCGGGGTCGGCCCGGCGGACCCTCACCCCGAGGCAGGCCTGGACCTTGCCCTCGTCGACCCGCTGGCCCCCGCGGGCGACCACCACCACGGGTGGGCCGTCGCCGTCCGGGCGGAAGACGATGGACTTGGCGATCTGGTCGACCGCACAGCCGACGGAGCGGGCCGCGTCGGCCGCGGTGCGGGCGCCGGCGGCAATGACGGTCACCGGGGCCGTGATGCCCTGGGCGCGCAGGACACCGGTCACCCGCCGGACGCTCCCGGAGCGTGCGCTGGTGTCGACACCCGGCGTCCCCGGGTCGGCGGTGGTCACGCGGGAGCGGCGGCTGATGGCGCGCCCTGGATCGACTTGATCTCCACGTACTCATCCAGGCCGAAGCGTCCGAACTCCCGCCCGATGCCGGACTGCTTGAAGCCGCCGAAGGGAGCCTCGGGGTTGAGCGGGGCTCCGTTGATGTCGACCTGGCCGGTGCGCAGCCCCCGGGCGAAGCGCTCCGCCCGCCGCGGGTCAGCGGACCACACGCTGCCCCCCAGGCCGTAGGCGGTGTCGTTGGCGATGCGCAGGGCGTCCGGCTCGTCCTCGTACGGCATGATCGCCAGCACCGGCCCGAAGATCTCCTCCTGCGCGATGGTCATCCCGTGGCGGACGTCGGCGAAGATCGTCGGTTGGACGTAGTACCCGCGGGTCAGGCCCTGGGGGGCGTCCGGGCCGCCGTGGACCAGGCGCGCTCCCTCCCCGATGCCCTGGCGGATGTAGCCACGGACGCGCTCCCGCTGGGCCTCCGACACCAGCGGCCCGAGGCGGCTGCCCGGGCCCAGGGGATCGCCCAGGGGCAGCCCCTCGGCCGCGCGGATCGCGGCGGCCACGGCCTCGTCCTGTAGCGCCCGAGGCACCAGGATCCTGGTCCAGGCGTCACAGCGCTGGCCAGAGTTGAGCAGGGCCTGGCGGACGCTGGCGGTGACGGCGGCGGGCAGGTCGGCATCGTCGAGGATGACGCTGGCCGACTTCCCTCCCAGTTCAAGGGCCACCCGCTTGACCCCGGCGGCGGCCAGCTCCGCGACCCGGCGGCCCGCCCTGGTCGACCCGGTGAAGGACAGCATGTCGATGAGCGGATGGCTGGCGAGCGCCTCGCCGACCACGGGGCCGTAGCCGGTCACCAGGTTGAACACCCCCGGAGGGAGCCCGATGGCCTCGAAGACCTCCGCCAGCAGGAAGGCGGTGAAGGGCGCCACCTCGCTGGGCTTGGCGACCACGGTGCAGCCCGCGGCCAGCGCCGGGGCCACCTTGAGGGCCAGCTGGTGGAGCGGGAAGTTCCAGGGCGTGATCGCCCCCACCACGCCCACCGGGTCCCGCACCACCAGGGAGGTCCCGACTGGCTCCTCGAACGGGAAGGTGTCGACATGGGCGGCGGTGGTGGCAAAGGTCCCGACCGGCAGGCCGGCCTGCACGGCCGTCGCCATGCGCAGGGGCATGCCCACCTCCGTGGCGATCAGCCAGGCGATCTCCTCGGTGCGTGCCTTGAGCTCTTCGCTGGTGGCGCGCAGCAGGGCCGCTCGCCGGGCGGGGGCGGTCCGGGCCCAGCTGGGAAAGGCGGCCGCCGCTGCCCGGACCGCGCGGTCGACATCCGCCGCGATCCCCTCGGGGACATGGCCCACCACCTCCTCGGTGGCGGCGGCATGGACCGCGATCGTGCCCTGCCCCAGCGAGACGACCCACTGCCCGTCGATGTAGATCCGGTCGCGCTCTCGGATGGCTGGACCGGTGCCCGTCCCCGTCGCAGTGCCCATGCGTCCGCTCCTCAAACTGCTCGCTGGCGTGGCCGACGCGCCGCCCGCCGGGCGCCCCCTTCACCGGGGCCCTGACGACCCGGGCCATGGTACGCCCGGGTCGGGTGACGCCCGTGGCCGTCCTCCCTCTCGCGCATGTAAAGGCATCCTTACACGAAGGGGGGAGGACCGGTGCGCCGCGGATGATGGGGTCGACCCGGCGTCCATGCCGCCGTCCATCCCCGCCGGACCCAGGAGGCG
This sequence comes from bacterium, assembly GCA_021802045.1. Classification (GTDB taxonomy): domain Bacteria; phylum Chloroflexota; class Dormibacteria; order Aeolococcales; family Bog-877; genus JAKABB01. The sequence goes on from JAKABB010000015.1 coordinate 7,503, forward strand.
ACCTCCCGCATGACCCCGCAATCCCAGGGCCAACGACCCGGCGTGGACCCTGAGTCGCTGCCGATCGACCCGGGTGCGGTCGAGGCTGCGGCTCGGCGCATCGCGCCTCACGTTCACCGCACGCCGGTGCTGCGATCCCGGCTCCTGGACGAGCGCACGGGGGCGCAGGTCCTGCTGAAGGCAGAGGCCCTGCAGCGGACCGGCGCCTTCAAGGTCCGGGGGGCGTTCAACGCCGTCCTGGCCGGAGTCGAGCGTGGCGATCGGCGGGGCGTGATCGCGGTCTCCTCGGGGAACCACGCCCAGGCGGTGGCGCTGGCGGCCGCCACGGTTGGCCTGGCCGCCACCGTGGTGATGCCCCAGGACGCGTCCTCCCTGAAACGGGCGGCCACTCGGGCCTACGGCGCGACGGTGATCTCCGAGGGGGTGGACGCCGCCAACCGGGAGGCGATGGTCCGGGCGCTGGCGGGCGAGCGCGGGCTGCGCCTGGTGCACCCCTTCGACGACCCGGAGGTGATGGCCGGGCAGGGGACGGTGGGCCTGGAGGTGCTGGAGCAGGCTGCGGCCATCGGGGCCACGCTGGACGCGGTGCTGGTCCCGGTGGGTGGCGGCGGGCTGCTGAGCGGGGTGGCCACCGCCCTCCACGCCCGGGCGCCGGGGGTGCGCGTCATCGGCGTGGAGCCGACCCGCGCCGACGACGCGGCCCGCTCCCTGGCCACCGGACGGCTGCAGCGATTGCCCAGCCCACCCGACACCGTCGCCGACGGCGTGCGCACCCTCTGCCTGGGGGACCGCCCGTGGGCGGTCATCCGCCATCTGGTGGACGCCATCGTCACCGTCGACGAGGGCGTCATCGCCACCGCCTGCTGGTGGCTGTGGACCCGGACCAAGCTGGTGGTGGAGCCCACCGGCGCCCTCCCGGTGGCCGCGCTCCTGGCCGCCGCCGACGGGGCGCCGGTGGGTCGCGCGCTGGCCAGGCTGCTCCCGCCCTCCCCCACCGTGGCCTGCGTCCTCTCCGGCGGGAACGTCGACCCCGCCCAGCTGGCGTCGCTCGTCACACGTCCCCGGGATGGGGAGGCGCCGCCCCGCGGCTGACCCCCACCTGCCGCCAGCCGCCCGGACCCAGGGCCCAGAGGCCGGCACTGGGGCCGAGGGGACCCTCTCCACCGAAGAGGAGCACGCCCTCCCCGCTCGGTGCCGGGGCCAGCGCGGCAAAGCTCAGCGCTGCCGGCAGGCGCCGACTCGGCACCGGCACCCACCCCTGGGCACCCCAGCGCCAGGTGGCACCCCGTGGCTCGTTCGTGGCGCCGGTGAAGAGGATCACGGTTCGGGCGGCCATGTCGGTCGCCATGCCCTCGTAGGCTCGGGGGGGTGGGTGCTGGCGTGAACGCAAGGGGGTCCAGGTGCGACCGTCCCAGGCCCAAGTGCCCCCCAGCGGCCCCTGTCCGCCGTTGCCGCCGAAGAGCAGGACCTCGTGCAGGGCGGGATCGTAGGCCGCCGCGGCACCGGTGCGGGGAGCCGGGGCGCGGGCGGGGTGGGCCTGGCGCCAGCCGGTCCCGGTCCAGATCCAGGTGTCGCCAAGGAGCCCGCCCGAGCCCCGGTCGCCGCCGAACAGCACCAGGGTCCCGGTGGCGGGGTCAGCCACCAGGGTGGGGAACCGGCGCGGCGCCGGGGCCACCGTCGGGTGGACCTCGGCCCACTGGCCACGGGCCCAGAGCCACGTGTCCCCCCGAGTAGTCCCGCCCCCCAGGCCGCCCGCGCCACCGAAGAGGACCGTCTGCCCCGTGGCCGGGTCGAAGGCCATGGCGCCGTAGCCGCGCGGGGTCGGCGAGTGAGCGGGATGGTTGCGGACCCAGCGCCGCCCGGTCCAGGTCCAGGTCCCCCCGTCGCAGACCAGTGGCCCGCAGCCTCCAAAGAGCAGGGTGCGGTGCGTGGCAGGGTCGGTGGCGAGCATGGCCCCCGCCCGCGCCGCGGGGGCGGGCGCCCCCGCAACCGCCGCCTGGGTCCGCGCGCTCCCGGCGCCCAGGCCGACCACGGTCAGGACCACCAGCCCAGCCCCCAGCTGGGCCAGCCGCGATCGCCGGGGCCGGCCGGCCCCCGCGGGCCCGGCGGCGCGGTGGACCCAGGCCCACACGCTCAGCCGCTGCCAGCTCCGAGCCCGCCACAGGGCCAGGGCCAGCAGGACGTAGAGCAGCCCGGAGTTGATATCGGTGGTCCCGGGGACGAATGGCAGGCCCAGTCCCTGCCCGACCACCCAGATGGCGACGAACAGCGGGACCACGACCAGGAGCGCGGTCGAGGCGCCGTAGCCGGCCAGAATGGCCAGGGCCAGCAGGGTCTCCAGGGCGGCCAGCAGGGCGTTGGCCGCGACCGGGTTGCGGGCCAGCAGGTGGTCGGCCGCCAGCAGCACCCCCTGGAGGCCGGGCGGCGACGCCCCGGCGACCCCGTAGGCCAGGGGCAGGAAGATCCGGTAGACAGCCGGCTGCCACTCCAGGATGGCGTCGGCCAGTAGCACGGTCCCGAAGGCGATGCGGATCGCGGCCCACCACCGCTCCACCGGTTCAGCCGAGGAAGGTCGCCAGCCGGTCCAAGCCCTCGGTGAGCGCTTCGTCGCTGAGCGCGTAGGACAGCCGCGCGTAGCCCGGCACGCCGAACGCCTCGCCCGGCACGATGGCCACCCCGACCTCGTCGAGGAGGGTCGCGGCCAGCTCCTGGGTGGTGCGCGGCCCCGGTCCGTTGGGCCCAGCGGCCAGCACCCCCTCGAATGAGGCGAACATGTAGAAGGCACCCTCGGGTTCTGGGCAGACGACCCCGGGCATGGCGGCCAGCCGGCGGTGCATCTCCCGTCGCCGGCGGTCGAAGGCGGCCCGCATCGCCTGCAGCGGCTCGCTCGGGCCCTGGAGCGCGGCCAGGGCCGCGAACTGGGCCACGTTGCTGACGTTGCCGCTGAGGTGGGAGTGGAGGTTGGCCGCCGCCCCCACGGCTGGCGCGGGGCCCAGCATCCATCCGACCCGCCACCCGGTCATGGCGTAGCTCTTGGCCACCCCGCCCAGGATCAGCATCCGGTCGGTCAGCGCGGGCACCACCGCCGCCAGGGAGTGGAATCGGTGGTCGCCGTAGGTCAGATGCCGGTAGATCTCGTCGGTCACCACCCAGATGCCGGCCTCCAGGGCCCACTGGCCGATCGCCTCCAGCTCCTCCCGCCCGTAGACCAGCCCCGTGGGGTTGGAGGGGGAGTTCAGCAGGAGGGCCTTGGTGGCCGGCGTCGTCGCTGCCTGCAGCCGGTCCACGGTGATGCGGAAGCCGTTGTCCGCGTCGCCCAGCACCGGCACCGGCGTGCCACCGGCCAGCGTCACCGCCTCGGGGAAGGTCACCCAGTACGGGGCGGGGATCAGCACCTCGTCGCCGGGGTCGAGCAGGGTGGCGAACGCCCAGGCCACCGCCTGCTTGGTGCCGACCGTGATCAGGACCTGCTCGGGGGTCAGCGCCTGGCCCGTGTCCAGCCGGTGCCGCTCGGCGATGGCGGCCCGGAGCTCCGGGAGCCCAGCGGCGGGCGTGTAGTGGTGCGCCCGGGGGTCCTGACAGGCCTGGCGGGCCGCCTCCACGATGTGCGGCGGGGTGGCGAAGTCCGGCTCGCCGGCACCGAAGGAGATGATCGAGCGCCCGGCGGCTCGGAGCATCCGCGCCTGGTTGTCGACCGCCAGCGTCGCGGATTCGGTGATCGCCGCGACCCGTCGAGATATGCCTGCCATCGACCCCGGTCCTCCTCCGTAGACTCCATGACATGTCCACTGTCACCGTCCCCACCCCGATCATCCCCTCGGAACTCCTTCCTGCGGACGGACGCTTCGGATGCGGCCCGTCTAAGGTACGCCCTGAGGCGGTCGCCGCCGTGGCCGCCGCCGCCCGCAACCTGCTCGGGACCAGCCACCGCCAGCCGCCGGTTCGCGACCTGGTCAGCCGGTTGCGGTCCGGCCTGCTCCGATTCTTCGACGCCCCGCAGGGGTACGAGGTGCTGCTGGGCAACGGCGGTGCCACCAGTTTCTGGGATGCCGCCACCTTCGGCTTGATCGAGCGCCGCAGTGAGCACCTGGTCTTCGGGGAGTTCTCCCAGAAGTTCGCGGCGGCTGCCGCGGCGGCTCCCCACCTGGCAGCGCCTCGTCTCATCGAGTCGGCGGCGGGGACCCACCCTCTGCCGGTGGCTGACCCCGACGTGGACGCCTACGCCCTCACCCACAACGAGACCTCAACCGGTGTGGCCATGCCGGTGCGGCGCCCGCAGGATGCGGCGGGGCTGGTCCTGGTGGATGCCACCTCGGCCGCGGCGGGGATCCCGGTGGACCTGCGCGAGGCCGACGTGTACTACTTCTCGCTGCAGAAGGGGTTTGCCGCCGAGGGTGGGCTGTGGGTGGCGATCTGCTCCCCGGCCGCCCTCGACCGCCTGGATCGCATCGGGAGCACCGGACGTTGGGTCCCCAGCTCCCTGGACCTGCGCCTGGCTCAGCAGAACTCCCGCCTCAACCAGACCTACAACACCCCGGCGATCTCCACACTCCTGCTGGCAGTGGCCCAGCTGGAGTGGATGCAGGAGCGCGGCGGCCTGCGTTGGGCCACCGAACGCACCGCTGAGTCCGCCGCCGTCATCTACCGGTGGGCCGAGACCGTGCCCTACGCCAGCCCGTTCGTGACCGACCCAGCGCACCGCAGCCCGGTGGTGGCCACCATCGATCTGGATCCCCGAATTCCGGCGGCGCAGGTGTGCGACATCCTGCGGGCCAATGGGATCGTGGACACGGACGCCTACCGCAAGCTCGGTCGCAACCAGCTTCGCGTGGGCCTCTTCCCGGCGGTGGACCCGGACGATGTCCGCCAGCTGACGCGGGCCATCGACTACGTGGTGGACCGACTGGGATGGACCGCCACCTCGGGCGGCGCGGACTTACCATAGGGGACGTGGCCCCCGAGTTCCTTGTGTGACCTCCTCGGCACCGGAGGGGGCGGGAGAGCTGCCACTGCACGAGGTGGCGACCCGTCTGGCCGCGCGCGGCGCGATCAGCCTGGACGAACTCGACACCCTTCTGCGGCCGTGGCTGGAGGCGCAGGCCCGCTTGGCCGTGGGCGACAAGACTCTGGCCCCGTTCGTCGCGGACCAGGTGCTGCTCGATGCGGCCGGCGCCCTCCCGGCCCTCGCGCCCGGCACCGACGTGCAAGCCTGGCTCACCACCCTCGTCGGCCACACCGGCTTCCTCCTGACCGGGATCCAGGGTCCCGGGGGGGCACCGACTGGCGGAGCGGGACGGGGGCTGCGCGGCCCCCGCCGGCGCTTCCCGCTCGCGACGCGCGCGGTCGGCGCCCTGGCGGTGATGACCGCGGCGCTGGTCACCGCCACCAGCCTGGCGCTCGTCTCCCTGCCACGCCTGACGCCACGGCCGGCCAGCCGCCTGCCCACCGCCACCCCGCTCAGCCCGCTCCCATCGGGCGGCAGCGTCCACGGTCCCTGGGATGGGGCGGGGACGCTCGGGCTCTGGAGCCCCCGGCGCTGGTCGACGAAACCGCGTGCCGCCGGCTGGCACTCGGCGGGGGTGGGCGCTGGCGTGACGCTGGCTCTCCCGCTCGGCCCCATCCCTGGTGCTCGCCTGCGACGCTCCCACCCTCTCCCTCTCCCCTCTCCGCCCGCGGCCCTGCCGCCGCTCCCCCTCTCGCCACCGGTGGCGTCGCCGTCGCCGACGGTGGGGCCCTTGCCGCCGGCCCATCGGTGCGCGGCCTGCGGTCGACCCCGGTCCCACCGGGGCCGGGGCGGGGAGCGGCCGGAACGGGGCCGCCGACACCGACCCCACCGGGGCCTCGCTCCTGACCGAGGGCGCGGATGGGGGCTACTCTGCAGCCATGGAGTTGACCGCGGCGGTCGAGGAGTACTTGACCTACCTGGCCGTGGACCGTGCCCGCAGCGTCCAGACCGTGCGCGCCTACCACACCGACCTGATGCACGGCCCCCTCACCTTCTGGGCCCGGCTGGCACGCCCCCTCACCACGACTGAGGCCATCACCCGGGACGCGGTGCGGGCCTGGCAGCGGGCCCTGGGGACGCGCGGGCTGGCCGCGAGCTCGCGGGCCCGACAGCTGCAGGCGCTCCGCGGTTTCCTGCGCCATGCCCGCCGCGAGGGCTGGATCGCTGACGATCTCGGCGGTGCCATCGATCTGCCCAAGGTGCCATCCCGCCTGCCCCGGCCTCTGCCCACGGAGGCCGCCCGCGCCCTCCTGGCCAGCGTCGGGGGCACCACGGAGGCCGAGCTCCGCGACGCGGCCCTCGTCCACTTCCTGCTGAGCACCGGGTGCCGGATCTCCGAGGCGCTGGGCGTGGATCGGAGCGCGGTCCGGCCCGATGGGCGGTTGGTGGTCCGGGGCAAGGGGGCCAAGGAGCGGGTCGTCCACCTGACACCGGCGGCGGTGGGCGCGATCCGGGCCTACCTGGCGGTCCGGCACGACCGCGAGCCGGCGCTCTTCCTCAACTACGACCGGCGCTCGGTCGCCGGTGGGCCGCGTCGTCTGACCGCGGCCGGCGCCCGCCATCTGGTGCGGCGGATCCGCGCCCGGACCGGGATCGAGGGTCTGCGATCGCCCCACGTCCTGCGCCACACCACGGCCACCGAGCTGCTGACCATCACCGGCAACGTGCGCCTGGTCCAGGAGGTGCTGGGCCACGCCAACCTCAACACCATGCAGGGGTACACCCGCGTGGTCGACGCGGCCCGGGTGGCGGCCTATGAGGCGCTGGCCACGCGGCTGGACCCACCGGAGGCTTAGGGCCCCCCGAGGGTCAGGCGCGCGACCGCGTAGCCAACGTACGCGCCCACCAGCAGAACGGCGCCGGGGCGGCGCAGCCCCCGAGGGGATGCCAGCAGCGCCACGGCCACCACGGTGGCGGCCGCCAGCCAGGGGATGTCCAGGGCGATGATCGCGGGACCGGTGGCGACACCGGCCACCGCGGCAGGCAGGCCGAGGCCGAAGACGAGGTTGAGGGTGCCGCTGTTGAAGGTCTCGCTGACCAGGGCGCTGCTGTGCCCGCGTCGCAGGAGCGTGAACCCGGCGGCGACGTTGGGCAGGCTGGTCCCGATGGCGAGGACGAAGGTCCCAACCACGACCGCCGGCAGGTGCAGGCGGTCGGACAGGGCCAGGGCAGCCCGGACCGCGCCGTCGCTGGCCACGGCCACCACCACCACCGCGGCCAGGAGGCCGGCCACGGTGCGGCCGACGGCGGGGGCGCCCCCGCTCGCGCTGGTCACCAGTCCCTGCTCAAGCGCCTCCTCCCGCTCGACCTGTGGGTCGAGGCCCAGCACTCCTGGTCCGGCGCCTCGCCGCGGCCAGCCGCGCGGCAGGCGCCAGAGCATGAGCAGGTAGGTGGCCACCACCAGGACAAGGAGCAGGAAGCCGAGGGGGGCGGGCACCAGGCGCGCGAGGATGGCGGCGGTGACCGCCAGGGCGAGGACGTTGGCGGCCACGTCCAGGTCGATCCCGTGCAGGTGGAGGGCCCGGCCCCCCAGCCACAGCACGGGGAGGCAGAGGATGGCGGCCAACCCGAAAAGGTTGGCCCCGAGGATGACCCCGACCCCCACCGCCCCGCGGCCGGCGGCCACCGCCGCCAGGGCGGAGGAGATCTCCGGGGTGTCGGCGCCAAGCGCGGTGAGCCACCCGATGAGGCCCGGCCGCCACCCGTAGTGGGTGCCGAGCCCGGTCAGCCCCCGGCTCATGCGCTGGCTGGCCAGGATCGCCGCGCCCAGCCCCAGCAGCAGCGCCGCCCCCAGCAGCGCGTTCGTGGTCATCGCCACCTCTCCCGGCCGCCCACCCCGGGCCCGGTCAACCTGGCTTGGTCGCGCCGGTCTTCCCGATGGGGAAACGGAAGGTCTCGAGCAGGGTCTGGAGGCCGGCCGCGGTCGCCGCCAGGGGACCACGGGCCACCACCTGGAAGGCGAGTCCCCGGTGGGCGGCCACCCGGACCACCGCCAGGAGCTGGCCGGTGGGTGCGATGTATCGGCGCTCCAGGACCGTCACCCCGTAGACCTGGACCGGGGTCGCCGCGAACAGTGTCAGGGTGGGCGGGACCGCCGCCGGGAGCGCCGCCAGACTGGGGGCCTGGGTGACGGTGATCGTGGGGTTGGCCGACCCCCCGCTCCCGGAGGCCGCGCTCGGAGCGGCAGTGGCCGTGGGCCCGGGGCTGGCCCCCGTGCTCGCCGCTGGGCCCCGGAAGGCCACCGTGGGCGGGCTCTCCTGGTAGGTCCAGGCACTGGGATAGAGGACGGTGAACGAGAGCACGCTCGAGGCGTAGCTCTGGAAGGAGGCGGTGCTGGTGAGTCCGACGGCGCCGGACACCCATCCAGTGTGGGATTGTCCCTGGACTTCCCACCACCCGCCGTTGGTGGCGGAGTGCTGCAGGATGGGGAGTTGGACCCCCTGGGCGATGATGCCCAGCACCTTGGCGCTGAGGCTGGGCGCGGCCCGCATGTTGACCCCGTCCGGCGCCAGGATGGTCAGCTGGGTGGGGGGCGGGGTCACCGAGGGGCTGGGGACCGGGGTGGCTGTGCGGGACGGGGTCGGCCGGGGGTGGCTGAAGGGGCCGCATCCACTGAGCAGGGCCACGGTCAGCAGGAGCAGGGCGGGCCGACCGAGCGCCCGGCCCGCGTGACGCGCCGGCCCGCGACCCTGCGGCTGAAGCGTCCGGGCGCAGGTCTCCACCATCCGCTCAGAAGGGGAGCGGCACCGCGCTCAGCTGCTGGTGGTAGCGGCTGGCGGCGGCGGCGGCGGCTTCGGCGAAGTCCCGGCCCCGCGAGGCGCTGGCGATGCCACGGGAGATCGAGAGCAGGAACGGAGCTCGGCCGTCGGGCCCCGCGGCCGCTGCGGCGGCCGCCGCGAGGTCGCCACCCTGGGCGCCGACGCCGGGGATGAGGATCGGCAGGGTCGGGGCCACCGTCCGCACCGCGTGGAGCTCGGCGGGCCAGGTCGCCCCGACGACCAGGCCGGCGGTGTCGCCCGGTCCGAGGCGGTCCCACTCGACCACGCGCCGGGCCACCTCCAGGTAGAGGGGCCTCCCCTCGGGGCCCACGGCGAGGTCCTGGAAATCGGCGGCGCCGGGGTTGCTGGTGCGGCAGAGGACGAAGGCGACCCGCCCGGGCATCGACAGCAGCGGGGTCACCGCATCGTGACCGAGGTACGGATTGGCCGTGCAGGCGTCCGCCCCCAGGGTGGCGAACAGCGTCTCGGCGTAGGCGGCGGCGGTGTGGCCGATGTCGCCCCGCTTGGCGTCCACGATGACCAGGCCATGCTCTCGCGCGGCGGAGATGACATCGATGAGGGCTAGCCATCCCTCGGCCCCGAAGCGCTCGTAGAAGGCGATGTTGGGCTTGAAGGCCGCGGCCCAGTGGCCGGTGGCGGCGATCACCTCCAGGCAGAACTGCCGGACCCCATCGATCCCCCCCTCAAGATGGCTCGGCAACTGGCTGGGGTCGGGGTCGAGGCCGACGCACAAGGGCGCACCGGCCTCGGCCACCGCGGCGCTGAGCCGTTCGGCGAAGCTGCGCACGCCAGCGGTCACCAAGCGGTGCGGCTGGTGCTGGGCTGGATGGCTCCGGGGGCCTGCGGCGAGTAGGGGATCGTGATCCGGGCGGACTGCGTCTGCATGCAGCCGGGGCAGAGGGGCGCGATCTCCCCGTCGAGCAGCACCGCGGCCAGCCGGTAGATCGGGAACTCCCGACGGCAGTTGGTGCAGGCCTGCATCCAGGGCATCTGTCCTCCTCCTCCTCCAGCCTGCGGGTCAGTCCGCATTGTAGGCGCAGGCCGCTCCGCCGGCACCGCTCTCTCGCGGGGTAGGGCCGGTGGGTGGTGCTATTCTCAACGTCTCGCACGGGGAGTAGCGCAGGTGGTTAGCGCACCAGTCTGGGGGACTGGGGGTCGCAGGTTCGAGTCCTGTCTCCCCGACCAACATTTTCCCTGATCGCCGGCCCGACATGGCCTGCACGTGGTGGTGGAGCGGCCGGTAGGTGCGGCCGCGGGTCGGGCGGGTGGCGCCAGCGCGTGGCCGGCGTCGCGGGCCCGCCCACCGCCGCGGTCTAGAGCGGCACCGCAACCGTCGTGCTCCGTCCCCCCGCCGGTGCCGCACGCCATGTGCCTGAGGGCACCCGGTGGGGTCGGCAAGCCTCGAGACGGCCGCGGGGTCCGTGTCGGCGTGGTTCGCGAGACCAATCCCGGTGCCCACTGGCCGCACCGGCGGTTCCGGTCTCCGCCACACGGGGAGCGACCGCCCCACGCGGGCTCCGTCAGGTGGGTGGTGGTCCGACCTGCGGCTCTGGGAGCATCCGCCACGCTACGAGCATCTGTTCGCTATTGGCCCCTGCGGGAGCGCGGCCCGCGGGCTGCCCGCGGCACCGGACGAGGGGCACCCCTGGAGACAGCGTCACCACCTCGACCGGGCGCTGGGCCCCAGTGCGGGGCGTCCCCGCCGACAGGTGCTGGCGGGCCGCCGGCTGTCGTCGGCCCCATCGAGGTGCGGCGAGCCGGCGAGGCCCGATACGATGGACAAGGCAGTCACCCGCTCCCGGTTCCCTACCCCTGGCCCCCGGGCGCCCGTCGTGGGGAGGGCGACCGCGACTGGCCGACGCCACCGGACCCGTGGGAGGCTCCTCTCTCGGGGACGGGGCAGCTCTCCCGCCCAGTGACGACGCCGACCGCCGTGAACCCACCGCCCAGAGCCATCCCCCCCCCTCCCACCTCCCCTGCCAGGTTGCGGTCCGAGACGCCGGTCTCCTCCGCTCCATTCGTCCTGCGCCCGTTGGCACCGGCGTCCCGACCTCCGTGCCACTCACCGGCACCGGGCTCCGGGTGAGGGCCCAGCCAAAGGGCTGGCGGCGCCTGCGGCCCGCGTGGCGCCCGGACGGTTCTCGAGCCGAACGCCTGGCCCTGCTCGTGATGGCGAGCGTGGCGATGCGCTTCGCCAACTGGCTCTGGCTGGCACACCGGGTGCCGGGACGGCCCGCGCTTCTCGCCAACCTGCTCCTGCAGGAGGTGGCCTTCGTGGGTGCGGTGGCCCTCATCGCGCTGGCCTGCCGTCAAGCGGTGCCGGGCTGGGTGCGCCGCTGGCGCCCCCAGCGACTGCTCTGGGGCAGCCCGCTCTGGGGCACCGCCCTCCTGGCCGCGGTGGGGTTGGCGGCCGGGGGCGCGGTGGCTCGGGGCCCAAGCCTGATCGACGACGCCAGCAGCATGGCGATCTGCGGGGCACGGGCCATGGTGGCCGGGCACGACCCGTACCGCGTCCCCGAGATCGCCTGCCTGGACCGTCTGCACGTGTCGGTGCTGGGCTCGACACCGTTCCGCCGTGGCCCGCTGGCCGGCGTGCGCGGCTACCCGACACCGCCGGAGGTGGTCGCCGCAGCCGCCCTGGCGCGGCGCCAGGGCGCGCGATCGACCCTCTTCACCCGGCTCGCCAAGCCACCACTGGATCCCGCCGTGATGGTGCCGGTGGCGCGGGCCCCGGCGACGCTCCGCGCCCTCTGGACCATGCTGCCCTGCCTGGTCCTGCTGGTGGCGGTGCTGTGGGCGGCGGGGGCGCTGTGGCCGGTGGCGGCGGCGCTCTTCGCCCTGCTGTACTTCATCCACGGGTCGGTGCTGGACTTCGGGGTCACCGGCAACGTCGAGACCTTCTCCTACGCGCTGATGGGGCTCTCCGTGCTGTGGATGCGACGGCCGGCGCTGTCGGCCATCTGTCTGGGGCTGGCGATCAGCCTCAACGAGCTCGCCTGGTTCGTGCTGCCGGCGTATGTCCTCCTCACCCTGGGCCGGGAGGGCTGGTGGCGGCGCTGGATCGCCCTCGGGGTGACGGTGGCGGTGGCGGTCGGCCCCTGGCTGCTGCTCTACCCGGACGCGCCGGCCACCATCTGGTCCGCCCTGCGGGCCCCGACGTTCCCCCTGGGTTCAGGACCGATCGAACTGGTGCTGGCGGACTTCGTTCCCGAGCCCCCGCAGATGCTGCCCCTGACCGCGGCCGGTCTGGTCATGCTGGGAACCTTCGTCGCCGGCCTGATGCGTCCGCGCTGGCGGGTGGCGGCGGCGGTGCTGCTGGTGGCCGGGTTCTGGTTCAGCTGGCGGAGCCTGGACGAGTACCTGGCGCAGATTCCCCTGCTGGCCCTGGTCGCGGTCCTCGCCATGCTGGACAGGGACGCCCCGGCGTCGGGCGGGGAGCCACCGGGGCAGGCATTGCGGCCGGCGGTCAGCGGCGGACCGGCTGCGTAGGTGGTGTCCGGGCCGACCGAGCGCCGTGACGAAGGGTGCGGCGGTGACGCCTGCTCGCTCCGCTCGCCGCGGGGGCACGCGGTGGAGGCGGTCGACGCCGAGCGCGGGCGGCGAGGATGCGCCGGGCCCAACCCGCGCGTGCCGCACCCACGGGGCCGGGTCGCCGCGGCGGGCTCAGGCGCCACTGGCCACCCGCGCGCGGCGCCGGACGGTCTCCAGCCGGACGGCCACCGCGATGGGCGCCACGACCAGGATGACCAGCACCCAGAGGCTGAGCACGGGCAGGACCGTGGTGGAGCCCGTCGTCACGCACTGTGGCGGTCCGCCCGACGTCTGGATGCAGGAGCTGCCCCCACCGGCGGCCGGCGCAACTGCCGCACCAAGGACCACCACCAGCCCGCCGAGGCCACCGGGGATCACCAGGGTGCCGAGGAGCTTGTCCGGCCATCGCCAGACCGGAGACGCCCAGAGCAACACCACGCCCAGCACCCAGCCGATGCCCAGCAGGAGTCCTCCGAGCAGGAGCAGGGGCGGCACCATGGCGTCGACCAGGCGGGGGACCGGCGGGCGGTCCCTCCCCTCCCCCAGGGCCGCCGCGGCGATGTCCTCGGGGGCTCCCACGCGATCGAGGAGCTGGCGCACGGCCGCCGGGTCGTCGCCGAGGTCGCGCCGCCCGGCTTGGATGTGTTCCGCGACCTCGGCGACCAGCTCCCGCCGCCGGGCCCGCGGGAGCGCGGCCAGGGCCGCGTCCAGTCGGCGCAGGTAGTCCTGGATCAGCGTCTCGTTCCCAGTCGTGCTCACAGCGCCCCTCCATCATCAAGGACCCGGTCGACCCCGTCCCGGAACCGTTGCCACTCCTGCCGAAACCCGAGGAGGGCTCGCTCCCCGGCGGGGGTCAGCCGGTAGTACCGGCGGGGCGGGCCCTGGGTCGACTCGCGCCAGGTGCTCTCCACCAACTGGGCCCGGCGCAGCCGCGTCAGCAGCGGGTAGATCGTGCCCTCACCGGCCAGCAGGCCATCCGACTCGGCCAGGGATCGGGCCAGGTCGAAGCCGTACCGCTCGCCGTCGCGCAGCAGCGCCAGGACGCAGTGCTCGACCACGCCCCGCCGCAGCTGGGCCAGCCAGTTGGTGCCGGTGTCAGGTACCATGCGGCGCACTCTACCAGGGAGTCCCGCCCGCGGGGCCGCGCGCGCCGCGGGCGGCAGGGTCGCGTCCTGCCGCCCGCGGGCCGGTCCGAGGGCTCGGAGGTGGCGAGACGGGCGCGGCCGGCCGATCGCGCCAGAGACTGACCGGCACGCTGACGCGTTGCATGCCGCGTGGAGGGGCCTACGGACATGTTCGCGGTCGACGACCTCGACGGTGTCTGCGAAGGCCGCCGGGAGGCCATGTCCCGGCGGCTCGAACCACTGCTCGACCCTGGGTACCGCCTGGCCTTCACGATCCTGCGGCGGCGGGAGGCGGCCGAGGACGCGCTCCAGGACGCCTGCTTCAACGCGCTGCGCGCCCTGCCCCGGTTCCGGGGCGACCCCGGACGCCTTCGGGCCTGGTTCCTCACCATCGTGGCCAACCAGTGCCGCTCGCAACTCCGCCGTCCCTTCTTCGGCTGGCTGCCGCTGCCCGACCTGGCCGGCAAGGACGATCACGCGAACGACGTGGCGGTCCGCCACGACCTGGGCCAGGCGCTGACGGTGCTCCGCGGCGACCAGCGGCTGGTGCTGGCTCTCTTCTACTACATGGACCTGCCACTGGCTGAGGTGGCGCAGGTTCTCGGGGTCTCAGAGGCGGCGGCCAGGTCCCGCCTGTACCGAGCGGTTGGGCAGCTGCGGGAGCGACTCCGGGAAGTGGAGGGCGACAAGTGATCCAGCCGATTGGTGAGCGGATCCGGCGCGCGTTCGAGGATGAGTACCAAGCTCCGGCTAGAGACCTCCGCCAAGGCCTGTGGCATCCGACGCGCCCCCGCCGGCGCCGGGGAGCGGTGCTGACCAGGGTGGGAGCGGCGGTGGGGGTGGCGGCCCTGGTGGCGCTCGCGCTCACCCTGCCCAGGGTGGTGCCGCATGGTCCCAGGCCGGCGGCAGGCTCCGGCTTCCCCCAGGTGCTGCCCGACTACGGGTACGTCGTGGTGGCGACGGCCCAGGACCTCAGCGGCAGCGGGGGCCGACGGCTACTGGGAGTGGTGCCACCCGGGCACCCCTACGGGGTCATCTTCCAGGACCGCTGCACCGGCCCGACGTTGCATGCCACGAATTTCGCCCTGTCGCGCAACGCTACCTGGAAGAACCTCATCCTCGGAGTCTTCAGCGCCGACGGGCACCTGCAGGTCGGCACCTCGGCGCCCAAGCCCTTCGCGCGCCACTGCGGTTCGCTGGTGGGCACGCCCGGGGGCGGGAGCACACTCGCTGGGTCGGTGGGAAGTGCCGCGGGGAGCTCGCGGCCGGAGCCGGTGTTCGTGGTCTCTGCGCCCGGGATCGCCTGGCGGGTCACGCTGGAGATCTGGCGGGGCACCTCCCCGCCGCGCCCGCTGCCCAAGACCCTCGGCACCTGTCCGTCAGACCGGCTCGGATGGGCATCGTCACCGGGCACGCAGGCGGGCCCCGCGGTCGACTACAGCGTCCAACCCGAGGGCAACTCGGTCACCCCGCCTTGCCGGCTCTCCCTGCCGATCCGCCTCGGCCTGTACCTCGGCGGCACGGAGACTCCGCTGCCGATCTCTGGCAACGGCCAGTCTGCCACCCTCTCCGGCCGGTACAACGGCGGCCCCCCCTTCCTCGAGCTCACCTGGCGCTGGAGCAACTGGTGCGGCTCCCGGAGGCCGGTCCAGGCGGTGTACTTCGGTCCGGGTGGGGCCGTGATCGCGAGCACCACCCACCCCCTGCCCCTGCCGGCCTGTGTGGACCCCGCCCAGCCCTCGCGGCTGGTCCTGCTGCGCCCGCACTGACCTCTCGTGCCGGGGGGCCGTTCCGGAAGCCGTGGCGTTCGACTCGCGTTGCGATCACCGAACCGCTCGTCCGCCTGCGTGCCCCCCCGGATGGCGGGCCGTCGAGCTCCGGGTTGGGCGGTCGACCGTCGACGCGGAACCGAACGCTCGCCGCCGCCAGGAGCGGTGGAGCGGCCAGGGCGGCCGGCTCGGGTCAGTCCTCCCTGCCGGGCAGACGGTGGGAGCGCAAGAGGATCCGGATCGGCGCGCCCTCGAAGCCCCACCGGGCCCGGATCTGGTTCTCGATGAAGCGCCGGTAGGCGAAGTGCATCAGCTGCGGTTCATTGACAAAGAGGGCGAAGGTGGGCACCGGGCTGCGGGTCTGGGTGGCGTAGTAGAGCTTGATGCGTCGGCTCTTGACGTGGGGGGGCGGGCGCGTCGCCGTCAGCTCGGTGAGCATGGCGTTCAACTGAGGGGTTGGCACGCGCGCGGCCCGGGCGGCGGCGAGCCGCCAGGCCGCCGGCAGGACCGCCTCCACGTTGCGGCCGCGGAGGGCGCTGACGAAGAGGAAGGGGGTGCCGGGCGCCCAGTCGAAGCTCTCCCGCAGGCGGCGCGTCCAGCTGGGGTCCTTGCGGGTGTCGGTGTCCAGCCGGTCCCACTTGTTGAGCACCACCAGCAGGGAGGCCCCGGCATCGCGCGCGTAGCCGGCGATGTGCCGGTCCTGCAGGAGCAGGCCGGCCTCGGCGTCGACCACCAGCACCCCGACGTCGGCGCGCTCGACCGCCCGCAGGGCCCGCAGCAGGCTGAACCGCTCCACGTCGGCGGTGACCACCCCGCGGCGCCGGATCCCGGCGGTGTCGATCAGGCGCACCCGTCCCTCCTCGGTGTCCACCCAGGTGTCGATCGGGTCCCGGGTGGTGCCCGGCACGCTGCTGACCAGCGCCCGGGGGCTGCCCAGGATGGCGTTGAGGAGGGAGGACTTGCCCACGTTGGGGCGGCCGACGATGGCGCAGCGCATGGCCCCGTCGGCGCTGCCCGCGGCCGCGACGGCGGGTGGCGGCGGCAGCGCCGTCAGCAGGGCGTCGAGCAGGTCCCCGGTCCCCATCCCCCGCAGCCCGCTGACCGGCAGGGCCGGTCCCAGGCCCAACCGGACCATCTCATGGAGGAAGTGGGGCTCGGTCGGGCTGTCGGACTTGTTGGCCACCAGCACCACCGGGCGGCCACTGCGGCGGACCGCCTCCGCGATGCGCAGGTCGTCCGCGGTCACCCCGGCCCGGACGTCGCACACGAAGCAGAGCACATCGGCCTCGGCCAGGGCCACCTGGGTCTGGGCCTGGGTGTTGACCGCCAGGTCGTCGGGCTGCTCCCGGGGCAGGACCGGGTCGAGGCCGGCGGTGTCGGTCAGGGTGACCAGCCGCCCACGCCACTCCGCGGTCCCGTAGAGCCGATCGCGGGTCAGGCCGGCCTCGGGGGCCACGATCGCCTGGGCCCGCCCGGTCAGCCGGTTGAAGAGGGTCGACTTGCCCACGTTGGGACGGCCCAGGATGGCGATGATGCCGCTGGGAGCGGGCGGGGTCTCGGCGACGGAGGGGGCCCCGCGGCGCCGGCGGCGGGCCGGGGCCCCGGCCGGTGGCGTGCGGGGGGTCATGACCCCCAGCCTACTGGCTGGGGGCCTCCCGCCGGGCCAGGTCGGAGCCGGTCATGACCTCCGGGACCGGCAGCCCCATGGCGCGGAGCAGGGTCGGGGCCACGTCCCGGAGGCCCCCGCCCGCGGCCAGGGTGGTGCCCGGGGGCGCCCCCATCAGGAGCAACGGGACCGGGCTGGTGGTGTGGGCGGTGCGAGGGCTCCCGGTTGTGGGGTCCACCATCATCTCGGCGTTGCCGTGGTCCGCGGTGAGGCAGAAGAGCCCACCCCGCGCGCGCACCGCCTCGACCAGGGCCCCGACGCAGCGATCGACCGTCTCCACGGCGGCCACGGTGGCGGGGAGGCTGCCGGTGTGGCCCACCATGTCGGCGTTGGCGAAGTTGACCACGATGAGCGCCTCGGTGGCGGCGGCCAGGCGGTCGACCACGGCCTGGGCCAACGCCGGGGCCCGCATCTGCGGGACCGTGTCGTAGGTGGCCACCCGCAGCGAGGGCACCAGCAACCGCTCCTCACCCGGCAGGGCGGCCTCCCGCCCGCCGTTGATGAAGTACGTGACGTGGGCGTACTTCTCGGTCTCCGCGACGTGGAACTGACGCAGCCCGGCCTCGGCCACCACCTCGCCGAGGGGGCGCTGGACGTCCGGTTTGGCGAAGGCGACCGCGACCGGGAGGCCGGCCTCGTAGCTGGTCAGGGTGACCACCTCCAGGTCGTCCAGCCGGGGCCCGCGCGGGAAGGCGTCGAACTCCGGGTCGACCAGGGCGTGGGTCAGCTGGCGCGCCCGGTCCGGCCTGAAGTTCAGGTGGACCACGCTGTCCCCGGCTCGCAGGCGAGGCAGCGGGCCGGTGGCGTCGGCCAGCCGCGTCGGCGGCAGGAACTCGTCGGTCAGCCCTCGGGCGTAGTGGGCGTCGAGCAGCGCCAGGGGGTCGGGGGACACCTCCCCGCCGTCGCCGCAGATGGTCTGGTAGGCGCGGGCGACGCGGTCCCAGCGCCGGTCGCGATCCATCGCGTAGTAGCGACCGATCAGGCTCGCCAGGCGGCCGGGCCCGTGGGGCGCCAGGTGCTGCAGGAGCTCGGCCAGGAAGCCGCGGGCACTGGACGGCGGCGTGTCGCGCCCGTCGGTGAAGCCGTGGACGTAGACTCGATCGAGGCCCCGGCGGCGACAGAGCTCTAGCAGCGCCAGCAGGTGCTCCTGGTGGCCGTGGACCCCCCCGGGCGAGATCAGCGCGAAGCAGTGCAGGGCGGCGCCGCGGTCCCGGGCCCGGTCCACCGCGGCCACCAGCGCCGGGTTGGCGTAGAAGCTGCCGTCGGCGATGGCGCCGTCGATGCGGGTGAGGTCCTGCAGGACCACGCGCCCGGCGCCGATGGTCAGGTGCCCGACCTCCGAGTTTCCCTGCTGACCGTCGGGCAGCCCCACGGCGCCGCCATGGGCCGCGACCAGGGTCCACGGGGCCTCGGCCCGCAGCCGGTCGATGTGGGGGGTGCGGGCGAGGGCGATGGCGTTGCCCGCCACCGCGTCCCGCTCGCCCCAGCCATCGCAGATGCACAGCACCGCCGGCCGGACGCTCCCCACGGTCGACCGGCTCACCCTGGCGCCCGGCCGGCGGCGGCGACGATGGCCAGGAAGGCCGCCGGGTCCAGGCTGGCGCCCCCGACCAGCCCCCCGTCGATGCCAGGGGCGGCGAAGAGCGGGGTGGCGTTCTCGGGGGTGACGCTGCCGCCGTACAGGATGCGCACCGAGTTCGCCTCGGGACCGGCGGCCGACGCCAGCGCGTCTCGGATGCTGCGGATGGCCGCGCTGGCATCCTCGATGGTCGCGACCTGGCCGGTGCCGATGGCCCAGACCGGTTCGTAGGCGATGGTGCAGCGCTCGACGGCGGCCGGCGGCAGGCCGGCGAACGCGGCCGCGGTCTGCCGACGCACCACCTCGGCCATCCGCCCGCTCTCGCGCTCCGCCAGGGTCTCGCCCACCGCCACCATCGGGTGCAGGCCGCCAGCCAGCACGGCCTCCAGCTTGCGCCGGACCACGACATCGGTCTCGCCGGCGTCGCGGCGCCGCTCGCTGTGCCCGACCAGGACGTGGGTGCAGCAGTCCGCCAGCATGGTCACCGCGATCTCACCCGTGTGGGCGCCCTCGGCGGCCCAGTGGACCGTCTGAGCGCCCAGGGCCATCCGCATCTCGTCCGCCAGCAGCTGGTGGAGCGGCCACAGGGCGGTCGCCGGCGGGAAGAGGATCACCTCCGCGGCGGGCGCCGCCGGCAGGCCCTCCCGAATGGCACGGGCCAGGCCCAGGGCCGCCGGCACGGTCAGGTGCATCTTCCAGTTGCCGGCCACGACCGGGCGGCGGTCCGTCACGGGCGGGCCGCGGGGGGCGCGACTCCATCGCGCAGCACCGCCACCGCGGGCAGGACCTTGCCCTCCAGGAAGGTGAGGGTCGCGCCGCCGCCCGAGCTCACGTGGGTGAACCCCCCGGCGAGGCCGGCGGCGCGCAGGGCGGCGGCCAGGTCCCCGCCGCCGCAGATGGTGGTCGCCCGGCCGCCGGTGACGGCCCGGGCCACCCCCTCGGTGCCGGCGCGAAACGGCGCCTGCTCGTAGAGGCCCAGCGGGCCGTTCCAGATCACCGTCCCCGCCGTGGCCAGCACCGCCCCCCAGGCGGCGACCGTCTGCGGCCCGACATCGAGCAGCATCCGGTCCGCCGGGATGTCGGCCGCATCGCGGACCTCGATCTGGCTGACCGGGGCCTCCCGGTGCGGGGCCACCACCACGTCGAGCGGCAGCCGGAGGTCGACCCCGAGCTCGCGTGCCGAGCGGACCACGTCCCGGGCCTGGTCGACCTGGGCCTCCTCGACCAGGGAGGTTCCGGTGCCAAGGCCGGCGGCGCGGAAGAACGTGCCCGCCATGGCCCCGCCCAGGAAGAGCCCGTCGAGACGGGGCATCAGGTGCAGGAGCAGGCCGACCTTGGTGCTGAGCTTGCTGCCGCCGACCACCGCGAGGAAGGGACGGGCCGGGTCCTCGAAGAGGCCCTGGAGCCGGGTGAGCTCCGCCTCCATCAGGCGGCCCGCGATGGCCGGGAGATAGGCCGCGACGCCCACCGTCGAGGCGTGGGCCCGGTGGGCCGTGCCGAAGGCGTCGTTGACGAAGACCTCCCCCAGGGCGGCCAGCTCGGCCGCGAAGGCGGGGTCGTTGGCCTCCTCCCCGGGGTGGAAGCGCACGTTCTCCAGGAGGAGCACCTGGCCCGGGAGCAGGGTGGCCACGGCCCGGGCGGCGACCGGGCCGATGCAGTCGGGCGCGGTCTGCACCGGCGCGCCCAGCAACTCGCCCAGACGCTGGGCCACGGGGGCCACTCGGAAGCGGTCGTCGACGCGGCCGCCGGGGCGGCCGAGGTGGGTGAGGCAGATCACGCGCACACCGCGCCGGCACAGCTCCTGGAGGGTCGGGAGCCCGAGCCGGATGCGCAGATCGTCGCGAATCCGACCCCCGTCCTCCAGGGGGACGTTGAAGTCCTCGCGCACCAGGACCCGGCGTCCCTCCAGGGGGAGGGCGTCGAGCCCAGCCTTGGGCGGAAGCATGGTGGGCGCCGCCACCACCGTCAGCCGTGCAGCCCCGCGGCCACCAGCTCCACCAGGTCCATGACCCGGCAGGAGTACCCCCACTCGTTGTCGTACCAGGCGATGACCTTGGCGTGGCGGTCACCCACCACCAGGGTCAGGGCGGCGTCGACCACCGCCGAGTTGGGGTTGCCGACGAAGTCCTGGGACACCAGCTCCTCATCGGATACGGCCAGGATGCCCCGCAGGGGCCCGGCGGCGGCGGCCCGCAGGGCCGCATTGATGCTCTCGGCGGTGACGTCGGTGCGGAGGACCGCGGTCAGGTCGACCAGGGAGCCGTCGGGGACCGGGACCCGCAGGGCCAGGCCGTGGAAGCGTCCCTTCAGCTGGGGCAGGACCAGGGCCACAGCCTTGGCCGCCCCGGTGGTGGTGGGGATGATGGAGAGGCTGGCCGCCCGCGCCCGGCGCAGGTCGGAGTGGGGGCCGTCGAGCAGCATCTGGTCCTTGGTGAAGGCGTGGACCGTCGTCATCAGGCCGCTCTCGATGCCGAAGGCCTCGTCCAGGACCTTGGCCACCGGCGCCAGGCAGTTGGTGGTGCAGGAGGCGTTGGAGATGACCTGGTGGCGCTCGGGGTCGTAGGCCTGCTCGTTGACGCCCATGCAGATGGTGACGTCCTCCCCCTTGGCCGGGGCCGAGATCACCACCTTGCGCGCCCCGCCCCGGTCGATGTGGACCCGGGCCCGGCTGGCGTCGGTGAAGAGCCCTGTGGACTCCACCACGATCTCGACGCCGGCGCTCGCCCAGGGCAGGGCGGCGGGATCGCGCTCGGCGTAGACCGCCACCGGCCGGCCGTCGACGAGAAGGCCGCCGTCGCCCAGCTCGACCGTGCCCGCGTACGGGCCCAGGATGGAGTCGTGGCGCAGCAGGTGGGCCAGGGTCCGGGGGCTGGTGATGTCGTTGACCGCCACCACCTCGCAGCCCGGGCGGGCGCGCGCGGCCCGAAAGATGTTGCGGCCGATGCGCCCGAAGCCGTTGATACCGACTCGAACCGTCATCGCCTGCTTCCCTCCTCCTGCGACCGGGCGCGGTGCGCGTCCACGGTGAGTAGTGCGGCAGTATACGGCGCGGGTCGGGGGGGGCTGCGGCCGGCGTCAGGGGCGGAGCGGGCAGTCACGGTGCCAGGCCACCGCCAGCCGGCCCCGCCGCCGCCAGGCCCGGCTCGCCGCCTCCACCATGGCCACCGAGCGGTGCTGCCCCCCCGTGCAGCCGACGGCCACCCGCAGCAGTCGCCGACCCCGCTCCCGGTAGGCCGGCTCCACGGCATGCACCATCTCCCCCAGGGCGGTGAGGGCGGCGGTGGCCGCCGGCTGGTCGAGGACGAAGCGGCGCACGGCGGCGTCGCGACCGGTCAGTCCGCGCAGCTCCGGCTCCCAGAAAGGGTTGCGCAGGAAGCGGGCGTCGATGATCCACTCGGCGTCAAGGGGAGGGCCGAGGAGGAAGGAGAAGGACTCCAGGACCAGGATCGGTGCCGCGGTGGGGTCGAGGGCCAGCGGCACCAGCCGGCGCAGGCGGCGGCCGACCGCCGCCGGGCCCAGCTGGGTCGTGTCCAGCCGAAGCTGGGCCCGGGCCCGGGCCGGCCGGAGCAGGGCCCGGGCAGCGCCCAGCACGGCCAGGGAGGGGCGCCGGCCCCGGGGCCACGGGGTCAGGGCCCAGGGCGGGCCCGCGCGACCCAGGCAGCGCCCATCGCTCGCCTCCAGGCTCAGCAGCAGGCGGTACCCGGCCTCCACCAGGGCCGCGTCCTGGAGACGGTCGGCGTCGGCGGGCGCGCCCTCGCTGCGCTCGACCGCCAGCCCCATGCGGACCAGCTGCCGCTGGGCCAGCGGGACCCCGCTGCCGGGAGGGCCGCTGACGAGGATGACCCCGCCCGCGGCTGGGGGTCCCGGGTGCAGGCTCACACCAACTCCCGGATGGCGAGGGCCACCGGACGGGTGATGCCCGGCACGCTCATCAGGTCCTCCAGGGTGGCCTCGCGCAGGCCCTCGACCGACCCGAAGCGGCGTAGCAGGGCAGTGCGCCGCTTGGGCCCCACGCCGGTGATCGCGTCGAGCCGGCTGCCTCGGGCGCTGCGCGCCCGCCGCGCCCGGTGGCGGGTGATGGCGAAGCGATGGGCTTCGTCGCGCAGCCGCTGCATGAGGAAGAGGGTCTGGCTGCCCGGGGGGAGCCGGATCGGCTCTCTCCGCCCGGGAGCGAACAGCTCCTCCTCGCGCTTGGCGAGCCCGAACAGGGGCAGCGCGCCCAGGCCCTGGGCCGCCAGCACCATGGCCGCGGCGCCCACCTGCCCGCGGCCGCCGTCGACGATGACCAGATCGGGCCGGAGGCCGAAGCTGCCGTCGGTGGCCGCGTCCCGGTCCAGGCGGGCGAAGCGCCGGGTGAGGACCTCTTGCAGGCTGGCGAAGTCGTTGGCGCCGGCCACGGTGCGGATGCCGAAGATCCGGTAGTCGGCCGGCTTGGGGCGACCGTGCTCGAAGACCACCATCGACCCCACGCTGTTGGTGCCCATGGTGTTGCTGATGTCGTAGCACTCGATCCGCTCCGGGAGTGCCGGCAGCCCCAGGCGGTCCTGCAGGTCGGCCAGGATGAGGGCGGTGCGGGCCCGGTCGAAATCCGCCTCCACCTGAGCCTGGCTGAGGGCGGTGGCGGCGCTCGCCTGGGCTCGCTCCGTCAGGGCCCGCAGGCGGCCCCGGCGGGCGGCGCGGACGGTGACCGGCCCGTGACGGCGACTGCCCAGGGCATCGGCGAGCAGGGGGGCGTCGGGGAGGGGCAGGGGGACCACGACGGTCCGGGGCAGATGGGTGGCCGCTCCGTAGTACTGGCCCAGGAAGCTGGTGAGCGCCTCCGCCGGGTCCAGGTCGGCGGGGGTCTCCAGGGCGTGGGTCTCCATCCCCTGCAGGCGGCCGGCCCGGACCGCCAGCACCACCGCGCAGCCCCGCCCGGCCGTGGCCGCGTACCCGATGACGTCGACCTCCCCCGCCCCCCCATGGCTGACGGCCTGCCGCTCCCCGACGCGCCGCACCGCCTGCAGCCGGTCGCGCAGCCAGGCGGCCCGCTCGAAGTCCAGGGCGGCGCTGGCGGCGGCCATGGCCCCCTCCAGCCGGGCGGCGATCTCGGCCACCCGGCCGTCCATGAACGCCGCCACCTCGTCGAGGAGGTCGGCGTAGCCGGCGGGGCTGACCCGGTCCTCGCACGGGCCCAGGCACTGCCCGATGTGGAAGTCCAGGCAGACCCGGCCCTGCTTGAAGAGGGGGTCGGGGCAGCCCCGGAAGGGGAAGGCGGTGCGCAGCTCCCGGACCGCCCGCCGCAGGCCACCGGCATCGGTGAAGGGCCCGAAGTAGCGCTGGCCGTCGTCGGCGGGACGGCGCACGTAGGTGGGCCGGGGGAACTGGCCCAGGCGCTCGGCCATCGCCGCTGCCGGCGGGCCCGGGTCCCGGCCCGTCGTCCGGGGCACCCGCAGGTAGAGGTAGCTCTTGTCGTCCTTCAGGCGGACGTTGAAGGCGGGCCGGTAGCGCTTGACCAGGGTGTTCTCCAGGATCAGGGCCTCCCGCTCGCTGCCGCAGGCGATGACCTCGAAATCGGCCACCGTGTCCACCAGGCGGCGGATCCGGGGCGGCTGGGCGGCGGTGGTGAAGTAGGAGTGCAGGCGCTGGCGCAGCTGGCCCGACTTGCCCACGTAGATCACCCGGGCCGCCCGGTCGCGCATCAGGTAGACCCCGGGCCCCGCGGGAGCGGCCCGCAGCCGCGCGCGCACCAGCTGGGGCCGGGCCATGAGCCCGTCGCGGGCGGCAGGAGCGCGGGTCGCCACCCGGACAGCGTAGCCCGCCGGGGCCCGGACGCCGGGGGGCGGCGGCGCGGTCCGCCCTCAGGCGGTGGCCCCGGCCGGGAGCGGGACGCGGGCGGCGAGGACCGGACGGAGGAACTGGCCGGTCACCGAGTGGGGGTCGGCGGCCAGGGCCTCCGGACTGCCGGCGGCGACGACCCGCCCCCCTCCCTCGCCCCCGTCCGGGCCCAGGTCCAGGATCCAGTCCATCGACTTCAGGACATCGAGGTTGTGCTCGATGACGATCACGGTGTTGCCGGCCCCGACCAGCCGGTGCAGCACCTGCAGCAGCTTCTCCACGTCGGCGAAGTGGAGCCCGGTCGTCGGCTCGTCCAGGATGTACAGGGTGCGGCCCGTGTCCCGCCGCGAGAGCTCGGTGGCCAGCTTGACCCGCTGGGCCTCCCCCCCGCTCAGCTGGGTCGCGGGCTGGCCCAGCCGGATGTAGCCCAACCCCACGTCGCTGAGGGTGCGCAGCTTGCGGGCGATGCCGGGCTGGTGCTGGAAGAGCGCCAGCGCCTCATCCACCGACATCGCCAGGACGTCGGCGATGGAGTGCTCCCGGAAGCGGACCTCGAGGGCCTCCTGGTTGTACCGGCGGCCCTTGCAGACGTCGCAGGTGACGTAGATGTCGGGGAGGAAGTGCATCTCGATCTTCAGGACCCCGTCCCCCTCGCAGCCCTCGCAGCGCCCGCCCCGGACGTTGAAGGAGAAGCGGCCCGGCCGGTAGCCGCGGACCCGGGCCTCGGGCAGCTGGGCGAACAGCTCGCGGACCGGGGTGAAGAGGCCGGTGTAGGTGGCGGGGTTGCTGCGCGGGGTGCGGCCGATGGGCGCCTGGTCGACGTTCACGACCTTGTCCAGGGCCTCCAGGCCCTCGATGGCGTCGTGGGCCCCGGGCCGCTCCCGGGCCCGGAAGAACACCTGGGCCAGGCGCCGGTAGAGGATGTCGTTGACCAGGGTGGACTTGCCCGAGCCACTGACCCCGGAGACCCCCACCAGGCAGCCGAGCGGAAAGGCAGCGTCGATGGCGCGCAGGTTGTTGGCCCGGGCGCCGCGGACCACCAGCTGGTGGCGCGGGTCCGGGACCCGGCGGGGCGGCACCGGGACCGCCCGCTCCCCGCGCAGGAAGAGGGCGGTGAGGGAGGTGGGGTGCCGGAGGACGGTCTCCAGCGACCCGGCCACCACCACCTCGCCCCCGTGCTCCCCGGCTCCGGGCCCGATGTCCACGATGTAGTCGGCACGGCGGATCGTCTCCTCGTCGTGCTCGACCACGATCAGGCTGTTGCCCAGGTCACGCAGGCGGAACAGGGTCCCGAGGAGCTTGGCGTTGTCGCGCTGGTGGAGCCCGATGCTGGGCTCGTCCAGCACGTAGAGCACCCCCATCAGCCGGCTGCCGATCTGGGTGGCGAGGCGGATGCGCTGGGCCTCGCCACCCGACAGGGATCCGGCGGCCCGGTCCAGGGTCAGGTACTGCAGGCCGACGTCGACCAGGAAGCCGAGGCGCTCCCGGATCTCCTTCAGGATCTGGCGGGCGATGATCTGCTCGCGCTCGGTCAGGCGCCACCCCTCCAGGGCGGCCAGGGCCCGGTCGACGGGCCGGGCGCAGAAGTCCATGATGCCTTCGCCGCCGACGGTGATGGCCAGGAACTCCGGCTTCAGCCGGCGTCCGCGGCAGTCAGGGCACGGCCGCTGCAACATCAGCCGCTCGATGTCGGCCTTGACCGCCTCGGACTCGGTCTCGCGGTAGCGCCGCTCCAGGGTGGGCACGATCCCGGCGAAGCGCGCCTCGAAGCGGTGCACCCGGCCGCTCTTGGCGGTGTAGCGCATGGTGACCCGCTCGTCGCCGGCCAGGCCGAAGAGGAGCAGGTTCCGGTGGCGGGCCGACAGACGCCGCCAGGGACGGTCCTGGGGGATGCGGTGCGCGGCGGCGACGGCGCCGATCAGCTCCATCAGCCACTGCTGCGACGGCCCGCGGGTCCAGCCCCCGAGGGCGCCCTCGGCCAGCGAGCGCTCGGGGTCGCTGACCACCGCCTCCGGGTCAACCTCCAGGCGGGCGCCCAGGCCGGTGCAGCCCGGGCAGGCCCCGTGGGGACTGTTGAAGGAGAAGTTGCGCGGGGACGGCTCCTCGAAGGAGATGCCGTCGTGGACGCAGGCGTACTGCTCGGAGAGGCGGAGCTCCTCCAGGCCGCTGTCGGGGTCGGCGGGCAGCACCAGGACCGTCCCTCCGGCCAGCTGGGCGGCCTGCTCCACCGACTCCCGCAGCCGCGAGAGCTCGCCGGTCCCGATCACCACCCGGTCGACCACCACCTCGATGTCGTGCTTGTAGCGCTTGTCCAGCGGCGGCACCTGGCCCAGCTCCCGCAGGTGGCCGTCCACCCGGACCCGGACGTACCCCTGCTTGCTGGCCTGGTCGAGCACCCCCTGGTGCTCGCCCTTGCGCCCCTGGACCATGGGGGCGGTGATGAGCCAGCGGCTGCCCGCCGGCAGGGCCGCCACCTGGTCCGCCATCTGCTCCACCGTCTGCCGGGCGATCTCCCGGCCGCAGCGGGGGCAGTGCGGGTGGCCGACGCGGGCGTAGAGCAGGCGCAGGTAGTCGTAGATCTCGGTGACGGTGCCGACCGTCGAGCGCGGGTTGCGCCCGGCACCCTTCTGGTCGATGGAGATCGCCGGTGAGAGCCCGTCGATATGGTCGACGTCCGGTTTCTCCATCTGTCCCAGGAACTGCCGGGCGTAGGCGCTGAGGGACTCGACGTAGCGCCGCTGGCCCTCCGCATAGATGGTGTCGAAGGCCAAGGAGGACTTGCCGGAGCCGGAGAGGCCGGTGATGACCACCAGGCGCCCACGGGGCAGGTCGAGATCCACCCCCTTCAGGTTGTGCTCGCGGGCCCCGCGGATTGCCAGGATGTCCTGTGCCACCGGGCACAGCGTACCGGCTCCCTCGACCGCCGCCGGGACGGGGGCTGCCCCGTGGGCCCGACCCCGTCGGCCCCGCCCCGGCCACGCCTCCCCGGCAGGGGCCCTCGGCCCCGTCCGGCCGCGGCTCCCAGGGGCCCCCCGGGGGGACCGCCCGCCACCGGGGCGCCACCCGGCGGTGCCCCGGTAGACTCCGACCGCGGAGACTTGGCCGATCGGCGGACGAGCCCCCCACCCGCCCAGCCGCGCGGACAGCCCCCGGAGGTGAAGACGTATGCCAGATGCCGCTGACCTCGGGGGCGCCCTCCGCTGGCGGTTCATCGGCCCGCCCCGCGGGGGACGGGTGGTGGCCGTCGCCGGGGACCCGACGGAGCCCGCGGTCTTCTACTTCGGGTCCTGCGGCGGTGGGGTCTGGAAGACCACGGATGCCGGCAACAGCTGGCGCAACGTGAGCGACGGCTTCCTGCGCACGGCCGCCGTCGGCGCCCTGGCGGTGGCCGCCTCGGACCCCCAGGTCCTGTACGTGGGCACCGGGGAGGCCTGTCCGCGCAACGACGTCATCCACGGGGACGGGGTCTACCGCTCCACCGACGGGGGCCGGAGCTGGGAGCCCCGCGGCCTGGACGCCACCCGCCACATCGCCCGGGTCCGGGTGGACCCGACCGACCCCGACCGGGTCTACGTCGCCGCCCTGGGGGACGTCTTCGGCCCCTCGCCCCACCGTGGCATCTACCGCTCGGACGACGGCGGCGCCCACTGGGCGCTGGTCCTGCCGGGGGGCGAGCAGGCGGGCGCGGCCGACCTGTGGATGGCGCCCGGGAACCCGCGCCTGCTCTTCGCCACCCTGTGGGAGGCCCGGCGGTTCCCCTGGGGGTTCAGCAGCGGGGGGCCGGGCAGCGCCCTCCACCGCTCCACCGACGGCGGGGAGAGCTGGACCGACCTCAGTGACCGCCCAGGCCTCCCCCGCGGCCTGCGGGGGCGGATGGGGGTGGCCGCCGCCCCGACCCGTCCCGAGCGGGTCTGGGCCCTGATCGAGGCGGCCGACGGCCAGGGCGGGATCTACCGGAGCGAGAACGGCGGCGAGAGCTGGGAGCGCGTCTCCGAGGAGCGGGCCCTGCTGGGCCGGCCCTGGTACTACAGCCACATCGTCCCCGACCCCCAGGACCCCGAGACCCTCTACGCCATGAACTACAACTTCTGGCGCTCGGTCGACGGGGGCCGGAGCTGGACGCGGATCGCGACCCCCCACGGGGACAACCACGACCTGTGGATCGATCCGACGCGGCCTCAGCGGATGATCGAGGCCAACGACGGCGGAGCCTGCGTCTCCTTCAACGGGGGCCGGACGTTCTCCAGCATCCACAACCAGCCCACCGGCGCCTTCTACAAGATGGCGGTCGACCAGCGCTTTCCCTACCGGGTCTACGGGACCCAGCAGGACAACTCGGCGGTGCGGGTTCCCAGCCGCTCCAAGTCAGGGGCCATCCCCTGGGCGGCCTGCGACGTGGTGGGCCACTCGGAGAGCGGCGCCATCGCCGTCGACCCGCGTGACGACGACATCGTGTACTCGGGCGCGGTGGGGAGCTCGGGTGGGGGCGGGGCGCCGCTGCTCCGCTACGACCACCGGGTGGGCGAGAGCGCCCTGGTCACCATCTGGCCGGAGTGGACCTACGCCGAGGACCCCAGCGGCTGGCGGCACCGCTTCGCCTGGACCTACCCGATCGTGCTCTCCCGCCACGACCCCTCGGTCCTGTACGCGGCGGGCGAGTGCGTCTTCCGGTCCCTGGACGAGGGCCGCAGCTGGGTGGCCATCAGCCCCGACCTCAGCCGCAACGACCCCGACAAGCTGCGGGCCGCCGGGGGGCCCATCACCAAGGACACCTCCGGGGCCGAGGTCTACTGCACCGTGGCCTCGCTGGCGGAGTCGCCCCAGGACCCGGCGGTGCTGTGGGCCGGGACCGACGACGGCCGGCTCCACCGCACCGAGGACGGTGGCGCCAGCTGGACCGAGGTGGTCGTGCCCGGGCTCCCGGAGTGGGCCTGGATCACGGGCGTCGAGCTGTCGCCGCACCAACCCGGGACGGTGTACGTGGCGGCGACGCGCTACCGGCTCCAGGACCGGGCCCCCTATCTCTTCCGCAGCGGCGACGGGGGCCGGAGCTGGGAGCGCATCACCCAGGGGCTTGGCGCCGAGGACTGGGTCCGGGTGGTGCGCGTCGCCCCGGAGCACCCGGGGCTGGTCTTCGCGGGGACGGAGGGCGGGCCCTACGCATCCCGCGACGGCGGCGACAGCTGGGAGCCGCTGCGCCTGGACCTGCCGGTCGTCCCGATCTACGACCTGGCGGTCAAGGACGGCGACCTGGTGGCCGCGACCCACGGCCGCGGCCTTTGGGTCCTCGACGACGCCTGCCTCCTGGCCGGGCTGCCCCGGGACCTGGGGGGCGCGGCCGGCGGGCTCCTCGTCCCACCGGTGGCCTACCGCTACCTGACGGGCGAAGGCCCCGCGCCGACCGAGACCCGCACCCAGTACCGGGAGACGGCGACGGTGGTGGTGGATCACGCCCGGGGCGGCGGGCTGGAGGCGATCGTGCTCGATGCGGGGGTCAACCCCCCGGACGGGGTCGTGGTCCGCTACCACCTGCGCGCGGCCGTCGAGCCAAGCACCCTCGCCCTGCGCGTGCTCGACCGCACCGGCACCGAGATCGTCAGCTTTCGCGGCCGCCCCGCCTCCGCCGCCCCGGCCCAACCGGCCCCCGAGCGGGAGCCGGACGCGGATGCGCGACCGGCGGTCCTGGACCCCGGACCGGGATGGCATCGCGTCGCCTGGGACCTGCGCGCCCGGGGCGCCCGCCTCCAGAACCCGGTCCTGCGGCAGATGCCATCGGACGAGCCGGGCCGGGACACCCTCGAAGCGGGCCCGGTGGTGCCCCCGGGCCACTACCGCATCGAGCTGACGGTGGGGGACGCGCTGGAGGTCGCCGACGTCGAGGTCCGGCCGGACCCCAATGCCCGGGCCACCGCGCGGGACTACGCCGCCCAGTACCAGCTGCTGCTCCAGATCCGCGACACCCAGATCGCGGTCAACGCCGGCATCGAGCGGTGCCGCCGGCTGCGGGGCCAGCTGGCCCACTGGCGGGACCGGCGCGACAGCCCGACCGCCCTCCGGGACGCGGCCACGGTCCTGCTGGACGCGCTCGGAGCGGTGGAGGCGCGCCTGACCCAGCCCGGCTGGCGCGCGGAGATCGACGACATGGAGTTGCCCGCCGGGCTGGACGGTCGCCTCTGCACCCTGAACGAGGCCGTCGCGGCCACCGCGGCCGCGCCCACCGAGCAGGCGAAGGCGGTGGGCGCTTTGCTCTTCAGTCGTGCCCGGGACGCGCTGGCCGAGCTGGAGCGGCTGGAGGCGGGTCCGGCGGCGGAGTTCAACGCCACCGTGCGGTCGGGGGGCCTCCCGGCCCTGGAGGCCCGGCCGAGCGCCTGACCGGCGGCCACGCTCCCACGGGACCGGCGATCCGGTCACCGCCAGCCAGGCGGTCCCGGTATCCTTGGCCCGACAAGTCAGCAACTGGGGGACTTCGGCCGGCCGCAGGGCTCGCCGGTCCCGGAGGGCGGGGCATGGTGGACGCGGTGGACGGGATCAAGCGGACGCTCCGGGGCCGGGGGCGGTCTGGGCTCATCGGCGTGCTCGCGCTGGCCGCGGTGGTGCTCTCGGCCTGCAGCGCCGCCACCCCGGCGACGACGGCCCACGTGGTCAAGGGTGGGACGGTGAGCTATGCCCTGCCCGCCGGCAACACCCCCAACTACATCTTCCCCCTGACCCCGACCCAGGACGCCAGCGTCCTCAACCTGGCCTACTTCCAGCCCCTCTTCTACCAGACCCTCTACTACTACCAGACGGGCGCCCACATCAAGGTCGACCCGGCGCTCAGCCTCGCCGAGCCCGCCAAGTTCTCGGTGGTCAACGGCCACACGGTGGTGACCATCACCCTGAAGAACTACCGCTGGTCCGACGGCCAGCCGATCACCACCCGGGACATCCAGTTCTGGATGAACCTCCTGGACGCCAACTACGCCAACTGGTACGCCTTCGTCCCCGGCGCCTTCCCCTCCAACGTCATCAAGCAGGACTACATCAACGCCCACACCTTCAGCCTGACCTTCAACGGGGTCTACAACAACCTCTGGCTCCTGTACAACGAGATCCTGCAGATCACGCCCATCCCCCAGCAGGCCTGGGACAAGACCTCGGCGGGACAGGCGGTGGGCAACTACGACATGACCCCGGCCGGGGCCCGCCAGGTCTTCAAGTTCCTGAACGCCCAGTCCGGGCAGTTGGCGACCTACGGCACCAACCCCCTCTGGCAGGTGGTCGACGGGCCCTGGAAGATCTCCTCCTTCTCGGCGGCCACCGGCTACACGACGGCGGTGGCCAGCCCCAGCTTCCGCGGGCCGGGCCCGATCCCCCACCTGCACGAGATCGTCCTGCAACCGTTCACCAGCGACACCGCCGAGTTCAACGCCCTGCGGGCGGGTACGGTCGACTACGGCTACGTCCCGATACAGGACCAGAGCCAGGTGGGCCTGCTCCGGCACAACGGCTACCGGATCGCGCCCGAGACCGGCTGGGCCACGACCTTCATGCCCCTCAACTACACCAACCGGACCGGCGTCGCCCCCATCCTGAAGCAGCTCTACGTCCGCCAGGCGCTGCAGCACCTGATCAACCAGCCCCAGTACATCAGGGACATCTTCAAGGGCACCGCCACGGCCTGCTACGGCCCCGTCCCCTGCGCGCCCGCGAGCCAGTTCCTCAACCCCTTGGAGCGCCAGCCCCTCTACGCGTTCAGCCCGCCGGCGGCGGCCCAGCTGCTGAGCAGCCACGGGTGGACCGTGCGCGCCAACGGCACCACCACCTGCACCTCGCCCGGGACCGGCGCCGGGCACTGCGGGACCGGGATCGCCGCCGGGGCCCAGCTCAGCTTCACCCTGCTCTACGACAGCGGCTACCTGGCCCTGCAGCAGGAGATGGAGGCCTTCAAGTCGACCGCCTCCAAGGTGGGGGTGCAGATCGCCCTCCGCACCGCCCCCTTCAACACCGTGATCGGCCATGTCGACCCCTGCAACCCCGCCTCCGGCGTCGGTTGCCACTGGGAGATCGGCAACTGGCAGAACCCCGACGCCTGGACCTACTCGCCGTACCCCACCGGGGGCCAGATCCTGCGCTGCGGCTCCTTCGCCAACTCGGGCAACTACTGCAGCACCACCGGCGACCGCCTGATCGGGGCCACCCACACGGCCAGCGGGCTGACCCCCATGTTCCAGTACCAGGCCTACATGAGGCAGCAGCTGCCGGACCTCTGGCTCCCCTCCCCCATCGCCCAGCTCAGCGCCATCAAGACCACGCTCCACGGGGTGGTGCAGGGCCCGCTCCTGTACCTCAACACGCCGTTCTGGTACCTGACCAAGTAGGCCGGGGACCCGCCGCCCCGGGTGGGGCCGCATCGTGCGGCCCCACCCGACGGGGCGTGCGGCCCCGTCGCC
>JAKABB010000104.1 GCA_021802045.1 bacterium
CCCTCGACCGTGGTCCTCCCAGGCCGAGCCACCAAGATCCCTGCGCCCCGAGCTCAGCTTCTGGCGTCCCCCTCCGGGCGCCTGCCCCCTCCAGACCCAGGACAGAACTTATGGCGACCGGCTTAGGGACGGACCGCCGGCGGTCAGGGACCCGGCGGGGGGAGGGCGCCCGCGGGGGCCCGGGTGAGCCGCTGCCACCGAGCCGCGCCCGGCCATCGCGCCAGGGCCACCGAGAGGGCGTAGACGACGGCTGCGAACGGCACCAGCGGCAGGCCGCCACGCCAGCCCACGGCGATCAAGCCCCAGGGCGCCAGGGCTGCCACCAGAGCCAGCAGCAGGACCGCCGCCGGGCGCCAGGTCCGCGCCCAGCGCACGGCCGCCGCGGCCAGGACCGCGATGTCGCCGACGCCCTCGCGGAAGTGGCCCCCCGTCCACAGGACGGTGATGTTGCCGACGAGGGCCGGGCCCGAGCCGATCCCCGGGCCCCCGCGCGACTGCACCCCGCTGGTAAAGGAGGCCAGGTCGAGCAGGGCCAGCACGGTGAGGACCGCGACGAACCAGGGCCGCGGCACCCGTCCGTAGAGGATGCCGCCCGACCAGGCGACGGCCAGCACCACCGCATTGGACCACGGGTAGGGGTCCGCCACCAGGAGGGCGGTCAGGACCGCGGCCGCGACGGCGAGCGCCAGGACCGCGGCGACCACCCGTGACGCCCACCGGGCCGACCGCCCAGCGACCGCGACCGTGGCCGCCGCCAGCACAGCGGTCAGGCCACCCGACGCCACCACCCCGACGGTTCCGATCACCAAGCAGCCGCCGGCTCCTGCGCCCGGCCGCCTGCCGGGCCCGGCCGACCACCGTCGATCCGGGCGGCGGTCTCCGCAGGGCTGGCGGCGAGCACGCGGCTGACTGTAGCGGGCTGCGAGGAGGCCACGGGTCCGGGGGCCCGAGGGCTCCCCAGCCCCCTACTCCTCCACCGGCGCAGCGGCTGCGGAGGACGGCGGGGGGGACCCGGACCGCGGCGCGTCAGGATCCCCCACCGGACCGTCGCGGCGACCCGTGGCCTGGTCCACGTGCCCATTCCGGCCGTGGCCCCAGAGGGGGGTGGAGACCGGGGCGGTCCGGGAGGGCCTGGTCGGGAACGGCTGCGACGAAGGCCGTGAGTGCGCACGAGGGGTCCCGAGCCGAAGCGGCGGCGGTGTCCTGGGCGTATGGGCAGGCGCATGCCCGGGGTGCAGGGCCACCTCCCCGAACGGCTCTGCGCGGCGGCGTCGGAGCTCCCCCAAGAGGCCGTCCAGAGAGAGCTGCGCCGTCGGCGGCCCATGGCGGCGACCGATCGGTACCTGGCCGATCTCATAGGGGAGGCCGGGAAGCCCACGGTCGAGGAGCTCGCTGGGGCCGAGGCGGTCCTGCGCGGGATCCAGGGTCGGGTTCGGACCGGGCATCTGATCAGCCGCTGCTGGGCCTCTACGCGGGAGGGGTGAGCCGTCTCGCGGCGAGGTCACGATCCGCGGCCGCGCCGGTCATCCCCCTACGACCCGCGGGGCTGTGGCCTGCGGTGGCCCCTTCAGTGGTTCTCGCCGACTCCCGGACCGGGCATATCGGCCGGGGCGCCCCGCCAGCCGTCGTCTGAACGGGTGCGACCTGGTGACGGAGCTGCCGGAGCCCTTGGCGCGACGGACGGCCGCCCTCCGGCGCCCTGCCCGGCGCGGCGCCGCGGTCGTGGCCGCCGTGGTCGCTGCCGAGCCCTAACGGGGGAACCGCGCTCGCGGGCGAGGTCAGGGATCTCAAAGTGCTGGCGGGCACGGCTCGGGACGCGGTGATCGTGCCG
Source organism: bacterium (assembly GCA_021802045.1). Classification (GTDB taxonomy): domain Bacteria; phylum Chloroflexota; class Dormibacteria; order Aeolococcales; family Bog-877; genus JAKABB01. Next base: position 1,832 of record JAKABB010000104.1, read on the forward strand.
GCGCGAGGGATCATGAGCATGGGAGCGGGCAGCCCCGAGCGGGAAGGGGACTCCGCGGTCCAATCGCTTTCCACAGCATGGGAGGGCCGCGGTGGAGCCTGCGCCGTCGTCATCGGGGTTCACCCGTCCGGCCTCTGGATGGTTCACCGCCGCGCGGATGCTGACCTTCCTCGCCGCCACGCTCCTCTTCGTGGGCTCGGCGCCGGTCCTGGGGAGCCTGGTGCTGTTCGGGGGGCTCCTCTCCCAGGCCGACACCACCGCCTACCCGCTGGGGTCACTCGCCCCAGCCTCGGCCTGGTTCACGCTCGGGGTCGGCTGCGCGGTCGCCGCGGTGGTCCTGACGGCCCAGCGGCGCCGTGGGGTCGGCGCGGCCCTGTTCGCCGCGGCGAGCCTCGCGATGGGCGCCGCCTTCGCGGCCCTGACCCTGGCCGTCCATCAGCCGCAGGCGGCCCTCGTGATCGCCCCGGTGGCGTTCGGGATCATGGCGCTCGTCAGTGCGCTGTGCTGGAGCGGCATCACCGTGGGCCAGGGGTCGAACGGCGCCCGGCTCACCCTGGGCGCGCTCGCGGGCTGCGCGCTGCTGCTGCTGGCGGTCCAGCTGCCGTTCATGGGAGGAGCTGCGGCTCACGGCGGGTTGCTGGGCGCCCTGCCCCCCCTCCTGGCCACGGCCGTGATGACGTACGGGTTCCTCCTGGACCCGCGCGTTCGGGCGGCCTTCAGGCGTGGTCGCTGACCCCGACCTGTCAACCGGACCCGGGCGCGGCTAGGCGGCCGGGTCCCTGTGCAGAGGGGCAGTGGGGCATCCGGCGGCGCACGGGTGGGGGGACGACCGAGACCTTCCCAGCGCCAGCCGCGCAGACGCGCACCGCCGTGGAGGGCCCCGCCTCGACCGTCGCCCCGCTCGATGGTTGCGCCGCATCTGGCCCGCGGCTCGCGGATCCTCCAGCGCCGCAAGCCAGCGGTGCCGGCCTCCTCCCCAGCCTCGGGCTTCCCTCCGATCAGCCCGGATATCAGTTGGCGCGTCTCGCGGTCGCAGCTGGAGCCTGAGAGGACGGGATCGCTCGGGTCGCCGCCGGGGGGCCACGGGGCTGCTGGATCGTGGCGGCTCCACGGAGTTCCGCCCTGCGACCTTGAGTGAACGGGCCGGAGTCCTCTGCGCGACGTGCGGGGCCACCGAGGACGACATGCGCTCGGCTCCGTGGGCCGCCGCCGCCGGATGGCATGGACTGGCCCAGGGCCCAAGGCACCTGGGCCCGCGTCCGACAGATGCACGCAGCCAGCCGTCGGAACTGCCCGAGGCAGGTCCCGGGCCCCCTGCGGGGCATCACCGTGGTTCGGCAGCGGCCCTTCGCCACGGCATGGTGGGCCTGGGCCGAGGTCGCCCCCCGTCTACGCGGCGCGAGCGCAGCCTTGGCCGCAGATCATCCGGCCTCCCAGCAGATCACATCTCCGTCTGGGGGATCGGCCAGGAGGCGCGCTACCAGCGCGGCCCGGCGGTCGAGGACGGCCCGCTGGTTGACATAGCCCTTGTCGGTGATCTCGCCGTCGTCGAGGGACGGGAGCTCGGCCACCAGCAACAGGCGGCGAACCTGCTGGGAGGTGCCCTCGGCGCCCCGGTTGAGCCGATACAGGGCGCGCTGGCAAGCCCGGCGGACGGCCGGGAGCGCCTGCAGGGCCGACGGGTCGCCGTCGCCAGGACCGGCCAGGGCCCGCGCCTGCGCCCCGTTGAGCCAGGCGAGGGCGGCCACGTACGGACCGTCGTGGCCGACCAGGACGGCGTCCTGGAGCAGGCCGTCGCTGGCGTCGACCAGCGCCGGCCGCAGCGTTCCCACGCTGACCCAGGTGCCGGTGGCCAGCTTGAAGTCCTCGGCGATGCGCCCGTTGAACCGCAGCCCGGCGGTGGGGTCGGCGGGGTCCACCAGGCACACGGCGTCCCCGCTGCGGTGGAAGCCGTCCTCGTCGAACGCTGCCCGGGTGCGGTCGGGGTCTCGGTGGTACCCCGGGGTCACGTTGGGGCCGCGGGTCCGCAGCTCGGTCTTGTCGCCGACCGGGACCAGCTTGATCTCCACCCCGGGCAGCGGCACGCCGATGCAGTCGGCGCGGCCCGAGCGGTAGTGGGCGGAGGTCCCCGCCGGCGCGGTCTCGGTCGCCCCCCAGGACGTGGTCATCGGCACCGACCGGCCCACGGAGCTGGACAGCGCCTCGATGCGATCCCACAGGCCCTGGGGCAGCGCCGACGCCGCGAAGAACACCAGGCGCAGCCGGGAGAAGAACCGGCGGGCCAGCTCGCGGTCGCGCTCCAGGGCCGGGACCAGCAGGGCGTAGCCGGCGGGGACGTTGAAGTAGATGGTGGGGCTCACCTCGGCCAGGTTGCGCAGGGTCCGCTCCAGGAGGGCCGGTGCCGGGCGGCCGTCGTCGATCCACACGGTCCCGCCGTTGGCCAGCACCATGTTGAGGTTGTGGTTGCCCCCGAAGGTGTGGCTCCAGGGGAGCCAGTCGAGGAGGACGGGCGGCTCCTCGGCCAGGAAGGGCCACACCTGCCGCATCATCTGCTGATTGGAGCAGAGCATGCGGTGGGTGTTGATGACCGCCTTGGGCCGCCCGGTGGAGCCGGAGGTGAAGAGGTACTTGGCGACCGTGTCGGGGCCGACACCGGCCGCACGCTCGGCCACCGCCGCCCCCGGCCGGGTCGCCGCCAGCTCGTCGAACCCCAGGGACTGAGGCTCCCCGCTGGGGCCGGGGCCGGCCACCACCCGGCCGGGACCGCGGAGCGCTTCCAGGGCCGGGCCGTAGGCGTCGCGGTCGTCGACGAAGATCAGGCCGGGATCGACCAGGTCGGCCATGGCGCGGAGCTTGTCGTGGTCCCGGCTGAGCAGGGAGTAGGCCGTGCTCACCGGCGCCACCGGGGCACCCACGGCGTGCCCGGCCAGGGTGAGGAGCAGGTGCTCGACGGAGTTGCCGGACAGGATCATGACGGGGCGGTCGGCCAGGCCCCGGTCCACCAGGGCCTGGGCCAGGCCGTCGACCGCCTCGCGGGCCGCGCCCCAGGTGACGGTCCGCCAACCGGTCGCGCCTCGCTGCCCGGCCAGCACCCGGTCGGGCCAGCTGGCCGCCCCGGCGCGAAACAGCGCGCCCACGCTGCGGGCGTACGACCGGAGCGGGGTGGCCGATCGCAGCCACCGGGAGCCGTCCGGGCGAGCCTCCGCCAGGACCCGCGGGGGGCTGAACAGGACCGGGTTCGCTGGCGACGGCACGGCGGGCATCAGTCCTGGACGCGCCGGACCAGGGCGGCGCCGGTGTCGCCGGCGGCGCAACCTGTGACCGGCCCCATGCCACCTCCGGGCAGACGCGGTCCCTCGACCGGGCCGGCGACCGGGCGTGGGCCAGCGGGCGCCTGCAGATGCCCCCGGATCACCCTGCCCCCCTCGGCCTTCATCCGCTCGAGAGCGTACCCCTTCGGACGGGCGGCGGACAGGGCGTCGCCCCCTGGCGGGCCGGGGTGGTGACGGCGTCGACCTGGTCCGCGAGCCGGCCGCCCAGGCGGCCCCAGAGCCCAGTCCCGGCGCGACCATCGGCCCTGCGCGTCCGGGCAGCGAGGACGTGGCTCCCTGCGGGGTCGACCGGGCCGCGGCGGGGGCCCAGGTGTCCCAGGCGTCGTTCCCGGCACCCTCGAGCGGCTGGCCGTTCGCGGGCCGCGCCGGGCACGGCGCAGTCCTTGCACTCCGGTTTGGTGGCCGCGGCAAGGGATCGGCGCCCGCTTCAGGTGCCGCGGCGCCGGTGCCAGCGGTCCGCGCCCGACTACTCCAGCCTCGCCCCTTTCGACCAGCGCGTCGACCCGCCCCCGGGCCCGCCGCGGGGACCTGTGACCGGGAATGACGCAATCCGGCGAGATCGTCCAGGGTCACGGACGGGCCCCACCGGCTGACAGCGTTCGCCCGGCCCGACCTGGCGAGGAGATCAGGGACGGCCACCGGGCCCGGAGCGCTCCAGCCCGTCTTCCGCGGCGCCGCCCGCCGCCGCCGCCGCCCGCGCGCGCAGCCGCTCGTCAAGGTCGGACTCATCCGCGGCACCAGCCCCGGCCGCCGCTGCCGGGGGAACCCGCCCGCGCCGCCCGGACCCCACCGGCAATGGGCCCCGAGGGTCATCGGCGCGGCCACCTCTCGCGGGCATCGGGACGACGCGGGGGCGCGCGCCGGGAACGGGACCGCCACTGCCCGCCAGCCCCGTCAGCTCATCGCCACCGTGCGGCACGCGGCCGGCGGGGCGCCCCGTCTCATCCCGCACCACCCGCGGCCCGCGCCCGGTGCCAGCCTCGGCCCCGGCGGTCCAGTCGCCCGCTGAGGGGCCGTTCCCGTCGGGTGGCCCGGCGGCCCCGTCCGCCTTCTCGCCCCAGACGGCACCGCCCTCCACCAAGCGTCGCAGGTGGCGGCGGGAGGTGATGCCCAGGTTGGCGTAGATGGCGGTCAGGTGGTGCTCCACCGTCCGGGTGGAGATGAACATGCGCCGGCCGATCTCGGCGTTGGTCAGCCCCTGCGCGGCCAGTGCCCCCACCGTGGACTGGACCGGGGTCAGCCCCGGCCCGGCGGCCCGGCGCCGCCTCCGGCCGGCAGCGGCGTGCAGCTCCTGCACGGCCAGGCGCTGAAGGCGGAGCGCGCCGCAACCGTCAGCGATCCCCTCGGCGCGGCCCAACGCCTTGCGGGCCCTGACGGGCGCGCCGCTGCGACGCAGGAAGGCCCCGTAGGCGATCAGGGTCTCGACCTCCTCCAGGGGCATGGGCAGGCCGCGGTGCCACTCCAGCGCCTGGGCGAACAGCCCCTCGGCCGTGTCCCGGTCGCCGGCGAGGTCGGCCAGGAGGGCCCGGCCGCGAGCGGACACCGCACGGGGCCAGCGGCGACTGGTCCCCGCGGAGGCCGTGTCCAGCTTGTCCAGGACCCGGCCGGCGTCGGCCGGCCGGCCGGCGGCCAGGTGGGCGTGGATCGCCACCGCGTACCACGGGACCGCGCAGGGCTCGACCACCCCGGCGCTGCCGGCGATCGCCTCCACCCTGGTCATCAGGGCGCTGGCGGCGTCCGCGTCACCCTGCTGCAGGGCCAGGCCGGCCCGAACCCGTCCGCGCCAGATGCGCAGCGCGGGCAGGCCGTCGCCGTCGGCGCGCAGGGCCGCCTCGACGACCAGGCAGCAGGCGGCGGCCTCCTCGGGCTCGTCCAGCTCAAAGTGGACGTGCGCCAGCCCCACCGTCGCCCAGGGACTCCGTGCGACCACGCCGTAGCCCTCCTCACGGGCCGTCTGCAGGAGCCGCTTGGCCTCCTGCAGGCGCCCCAACCGGGACAGGGTGTCCGCGTGCGCCACCCCATAGAGGCTCGTCGCCAGGGGGATCATGGTGCCGGCCGCCTCGCGCCCCGCCGCCTGGTAGGCGGCGATGGCCTCGTCGAACCGCTCGGTGACCTTGGCGACCTGGAGCTGCGCCAGGCGCGGCCCGTAGGCCGCGGACCCGTGCAGGCCGCGGATCCCCCCGCTGCCCTGCAGCCGCTCCAGGGCCCGGCTCACCTCCTCCGCGCCGCCCCCGTCGCCCAGCAGCAGGCGGGCCTGACCGTGGACGGATCCCACCCAGGCCGCCAGGGACGGGTCGGTCTCCCGGCCGATGAGGCTCTTGGCCTCCTCGGCCAGCCCCAGGGAGCGTCGGGGCCCGTGGGTGTAGAGGGTGACCAGGGACGCCTCCAGCAGCGCCTCGATGGACATCGAGGGCCGGCCCTGGGCCACCAGGCCCGCGCTGCGGCGCAGGCAGTCCACCGCACTCTCCGCCTCCCCCAGCTGGAAGAGGGCTCGCCCCAGGAGCCGGTTGGCCTCGGCCAGCTGGTCCAGGTCCAAGTCGGGCTGGCTCAGCAGCGCCCGGCAGGCGGCCGCGGCCTCCGAGGGCGCGCCGGCCGCATGGAGCCCCTCGGCCAGGCGCAGGCGGAGGGCGGGCCCGGCCCGCTCCCCGGCCAGCTCCTGGCTGGCCTTGATCCAGGGGACCGCGGCCTCCAGCGCCCCCTGGGCCAGGGCGTCCATGCCCGCCCGCTCGGTGGCCGCCACAGCGTCCGGGTCTCCCAGCAGGTGGGCGGCCACGGCGTGGGCCGCCGCCTCCCCAGCGGGCACGCCCTGCTCCCACAGGAGCCGGAAGGCGGCGGCGTGCATGCCGCCGCGGACGGGCGGGGCCAGGTCCTCGTAGAGCGCCTGGCGGAGCAGGGCGTGGGTGAAGGCCGCCGTTGCCGGATCGACGGTGCGCAGCAGGCCGGCCGCGTGCAGGGCCTCCAGGGCCGCCCCGGCCGCGGACGGGGCCAGGTCGGTCAGCCCGCCGGCCACGGCGACCCGGAACCGAACGCCCAGGACCGCGGCCGCGCGCGCGTACCGGAGGGCGGCGGCGTCGAAGCCCGTGAAGCGGGCCAGCAGAAGCCCCTGGGTCGCCCCGCCCGGCCGGGCGTCCGGGTCGGCGGGACGGCCCGCGACGACCCGCCCCGCCAGGTGCCGCAGCAGAAAGGGGTTCCCCTCGCACCTCTCGATGTCGTCCGCCGGCACCGCCGCCCCGCTCGCAGCGCCCTCTCGCAGGCCGCCCACCAGCGCGGCCGAGGCCGACGGGCTGAGGGGGAGCAGGCGCACCACCCGCGCGTGGCCGCCGGCCGCCAGCTCGGCCGCCGCGCCCCCGGCCGCCGCGGGCCAGGGCCGCAGCCCCGCCAGCACGGCCACCCCTCGGGCGGGGGGAAGGTGGCGCACCAGCAGTCGCACCAGGCTGAGCGAGTCGGCGTCGGCCCAGTGCAGATCGTCCAGCAGCA
>JAKABB010000105.1 GCA_021802045.1 bacterium
TGGCCCCCAGCCGCCTGACGGGGAGGCCGCGCCGCCGCCCTCCGAATGAGCGGGGATCGGTGCCGGCGGGCACGACGACCGGGGCGATCTGGCCAGCCCACCCCTGCCTGAGCGGCGAGCTCCGGCGGTCAGGCAAGGGCCGCGTGGCGGCGCGGGCCGCCGCGACCCGACGGGGGCGGCGATGGGGGCGGACGGGATCGGGGCCAGCACGGCGGGCAGCGCAGCAGGCGGGCCGCTCGGGCGTGGTGGCCGAGCCGCATGTCCATGGTGGCTGAGCCGGCCAGTGACGGCTGCTGGGTCGGTCCGGCCCGGTGGCGGCGGGCCGCCACGGGGATCCGCGGGCGGGGAGTCCGCCGTTCGCCGACCGGGACGCCCTCGTAACCGGCCGGCGGCGGGGTGGGAGGGATCGGGCTCGGGACAGGCTGTGATGACAGAGCGGCGTCAATGACGCTAATATGCAGGCATGCCGGTCACGATCACGGTCCGCCACGTTCCCGAGGGGGTGCGAGACGTGCTGGCAGCCCGAGCCGCCAGTTCGGGCCGGTCCCTCCAGGCGTACCTCTTGGCCCAGCTGCTCCAGGCGGCATCGACGCAGAGCCTGGAAGAGGTCGTCGGTCACGCTCGCCAGCGGGCGAGCCTGACCGGGACCGTCCTGGACGTGGCCGCCATCCTCGCTGACCGCGACGCCGACCGTCGGTGAGTGACCAGCCGGGGCTGTCGTTCGTGCTGGACGGGTCGGCGCTCGTCGCCCTGTTGGGCGACTCGGGCCCCGCCGGGAGCTGGGTTTCCGCCGTCACGACCGGGGCCGCCCTGGCCGCGCCGGAGCTGGCCCTGTTCGAAGCCGCCAACATCTTCCGTCGGCAGACGATCACCGGTCGCCTCGACGCGTCCCAGGCCACGCTCGCTCATGCGGATCTCGTCGCCCTGCCCCTCCAGCTTTGGCCGTACGCTCCGCTCGCCAGGCGCGCCTGGGAGCTCCGTCACAACCTCACCACCTACGACGCTTCATACGTCGCCCTCGCCGAGATGCTTGGGGCACCCGTGGTCACGCTCGACATCGCACTCGGCAGCGCCCCCGGCCCCCGCTGCCCGATCCTCGCCTACCGACCAGGCGGCCGTTGACGGGCGGCGTCCGGTCGCCGGTCCCCCCGAAGTGTCGGTGTGGCCGCCGCGGCGCGATGGCCCCCACCGGAGGCATCACCGCCGCTGACCGCCGGACCCTGGAAGGAGGGAGAGCCCCAGGCCGCAGCCGCCTCCCGCGGGGGAGGTGGGAGGGCGCCGGGAGGCTGGCCGGGCCGGCCCTTGGGGGGCTGGCGTGCCGAACCGCCTCGTACGGGGGACCGTGGACCCGCGCGTCCGGTGGGAGCCCGCGAGCGACGTGGAGGCGGGCGGCCGTGGACGGCGCCGGGGGGCGGGCCGGGCCCACGCGGTGTCAGGCAGGGCCGGGCCCCGGACAGCGCGGGCGGGGATGGTCGAGGTCTGGCTGGCCGGTGCGGGGGGCCGGCCCGGCCCTGCCCGCGGCGGACCCCCACGGCGGCGCCGGGAGGCGGTGGACCACCCGACCGCCGACGACCGTGGCCACCACCTGGGTCCCGCGGACGACGGTGAGGTCGCAGCGGTAGCCGGGCGCCAGCCGTCCGCACTCCCGCTCCATCCCGGCCGCGAACGCGACCCCCCGGGTGTACGCCGCCAGGGCCTGGGCCCGGGTCAGCGCCAGCTCGGGGTGCCAGCCGGCCCGGGTCCGCCAGCCGGTGGCGGCCTCGAGCCCCAGGAGGGGGTCGGGGGAGGCGACGGGGGCGTCCGAGCCGAAGGCGAGCGGGACCCCGGCGCTGCGCAGGGCCCGCCAGGCGTGGGCGTGGCGGGCCCGTGGCCCCCAGAGCCGGTCCGCCACCTCCCGGTCGGCGGGGGCGTGGATCGGCTGCATGGACGCGACCGTCCCGGTGCCGCGGAAGCGCGGGAGATCCTCGGGGGCCACGCACTGGGCGTGCTCGATGCGCGGGCGCCAGCCGGGCCACGGGCGCCGTGGCCCCTCCAGCGCCACCAGGGCCCGGCGCACCGCGCCGTCGCCGATGGCGTGCAGGCAGCAGTTGAGCTCGGCGGCGGCGCACTGGGCCACCAGCTCCGGGAGCTCCCGGCCGGGCAGTTGGGCGACCCCCGTGCCGTCCAGCATCTCCGCGGTCTGGCTGCCCAGGGAGCCGTCCAGGAAGGCCTTGACCCCCCAGACCCGCAGCCGGGCGTCGCCCCAGCCGCTGCGGATCCCCAGCTGGCGGGCGGCGGGCAGGCTCGCCGCCGGCAGGTTGACCACCACCCGGATCGGGAGCCGGCCCGCCGCGCGCAGCCGCTGCAGGGCGAAGAGGGTCTCCGGCGGGTCCATGGTGTGGACGCAGCAGAGCCCCAGGGCCGCCAGCTCGTGCAGGACCGCGGCCAGCCGCTGCGCGTACGCCGCCCGGTCCTCGCCGGACCGGGCGGCGGCGAACAGGTCCGGTGCCTCGCGCACGATGCCGCTGGGCTCCCCGTCGGGGTCGCGGTCGATGACCGCCCCCGGGGGGGCCGGCGCCTCCCGGTGGATGCCGGCGGCGCGCAGCGCGGCGCTGCTGACCCAGACCGAGTGGCCGTCCACGCGGTGGAGGAGGACCGGGCGCCCACCGGCCGCGTCGTCCAGGTCCCGCCGCCGCGGCCAGCGGGGCTCCGGCCACCGGGTGTGGTCCCAGCCCTGGCCGATCACCCAGGCGTCGGCCGGCAGGGCCCCGGCGGCCTCCCGGACGCGATCCAGCACCTCCGGCAGCGAGCGGGTCGCGCGCAGGTCGAGGGTGGACCGCAGCCGCACCAGCCAGTCGAGGTGGATGTGGGCGTCCCCGAGCCCCGGGAGGGCGCGCCCCTCGAGCTCGACGACCCTGGCGGCGGACCCGGCCGCCTCCCGGGCCCCGGCCCCCACCGCCAGGATCCACCCGCGGTGGTCGGCGAGGACGGCCGGCTCGCAGCCGGCGAACAGGGTGGGCCGCGGGTCCGCCCTCGGGGTCACCACGTCGACCATCGTCCTCCATCACCTGGGGCGCTCGCACCGGCTTCGTCCTGCGCCTGCCGGCCGCCACCCGGGAGGGGCGGGCGGCGGCGGACTCCAGACCGTCGTGGCGGGGTCGGGCATCGCAACCCACGCGCCCCCAGGCGCGCGCTCCGCCCCGGTGCCGCCGGTCTCGCCCGGGTGGACGACCCGCTCGACCTCCGCCGGGGCACCATTGGCCATCCTGGCCCCCCGTCAGCCGAGGGCTTTCCGGACCGGCGGGCGGAGCGGCCACGAGGGCGCGAGGAGCGCTCCGACCGGCCGGCTGGAGCGGCGAGGCGAGGGAGACCGCCAGCGGCCTCGCCCCTGCGGGACCTGGCCACGGGGCCCTGCCCTCCCGCCGCCCCCCCAGCCAGCGGGCCATCCTGACTCAGCTCGACCCGCTCGGGCCGCCCCGCCGCTGCCACGGCTCCCGTCCAGGGGCCGCCTGTGCCAGCCCCAGGGCAGCTCCCGGGTCCGCCGCAACAGACGCCGTCCGGACCGCTCGCATCTAACGCCAGTCTTCTTGTGGTCCTTCCGCCTAGACACCTCCATGGCCCTGTGCGACTTCGGAGTGGGGGATGGCAGCTGCGAGCGGGAGGGCTCCCCCCTGGCCCCAGCGGAGCGGTAGGACTTGAGCGGGCGTCCAGGTTCCCCGCTGGGTGGCGGTGCCAAGGGGGCCGATCCGAAGGCTGTGCGCGATGACCCCAGGGGAAGCGGAGCCACAGGCTGACCAGGCGTCGCAGGTAGCGACCGGCGGGGGTACGCGGTCCCCGGTCGCCGCCAGCGACGGCGTCGTTATCCATGCGTGGCCACCGAAGCCCTCACTCGCGAACTCGACGGGCATGGTCGTGACCCCTGGCGAGTGCGCTCCCCGTTCGTGCTCGTGGGGGAACCCCATGGGTTGGCGCTGCCCACGGGCCGGTGCCGACGCTACCATGCTACGGATCCCTCGGAAGTGGGCTGATGCCGGAAACGACTTGGAGACGGTGGCCCTCCAGCATGCCGACACCCCTCGAGCCCAAGCTGTACCATATCGTCCACGTCGGCAACCTCCAGTCGATTGTCAGGGCAGGCTGTCTGTGGTGCGACGCGGTGGTCCGAAGCAGGCAGGATGTCCTCGTCATCGGCATGAGTGGAATCAAGGAGCGACGCCAAACCCTCCCGGTGTCGTGTCACTCGGGCACCATGGTCGGCGACTACGTCCCTTTCTATTTCTGCCCGCGGTCGATCATGCTGTACGTCATTCACCGAGCGAACCATCCCGAGCTGAGCTATCGAGGCGGGCAAGGGCCCATCGTTCATTTGCAGGCGGACTTGTACGCAGTCGTCGCGTGGGCCACGGCAAACCGTCGGCGCTGGGCGTTCTCGGCATCTAACGCCGCAGCTCGGTACGCCTCATTCTGGTCAGGCTTGGGCGAACTCGGCCGAGTGGACTGGTCGTCAGTGACCGCGAGGGACTTCTCATCCGCTGAAGTCAAGGAGGGGAAACAAGCGGAGTTCCTCTTTGAGAGCGATTTCCCGTGGAACTTGGTGGAGCGCGTTGGTGTCCACTCGCGAGAGGTCGGACGGCAGGTTCACGCCGCGATGGCTGGGGCCGCGCACCGACCACCGGTCGAAGTCATGCCCACTTGGTACTACTAGGAGTACCCATGCTGACCTTCGAAACCGGCGATGTCCTGTCTGCTGATGTGGAAGCCCTCGTCAACACGGTCAACTGCGTTGGTGTCATGGGCAGAGGGGTTGCGCTCCAATTCAAGAACGCGTTCCCGGATAACTACAAAGCCTATGCAGAAGCGTGCCGGCGGTCGGACGTCCAACCTGGTCGCATGTTCACCTACGACCGGAAGACGATCACGAACCCACGCTACATCATTAACTTCCCAACCAAGCGTCACTGGCGTGGCCCCAGTCGTATCGAGGACATCGAAGCGGGGCTGTGTGCTCTTCGCAGTGACATTCAAGCACGAGGCATCGGGTCTGTCGCCGTGCCGCCTCTCGGCTCCGGACTCGGCGGGCTGGAGTGGGCGTCCGTCAGAGCACGCATCGTGGCGGCGCTGGGTGACTTGGCCGATGTTCGGGTGATCGTGTACGAGCCAAGCATCTCCGGTGGCGGACGGGCGATGGCCAAGCGCCCGCTCGCGCCGAAGATGACGGCGGGCCGCGCGGCTCTCGTTGGGCTAATGCAGCGCTACATTGGGGGATTGCTGGACCCGTTCGTGACGCTGCTGGAGGTTCATAAGCTGATGTACCTCATGCAGGAGTCGGGAGAGCGACTCCGCTTGAGGTACGTAAAGGCACCCCACGGTCCGTATGCGGAGAATCTCCGGAGTGTTCTGGTCCTTGTTGAAGGGCACTTGGTCTCCGGGTACGGTGACGGGGGCGACCAGCCCGGTAAGCAGCTGGAGCTGGTTCCAGGTGCCGTCGAGGATGCGCAGGCGTTCTTGGCTGGGACTCCGGAAACCAGGAGACGGATCGAGCGAGTAGCGGAGTTGGTGTCTGGCTTCGAGACGCCCTTCGGCCTCGAACTTCTAACGACTGTGCACTGGGCCGCTACTCGCGAAGCCGCACGCAATCCCGAAGAAGCGAAAGAGGCTGTCCGGGCTTGGGGCGAGCGCAAGAGGCGCTTTACGCCAGCACAGGTGGAGCTCGCGTTCGGCGTTCTCAGCGAACATGGGTGGTTGGACCGCCAGAGGGTGTTGGCGACCGGTTCCCTCGCCGAGGGGACTGGGACCGCGAGATACTGAGCGGGCCGCTCCAACCCGCGGGCCCCATCGGTCCCCCTCTCCCGGCTTGCGCAGCGGGAACTCAAGTGTGTATCCGGGCTGAGATCAGGGCCGGTGCTCGGCCAGGCGGCGGCAGCGAGCTGGAAGAGGCGGGGGGCGCCCCGGCCCCAGGCACCTGGACGATCGCCACCTGCCGGAGGCCAGGACTCCTGACACGGGCCTGAAATTCATGCAACGCAGGGTGGCTGATTGACGGAGTCGCGGAGCACCAGGTCGGTTCCGGGGTAGCGAGTCTGAGGCTCCCGCCTAATTGCGAGGCGGAGCCGGGGAGGAGGCTTGGGAACGCCAGCGGAGCGGCCACGGGGTGGAAGCCCAGGGGCATGAATGGCGTGGCGATGGCGCCTGGCCACGCGGGACCGCGGCGGGCCGGCGTGGGGGTCCCGCACGCGGGCCCGCTGACGCCGGTCTTGGGCGTGCGGCGGGTCAGCGGGGGGCAGCTGGCCAGCCGCACGACGGTGCGGGCCCACTCCGGGTGGCCCGCCTGCATCATGCCCAGGGCGCCGGCGACCATGACCAGGCAGCTCGGGCCGGCGTGGACCCGGACCTTGGCGAGGCCGCGGTGGCGCACGTCGCGGAGCCGGACGTGTTGCTTGCCCCGCGAGTTCACCCGCTCGACGACGGCGCGCTGGGCGTAGAGGCGGGCCCACTTGGGGGTGTGGCGGGGCAGCGGCGGGTGGAGACGGATGTCCTCGTCGATGCACCAGCGCCAGAGGCCGCTCCCGGGGCGGCGGCAGCCGGCGCCCCGCCCGTACTTGGCGTAGACCCGGTCCCGGCCCCGATAGCGCAGCCGCTGGCCGCACCGGCACTGGGGGCACCCGTCGGCGGTGTAGCCCTCCGGCGGCGCCCAGCCCCGGTCGTTGAAGTCGAGAATCGGCAGGGCGCCGCCCCCCAGGTGTCCTGATACAGGTCGGTGCCGTCGTAGGCGGCGTCGGCCATCACCGCCTGCAGGTGGCCCGCCGGCTGCTGCGCCGCGACGGCGTCCAACAGCGGGGCCACCTGGGTGCTGTCGGCCACGTTGGCCGGCGTCACGGTGCACGCGAGGGGCAGCTCGGCCTGGGTGTCGACGGCGAGGTGGAGCTGGTACCCGAACCACCAGCCCGCCCGACCCTTGGCGCTGAACCCGCGCTGGCTCCAGCGGGCATCCGGGTCGGCGGGGAGGGCCCGATTGCCCTCCGACCCGGCGTCGATCGCGGTGGCATCGATGGCGACCTGCTGCCCCAGCTCGGTCGCCCGCCGGCGCAGCCGGGTCACGGTGCGCTGGAACAGGGCGGCGACCAGGTCGTCCGGCGCGGCCAGCCGGGCGATCAGCCGCCCGAAGGCGTCCTCGGAGGGGATCCGGGCGGCCGAGGGGATCCCGACCAGGAGCCGCAGGCTGCCGTTCCGCAGGAGTTCCCGCCGCAACTCGGCGATGGAATGCAGGTCGTAGACCCAGCCGGCGATCAGCGCCTGGAGGAGGATCCGGGGGCCTGCCTCGCGGCGCCCCGCCCCGTACCGGCCCTCGCCCAGGCGGCGGCAGAGGGGATCCAGGTCCAGAGCGCCCAGCACCAGGACCAACTGGTCGCTGACGTCACTGAGCCAGAAGGCCTTGAACGCGAGAGCGGAGGCTGTATGGTGTACATGGGCCGGGCCTCGACGTGTGCAAGATGGTCGCTAATTCACTGCCATTCTCGCGCAAACGGCGTTGGAGGTCCAGCCATTCGTCGTGCTGTGGGCGGAAATCGCAGCGGAGGACGTTCAATGAGCAACGCCATTACGGCTATGCAGGGACTGACGACGGACGAGGCACCGACCAAAGACTTGACACCAAACGCCTTACGCTGATGAGCGTAACGCTATGCCGCCTGCTGCTCAGCGGCATGACCGGGCGAGCGGAGCCGCGTTGAGGGTGGCTGCAGCGGACGTCCTGGTCCGGCGGCTCAGCTTAGGCGTGCTGGTCTGCGACCGGGTCTGGTTGAACAGACCAGTCCGCCGGTTCGTCGTCGGTGTCGGTGTCGGCGATCGCCTTGGTCTGGTGCACCTTGCCCGGCTTGTGGTGTTGCGGCGCGTAGACGGTGTAGACCTGCATCGGCTCGTCGCCGATGTTGGTGACGTTGTGCCAGCTGCCGGCCGGAACGATGACGCACCAGCCGTCGGTTACCTCTTGGTCGAAGGTCAGTTCGTCCTTGCCGGGTCCCATCTGGGCTCGACCGCGGCCACGGTCGAGCCGAATGAACTGGTCGGTGTCAGGGTGCTGCTCTAGTCCGATGTCGCCGTTGACCGGGATCGACATGAGGGTGACCTGCAGGTAGTTGCCGCTCCAGGCCACGGTGCGGTAGTTCGGGTTCTCGAGCGTCTCGCTCTCCAGGTTGAACGCCTGGGGACGGGGACCGATGTCTGCGATGCTCATGGTTCGACGTACATTACCTTATCTTGCGGGAAGTCGCGTCGCCGGCCGGTCAGCGGCCCGCACCCGAGTTCAGCGGCGTGGGGACCCCCGTCCGTCCGCACCGCGCCAGCGAGGTCAGGACGGGATTACGCGATCGTCATCGCATGATCCGTGAGGGTGTGCGGGCGGTGCGGGCCGACGCGGTACTCGTCGACGTCGGGCCCAATCTTGGAGCGATCAGCCGCGCCGCCCTGCTCGCGGCAGACGCAGTCCTCATCCCGTTACCACTGAGTGAACTTTAGTAAGCCCACTGCTGTAGCACCCCTCGCGGGGTTCCTCCCCCATTGCTGGGTTCGGTTCTGGCCTCACCGCGAACCGCCCGCGCCGAAGCGCTGGTCTCACGT
>JAKABB010000106.1 GCA_021802045.1 bacterium
GACGGCGCGCACGTCGAGCGCGGCGGCGGCGGCCGCCCCCGGGGTGGGCGGGGGCACGACCAGCACCCGCAGGCCCGGCCGCCCCGCCAGGACCGGCAGGGCGTCCCGCGTCACCGCGGGGGCGACCACGGCGTGCAGGAAGCTCTCCGTCAGAGCCCCGGCCGCAGCCGAGTCCAGGGGCCGGTTGACGCCGACGATCCCCCCGTAGGCGGAGCGGGGGTCGCAGTCGCGGGCGGCGCGGATGGCGTCGGCGGCGGTGGCCCCGACCGCCATCCCGCAGGGGGTGGTGTGCTTGACCACCGCCGCCAGGGGCTCGGGCCACTCCCGCACCGCCCCGTAGGCGGCGTCGCTGTCCAGCCAGTTGGTGAAGGAGAGCGGCGGGCCCTGCACCTGCTCGGCGGACGCCACCCCCCCCGCCACCGGCCCCAGCCGGTACAGCGCTCCCGCCTGGTGCGGGTTCTCGCCGTAGCGCAGCCCGCTGAGGCGGGGCCCGCCCACCGCCCAGTCGCCGGGCCACGCCTCCGCCGGATCGGCCCCCGCCCGCGGCGGCCCGGGGGCGCTCAGGACCGCGGCCACGGCGGCGTCGTAGGCGGCGGTGTGGGCGAAGGCCGCCGCCGCCAGCTGGCGCAGGAGCGACGCCGGCAGCTCACCGTCCCCCTCCAGGGCCGCGATGACCAGAGGGTACTGGCGCGGGTGCGAGAGCGCCGCCACGTGGGCGTGGTTCTTGGCCGCCGCCCGCAGCAGGGTCGGGCCCCCGATGTCGATGGCCTCGATGACCGCGGCGGGATCGGCGCCGGCGGCGACGGTGGCCGCGAAGGGGTAGAGGTTGACGCAGACCAGGTCGATCGGCGCGAACCCCAGGGCCCGCATCTCGGCCTCGTCCTCGGGATGGCCCCGGCGGCTGAGAATCCCGCCGTGGATGGCCGGGTGGAGCGTCTTCACCCGCCCCCCCAGGAACTCCGGCACCCCGGTCACGGTCGCCACCGGCGTCACCGGCAGGCCGGCCCCGGCCAGGACCTGGTGGGTACCGCCGGTGGCGATCAGCTCGGCGCCGGCGCGGTGCAGGGCCCGGGCCAGCTCCAGGAGGCCGGACTTGTCCGAGGGCCCGAGGAGCGCCCGCCGCGGCCTCATCGGCGAGCGGCGGCGGCGGGCGCTCCCGCGGCCGCGGGCAGGATCCGCACCCGCCGGCCCTCGCGCCGGAGCCGCCCCGCCGCCAGCAGGCGGACCGCCTCCGGCAGCAGGACCCACTCCTGCCGGTGGATGCGCTGGAGCAGGGTGGCGGGGGTGTCGTCCTCCTCCACCGGCACCGCGGCCTGGAGCACGATCGGGCCCCCATCGACGGTGACGCCCTCGACCAGGTGGACGGTGGCGCCCGACACCTTCACGCCGTGCCGGAGGGCCAGCTCGACCGCATCCATCCCGCCGCCGAAGGCCGGCAGCAGGCTGTTGTGGACGTTGAGGATCCGGCCGGGAAAGGCCTCCAGGAGGGGGGCCTGCAGGACCCGGTCGTAGCCGGCGCAGACCAGGAGGTCAGCACCCACGCCGTGGAACCAGGTCGCCAGGGCGGCGTCGCGGGCCCGCAGGTCCCCCCCGAAGCGTCCGGCCGGCAGCGCTTGGGTGGGCAGCCCCCGGTCCGCGGCCAGCTGGAGGGCGCGGCAGCGCCCTCGGTTGCCGGCCACCCCCACCACCCGCGCCGGGAAGCCGGGCTCGGCCTCGGCCCGCAGCAGCGCCTCCAGGTTGGTGCCCTGCCCCGACACCAGGACTCCCACCCCCCGGGGCTCCATCAGACGGCCCGAAGGTGGACGCGGTCCGGACCGCTGCGGGGCACGACCACGCCGAGCGGCCACAGCGGTAGGCCGGCCACCTCGGCCGGCAGCGGGCCCTCGGCCGGGATGGCGCAGATCATCCCGACGCCCATGTTGAAGGTCCGCCAGCACTCCTCCTCGGGCACGGGCCCCAGCTCGGCCAGGGCCCGGAAGAGCGGCGGCACCGTCCACGCCGCGGGGTCGACGATGGCCGCGCAGTCATCGGGCAGGGCCCGGGGGAGGTTCTCCAGGATGCCGCCGCCGGTGATGTGGGCGATGGCGTGGACCTCCGTCGCCGCCTGGAGCGCGGTCACCGCCGGCAGGTAGCTGCGGTGGGGCTCGAGGAGCAGGTCCTGCAGGGGCCGGTCGGTGCCGGGCAGGGTCCGCTCGTAGGGGATCTCGCGCAGGGTGCAGAGGTGGCGGACCAGGGTGTAGCCGTTGGTGTGCAGGCCGCTGCTGGGCAGCCCCACCAGGCGG
Organism: bacterium; assembly: GCA_021802045.1. Taxonomy (GTDB): domain Bacteria; phylum Chloroflexota; class Dormibacteria; order Aeolococcales; family Bog-877; genus JAKABB01. The sequence continues at coordinate 2,283 of JAKABB010000106.1, forward strand.
TCACCGGCCCGGACCCGGGCCGGACCCAGCATCTGGGCCCGGTCCACCAGCCCGACCAGGAAGCCGGCGACGTCGTAGTCGCCGAGCCCGTACACCCCCGGCATCTCCGCGGTCTCCCCGCCGATGAGGGCGCAGCCGGCCCCCTGGCAGGCCTCGCTCATCCCGTGGACGAGTTCCTCGAGGATGGCGCCCTCCAGGCGGCCGCTGGCGAAGTAGTCCAGGAAGAAGAGCGGCCGAGCCCCGGTGGTGAGGACGTCGTTGACGCAGTGGTTGACCAGGTCGATGCCGATCCCGCGGTGACGGTGGACCGCCGCCGCCACCTTGACCTTGGTGCCGACCCCGTCGGTGGAGCTGACCAGCACCGGGTCCGCCGGCCCCCCCTTGGGCAGCTGGAAGCAGCCGGCGAAGGCGCCGATCCCCTCCAGGACCTCGGGGCCGTGGCTGCGGGCGGCCAGCTGGCGCAGCCGCGGCACCAGGGCGGCGGCCCCGGCCCGGTCGACGCCGGCGTCGGCGTAGCGGATCTCGGTCACGTCTCAGGTCCCCCGCACGCCGGGGAGCGCGCGGACAGCGCGCTCACCCTTCCAGGGCCAGCTTGTCCATCTCGAGCTGCTGGGGCACCTCCACCGGGTAGGCGCCGTCCAGGCAGGCGAAGCAGAAGCCGCGCGGCTCCTGGCCGAAATCCAGCGCGTGCCGCAGCCCCTCGAGGGTGAGGTAGGCCAGGGAGTCGGCCCCGATCAGCTGGCGGACGTCGTCCAGGCTGCGCTGGGCGGCGATCAGCTCGCTGCGGGAGGCGATGTCGATCCCCATGAAGCAGGGGAAGCGGATCGGCGGCGAGGCCACCCGCATGTGCACCGCACTGGCCCCGGCTCGCCGCAGGGCCTCCACGATCTGGCGGGAGGTCGAGCCGCGGACGATGGAGTCGTCGACCAGCACCACCCGGCGACCATCCAGCACCTGGCGCATGGGATTGAACTTGAGCCGGATCCCGGACGCCCGCAGCCCGGGCTGGGGCTCGATGAAGGTCCGGGTGATGTAGCGGGACTTGATCATGCCCTCGACGAACGGGATGCCGCTGGCCTCGGCGTACCCGATCGCCGCCGGGGTGCCGGAGTCTGGCAGCGGGATGACGATGTCGCCGGGCGCGGGCGCCTCCGCCGCCAGCCGCCGGCCCATGGCCCGGCGCACCTCGTAGAGGCTGCGGGCCTGGAGGACGGAGTCCGGCCGGGCGAAGTAGATGAACTCGAAGGAGCACATGGCCGGCACCCGCGGCTGGCCGAAGCGGCTGCTGTGGAGCCCGTCGTCGTCGATGGCGACGATCTCCCCGGGCGCCACCTCGCGCACGAAGGTGGCCCCGACCACGTCCAGCGCGCAGGTCTCGCTGGCGATCACGTAGCCCGACCCGCCGGGCGCGTCCACCGGGCCCAGACGGCCGATGCACAGGGGACGAATGCCGCGCTCGTCCCGGGCCGCGACCAGGCTGTCCCGGGTCAGGAAGCCCAGGGAGTAGGCCCCGTGGGCCCGCGGCAGGGCCCGCTGCAGCACCGTCGTCAGCGTGTCCCCCGGGGTGCGCGAGATGAGAGCGGCCAGGACCTCGCTGTCGGACGAGGTCTGGAAGGGGTACTCCTGCTCGACCAGCTCGGCCCGCAGCCCGGTGGCGTTGGTGAGGTTGCCGTTGTGGGCCAGGGCGACCGGGCCCAGCTGCCCGTGCTCGAAGTGGAAGGGCTGGACGTTGGGGAGGCGGGCCGATCCGGTCGTGGAGTACCGGGTGTGCCCGAGGCCGATGGCCCCGGCCAGGCGGTTCAGCGCGGCACGGTCGAAGACCTGGGAGACCAGGCCCATCTCCCGGTGCAGGTGCAGGCGCACCCCGTCGGTGGTGCAGATTCCCGCCGACTCCTGGCCGCGGTGCTGGAGGGCGGCGAGACCGAAGTAGGTGAGGTCGGCGGCATCCCCCTCGGCCCCGAACACCCCAAAGACCCCGCACTCCTCGTGCAGCTTGTCCTCGAGGGGGTCGGCCCCCAAGACCTCCGGCGGCCGGGCGGCGCGCGGTGGCTGTCGCCTCACTGGCGTAAGGATACCGGAGGGGACGCGGGCCGGCCCGCTCCCGCTTTGGCCCGGGCCCGGAGTCACCCGGCGAGCGCGCCCTCCCACAGGGCCCGGGCCTCGGCGAGCTCGATCGTGGCCACCTCCCCGATGGCGATGGCGCCGCCCCCGACGATGCCCAGCCAGCGTCCGGGGACCCGCCCGACGGTCCACAGCCGCTCCAGGGCCGCGGCGGCCGCGGGGGCGCAGCTCACCAAGAGGCGCGACTGGGTCTCGCCGAAGAGCTGGCCCAGCCGCTCCCCGGGGGCGGCCCCGGCCAGCCCCGGCAGGTCGACGGCGGCCCCGAGGCCACCGAGCAGGCAGGCCTCGGCCAGGGCCATCGCCAGCCCCCCCAGGGCACAGTCGTGGGCGGACCGCACCAGGCCCTGGGCGATCGCCTCCCGGACCAGGGCCTGGACCCGGCCCTCCAGCGCCAGGTCCAGCGCGGGGGCCGGCCCCGCCACCGTCCCGCGGGCCAGCCGCTGCAGCTCCGAGCCCCCGAGCTCGGCCCCCAGCGGCCCGAGGAGGGCGATCCGGTCGCCGGCGGCGATGAACCCCGCCCCCACCCGGCGCCCGGCCTCGGGGAGGCGCCCGACCATCCCCACCACCGGGGTCGGGGGGATGCTCTGCCCCAGGGTGTCGTTGTAGAGGCTGACGTTGCCGCTGACGACCGGGATCCCAAGGGCCCGGGCGGCGTCCCCCACCCCGGCCACCACCTCGATCAGCTGCCACATGCCCTCCGGCCGGTCGGGGTCGCCCAGGTTCAGGCAGTTGGTCAGCGCCAGCGGCACCGCCCCCACGGCGCTGAGGTTGCGGGCCGCCTCGGCCACGGCGATCGCCGCCCCCCGGCGGGGGTCGAGGCGCCCGCTCCGGTGCCCGCCGTCGACGGTGAGGGCCAGGGCGTCGAGCCGGCCCCGCAGCCGCAGGACGGCGGCGTCCCCGCCGGGGCCGGCCAGGGTGTCGTTCCCCACCATGTGGTCGTACTGCCGCCAGATCCCGCGCGTCTCGCCACAGTTGGGCGAGGCCAGCAGCCGCCGCCACGCCTCCAGCGGCGACCACACCGGGGCGCCGGCCAGCGGGTCCTCGGCCAGCCGGGCGGCCAGGCCCAAGGGCGGGGCCGCCGGTGGGTGCCGCTCGGGGCTCCCGTCGACGAGGACCGCGAGGTCCAGGTCGGCGACCGGCTCCAGGCCGTCGCGGATGCGCAGGCGGGGCTCGGCGATGACCCGGCCGATGACGTCGCCATGCAGGCCCCAGCGGTGGAAGACGGCCTCCACCGCGGCCTCGCCGCCCTGCTCCAGCACCAGCACCATCCGCTCCTGGGACTCGCTCAGCATCACCTCCTCGGGAGTCATGCCCCGCTCCCGGCGCCGGACGCGGGCCACGTCCAGCTCCAGCCCCACCCCGCCGCGGTGGGCCATCTCGGCGCAGCTGCTGGTGAGCCCGGCGGCCCCACAGTCCTGCAGCGCCACCACCGCGGGATGCCCCAGCAGCTCCTGGCACGCCTCCAGCAGGCACTTCTCCAAGAACGGGTTGCCGACCTGCACCGCCGGGCGCCGCGCCGCCGCGTCGGCATCGAACTGGGCCGAGGCGAAGGTGGCCCCATGGATCCCGTCCCGCCCGGTGTCGGCCCCCACCAGCAGGACGGGGTTGCCCACCCCCTGGGCCCGGGCCCGCAGCATCTGCGCGGGCTCGACCAGGCCCACGCACATAGCGTCGACGATGCAGTTCTGAGCGTAGCCGGCGTCGAAGACCGTCTCGCCGCCGACGGTGGGCACGCCGATGCAGTTGCCGTACCAGCCGATCCCCTCCACCACCCGCTGGAAGCGGTGCCGCTGCTGCGGGTCCCGGGGGTCCCCGAAGCGGATCGCGTCCAGGAGGGCCACCGGACGGGCGCCCATGGCGAAGATGTCGCGCAGGATGCCGCCGACGCCGGTGGCGGCGCCCTGGACCGGCTCCACCGCGCTGGGGTGGTTGTGGGACTCGATCTTGAAGCAGCAGGCCAGCCCGTGGCCCAGGTCGACCACGCCGGCGTTCTCGCCCGGGCCCTGCAGCACCGCCGGCCCCGTGGTCGGCAGCGTCCGCAGCAGGGCCCGGCTGGTCTTGTAGGAGCAGTGCTCCGACCACAGCGCGCCCAGCATGCCGAGCTCCAGGCGGTTGGGCCCGCGCCCGAGCAGGGCCACGATCCGCCGGTACTCCGCCGCGGTCAGGGTGACCCGGCGCAGCTCGTCCTCGGTGGGGACGAAGGCGGCGGCGCTCAGCGGGCCGCTCCGGCGCCCGCCTCGGCGATCCCCTGGAATACGCGCAGCCCGTCCGCCGAGCCCAGGACCATCTCGCAGGCGCGCTCGGGGTGGGGCATCATCCCCAGCACCGTGCCCCGCTCGTTGACGATGCCGGCGATCCCGGCCACCGAGCCGTTGGGGTTGGCCTCGGGGTCCAGCCGGCCGGCGGCGTCCACATAGCGGAAGAGCACCTGGCCGCGCTGCTCCAGACGGGCCAGCATGGCCGGATCGGCGTAGTACCGGCCCTCCCCGTGCGAGACCGGGATGCGCAGCCGCGCCCCCGCCCGGCAGGTGTGGCTGAAGGGGGTGTCGACCCGCTCCACCCGCAGCGTCACCGGCTGGCAGCGGAACTGGAGAGCGGCGTTGCGCAGGAGCGCCCCCGGGAGCAGCCCGGCCTCGCACAGGACCTGGAATCCGTTGCAGATCCCCAGCACCAGCCCGCCGCGGTCCACGTGCCGGCGGACGGCGGCCATGATCGGCGCGTGGCTGGCGATCGCCCCGGCCCGCAGGTAGTCGCCGTAGGAGAATCCGCCGGGCAGGATGACGCAGTCCACCCCCTGCAGGTCCTGGTCCTGGTGCCACAGCCGCACGGAGGGGTGGCCGGCCACCGCCAGGGCGTGGGCGCAGTCCCGGTCGCTCCAGGTCCCCGGGAAGACCACGATCCCGAAGCGGCTCACGGCGGCGCCGGCACGGAGCGGTCCGCGGGCCGCAGCGTGAAGCGGTACTCCTCGATCACCCCATTGCAGAGCAGCTGCTGGCACATGGCGTCGACCCGCGCGCGGGCGGTGGCCCGGTCGGCGGTCACCTCCACGGCCAGGTAGCGCCCCACCCGCACCCCCGCCACCTCCGCGAAGCCCAGGGTGTGCAGCGCCTCCCGCACCACGTCGCCCTGGGGATCGTTGACGACCGGCTTCAGGGTGACGACGACGTCGGCGACAAATCGATCCCGGTGATCCGTCGGCATGCCTCCAGATAGCGTGCGCGAAGCGCGGCCACCAGGACCGGGGGCAGCGCCGGGGCCGGCGGGCGCCGGTCCCAGCCGCTTGCCAGCAGGTGGTCGCGCACAAGTTGCTTGTCGAAGCCCGGCTGTGGCCCTCCTGGGGCGTACCCGCTGCGCTCCCAGAAGCGCGACGAGTCGGGCGTCAGGCACTCGTCGATGAGCGTCAGCCGCCCGTCCACCAGGCCGAACTCGAACTTGGTGTCGGCCAGGATGAAGCCCGCCGCCTCGCAGAGGGGCGCGGCCGCCGCGGCCAGGGCCAGGCTGCGCTCCTCCAGTTCCGCCGCCCGCGCCCCCCCGACCCGGTCGGCGAGCTGGGCACGGCTGATGTTCTCGTCGTGGCCCACGTCGCTCTTGGCGGCCGGAGTGAAGCGCGGCTCGGGCAGGCGGGCCCCCTCGCGCAACCCCGGCGGCAGCGGCTCGCCGGCCAGGGTCCCGCGCTCGACGTACTCCGCCCAACCGGAGCCGGCCAGGTGGCGGCGGACCACGCACTCGATGTCGATCCGCTCCGCCCGGCGGACGAACGCCAGCCGCCCCCCCAGGCGCTCGTACTGGCCCGGCGGCAACGCCGCCGGGTCGTCGGGCAGGAGGTGGTTGGGGCAGACGCCAGCCGTGCGCTGGAACCAGAAGCGGGACATCGTCGTCAGGACCCGCCCCTTGTCGGGGATCGCCGTGGGCAGGACGCAGTCGAAGGCTGAGATCCGGTCCGTGGCCACCATCAGGAGCCGGTCGCCGAGGTCGAAGGTGTCGCGCACCTTGCCCCGGTGTCGCAGGCGCAGACCGGGGATCTCGCAGCGGGCCAGCGGCGGCGGCCCGGTCACCGGGCGTGGCCCGGCGCCGTCCCCGGCGGGCCGGCGGCGCC
>JAKABB010000016.1 GCA_021802045.1 bacterium
GGGGGCGGCGCGGCCAGCGTCGGCCGCGGGACCTCGCGCCACGACCGCCCCGCCGGCTCCTCCGTCCGCACGGAGGCGACCGCGCGCTCGGGGGCCTCCTCGCGCGCAGTCCCTTCCCGGAACTCCGCCGCCACCGGCGCCGGCCAGCTGACGGGCGCCGCCGGCACCGCCGCCGCCGGCTCCTCCTCGATCTCGGCTGCCGCCGACGCCTCGGCGGCGGCGACCACCTGGCGGCGCTCCCACTCGGCGAGCAGGTCGCCGGTGGACGAGTTGATGGTCTCCTCCGGGGGCAGCTTGGCCCGCGGGTCGAAGGTGAACGTCCCCTGGGTCCAGCGCAGGGCCTCCAGGACGGCCGACTCGCCTTCCTGGCCGTCCTCGCCGGCGGCGTGGAAGAGGTGCCCGAAGAGGAAGTAGAGGGAGCAGCGGTGCTCCTCGTCGGCGAGAGCGAGGGTACCCGTCGCCCGCTCCTGCTGCATCGTGCGCAGGAGGCTGGCGAGGGTCGTCGACTCGAGGCTGCCCTGGTTCTGCACGATCGACCTCCGCACCACCCCAACGCGGCCTGTTCCCGGGGCACGGTCCCGGCGGCGTCGAGACCTGTGGGTGACCGCTCCCGGTCCGCACCGGCGCGCGGTCCCACCCAGTGACCCGGACGACTTCCCGCGGATCGGCGCGAGTCTAGCACAGGGCCGGTGCCTCCCCGGAAGGCCGCCGCCCCTCCGACCCCCGCCCTCTGCCAGAATGCCGCCGGTGACCCTCTCCGCCGAGCGCCCGTCGGCTGGAACGTGGGACGTCCACCTCGCCCGCTGGCCGGCGGCGGATCTGCTCCAGACCCATGGGTGGGGCGAGGTCCAGGGCGGCGCGGGCTGGCGGGTCCACCGCCTGCAGATCGGCGGCCAGCCCTCCCTCCCCCTGCTGGTCCTCCAGGGGGCCGGCGGCCTGCCCGGGCGGCCCCGGCTCTACGTCCCGCGCGGTCCGGCCTGCGGCCCGCAGGACCTGGCCACCTTCGCGCTGGCGCTCGATGGCCTGCGCCGGTTGGCGGCGGCGCTGCGGGCGGTGGCGATCGAGGTCGAGGTCCCGTGGGAGGCGGACGCGGTGCCACCGGACCACCCGTGGGCCGCCTGGCCCCGGGTGGCGGCCCGCCAGCCGGTGGCGACGACGGTGGTGGACCTGAGCCCGGCGCCGGAGACGATCCTGGCCGGATTCCACGCCAAGACCCGCTACAACGTGCGCCTGGCCGAGCGCCGCGGGGTGGCGGTCGACGAGGATGCCCCCCTGGACACCCTGCTGCCCTGCCTGGCGGCGACCGGGGTCCGCCAGCGGATCCACCTCCCCCCCCGGGCCCACTTCGAGCGCATCCTGACCGCGTTCGGCCCGGCCGCCCAGGTCCTGGCGGCCAGGGTCGAGGGAGAGGTGGTGGCCGCCGTGCTCGTGGTCCGCCACGGGACGACGGCGACGTACCTCTACGGGGGGTCCACCGAGCGCCACCGGGAGCGCATGCCCAACCACCTGCTGCACTGGCGGGCGATGCTGGGGGCCCGGGCCGCCGGCTGCGATCGCTACGATCTCTGGGGGCTCCCGCCCACTCACCAGGTGGGGCACCCCTGGCACGGTCTCTGGCAGTTCAAGGTGGGCTTCGGAGGTCCGATCGTGACCCTGGCGGGCGCCCGCGTCCTGGTCCTCGACCGGCGCGGCCTGCAGGCCGCTCGGATGGTGGAGTCGGCGCGCCGGCTGCTCCGCCGGCGCTGGCGGCGATGAGCGCCAGCGGCAACGGCGGCGGCCCGGGAGACGACGAGTACTTCCCCACCTATGAGGAGATCGCCTCTGAGCTCCTGGAGGCCTTGGAGGCGGCCGGGCTCATCGTCCACGACGTGCGCCACGACCTGGAGCCGAGCACCGGCGAGCGCCGTTTCGAGTGCACCGCGCGGCTCCCCGGTGGGGACCCGCCACCCCGGTACTACGCCACCCTCCACTTCCACTGGGACGCCCTGCTCACCTACGTCGGGGCCTACGGCGGCGGCTCGGAGTGCGACCTGTACCACGAGGACGACACCCCTTGCCCCCACCAGAGCCACCGTCCCCAGCCGTTCGTCGAGATCGAGACCCACTACACCCTGGGCAACAGCGGCTACCAGCTGGCCGACCTGGGCGAGGTGCCGGGCTGGGTGGCGACGGTTCGCGAGCTCCTCTCGGAGACCTTCGAGGAGGAGGATCAGCCCGCGGTCCGGGTCGGCCTGTCCATGAGCGGCACCACCGTCCACGTCGAGTCCTTCTACGCGGAGCACGCCTGGTTCCTCGACGCCGACGAGCCACCCGACCTGGCCCCGCTCTGCCGCCAGGTGGCGGCCGTCCTGCGCCTGACACCGACCCTGGCGGACCGCCTGCCCCTCTGACCCAGATCAGGGAGGAGTGAGAAGGGAGAGGCCGGGGCCGGCGGGCAGGGGGGCGGCTCTTTTCAGGGGACGTCATTCTCCCCCGGAATCGAGTTGCGGAGGCAGCGAGACGGGTGGACCCGGCGCTTCTCATGGAGGAGGCGGAAGCGCCAATACGCCTCGAAGTCGCCGTTGGTCGGCAAAGCCCGGAGTTCGAGGACGGCGTCGGCGCCCGCCAGGCCCCAGCGCGCCCCGGTCAGATCGAGGCGATCCCTGACCCGGTGGCGGCCGGCGCCCTGATGACGCCGCTGGCAATGGGCCATCCCGCCTGCAGCGCCTGCGGGTAGCCCAGGTCGGGCCGCTGGTGCAGATCGGTGGCGCAGGTGCCGGCGCCCTCCCCCCGGGCGGACGCCAGGCCGCGCCGGGCGGCGCCGCGGCGCAGGGCCCCGGCCACCTGGCGGGCCTGGCCTCTGCGGACGGCCATGGCTTGGTAGCGGGCGAGGGCCCGGCGGACCTCCGGGACAGCGGCCGCGGTCAGAGTCAGGGTCCTGGTCCGGCCCTGCTCGGGGCAGGCCAGGGCCGGGCTCTGGTGCGGTTCCCCGCGGGCGCAGTGGCCGTTGGGCCTGCCGCAGCGTCGGCTCAGGGTGACGAGGACCCCGCGCAGCATCGAGGGCGAGGAGGCCGAGCTGGATGGCTGGGGCCTGCGCACCTCCAATCTGGAGCGCGTCCGCCTACAGACGCAAGCACGAGCCTCACCCCCTTTGCTGAACGCGGCTTGAGATCGGTCCCCACCTGGCCACTTCACCCCGCTCCCTGAGGCCCGGCCCCGACGGCCAGTCGGGCGCCCAGGCCGTCCGGATCTCTGCCGCTACCGCTATCAGCCCCGTCCCTTCAAGAGAGCCGCACCCAAAGCCAGATACGCACACCGCGTCATCGTGGTGACCGTCCGCCTCGACCTGCGTCACGCCCGCTGGATCGAGCCGCGCATCGGCTCTGGCGACTGGCGGCCCCTTCCCCTCCCCGGCCGCGGCCTGGGCCTCCTCGCTCACTTCTCGGGTGGCGTGCGTGGTAGCTCGAGGGCAGTGGCGACGATAGGCTTGGCCCAGTTCGGCACGTGCTCGAGACGAAGGCACTGAATGATCGCCCCATTCAGCATCCTGAGGACTTCAACTGGTTGGGGTTCGGCGCCGGTCAACGGATCGGCGTCCTCCGAGTTGTCGAAAAGCCTGAGCTCAGTCAGGTGGGGAAGGAGCGTGATCAGGTTGTTTCGACTCGAATCGTAGCGACGTCTGATCCTTTCCCCTGGTACATCGTGGCCTCCGGCCGCGACGCGCGTCCTCACTCGGGCGATGTGCAGCTCTGGGCTTTCAAGTCCCACGTACAAGAGACGGACTGCCTGCCCAAGAGCGAGAGCTCTGATGAGGATTCCTGCGATCGTCTGGCCACCGAGTGTTGTTTCGAACGCGAAGTTGAGCCCATGCTCGACTGCCCTTTCGAGCATGGCTCTGCCCTGATTCCAGGCTAGACTGTTGGCTTGGTCGAGGGGCAACCCAGGGTTCGCTTGCATCAGTGACCGGGTTTCGACATCGGGATCAAAGATGTCAAGCCCTTCCCTCACAAACGGCGCGCTAATGACGGAAGACTTTCCGGCGCCGTTTACCCCAGCTACGACATAGATGGAGTTTGGCCTGGCCGGCTTAACCAAGCGCGCGTGACTCGCGCTTGCCCTGCGCGACTCTCACCGCTGCTTTGCCCATAGCGGTGGGTGAGGCATCAAAAGCCTGCCTCATCTTTCGACCAGCCTCCTCACCCTGCATTCGGGCAAGCATGTCGTCGAATCGCTGCGTGAGCAGGTTTAGCCTGCTTGAGGGCGCTTGCGAGAGAGACTCGTACTCATCCACAGAGAGGAGAATAGCTCTTACCTGACCGTACTTGGTGATAGCAACTGTTTCGCCGGCAATGGCAGCGTCAAGAACGTGACCGAACTGATTCTTGGCCTCGGCAGCCGTGAAGCGTCTTTGGGAACCCTTCTGTAGGGCACTCTGTAGATTGGCCATCTTGGCTATAATGTTAGCCAAAAGGCAGGGGCTGTGTCAAGCTGACAGGCGCCCAAGAGGGTCTCCAGCGGCCGACGGGGTGGATCCCGGGCGGCCCAGGTCTTCCCAGAGGCGCGTCTTTCCCCGCGACTGGCAGGAAAGACGGGGCTGAAACGCTCCAGCCCATTGGGAACGTGGCTGGGTGGTTCAAGCCGCTGCACAGCCGCCTCAGGAGCTCGCTGGGCGGCAGTGAGGGCAAGCAGTGCGTCCAGCCTGCGAAGGCGCTCTTGCATCTCCGGAAAGTTCGATTCGAATAGGATCCTGTCTCGCCAGCCACCGGCTCTGGCCCTCAAGGCCTGAGCGACCCTGGGTCGCGCTCGTCACCGGCTCCGAGTCGGGGACCGCCGCGGCCGTCGCACGACGCATGGCGGCATGGGCGTCGTCGTGCGTTCCCGCACCAGCGTGACGCCGGCCCCGGCCTGGCGGACGAGCCCGGGGGCACCCACCGGCGGGCGGCCCTGGCCGAGGAGGTTGGGCGCCTGGCGCTCATCGCCGCCGCCGCCCAGGCGTGTTGGCCAACGACCCAGGGATCAGCCGGCCCACTCCCGCGACGACCCCGTCGCCGTCACCGCGTCGATGGGACCCACAACGCGACAGGAGCCGGCGCCGCCGGCGACGGCCCACGCCCCCGGCCGCCGCTACCGGGCCACCCCCAGGGTGAGCCCCGAGATCAGGTAGCGCTGGAAGAACAGGTACACCACCACCGCCGGCAGCGCGCTCAGCAGGGACCCCGCCATCAGCACCGGCACGCTCACCACGTGGCCCGACGACAGGGTGCCGAGGCCCACGGTGATGGTCCGGTTGGTCGGCTCCTGCAGGAAGAGCAGGCCGACCAGGAAGTCGTCCCAGATCTGGATGAACTGCAGCACGGTCACCGTGACCAGGGCCGGCTTGGCCAGGGGCAGGGCGATGCGGCGAAAGGTCTGCCGGTAGCTCAGGCCGTCGCAGAGGGCGGCCTCGACCAGCTCGTCAGGGAGGCCGCGGAAGTACGCGGTCATGAGAAAGGTGGCGAACGGCGTCCCCAGCGCGGCGTAGATCAGGATGGCGCTGAGATAGGTGTTGATCAGGTGCAGGTTGGCGAAGTTGACGTACTCCGGGATGATGATCGACTGCACCGGCACCATCATGCATCCGATGACGGCCAGGAGCACCAGGCCCCGGGCGCGGAAGGCCAGCTTGGCGAAGGCGAAGCCGGCCGCGCTGGAGCAGACCAGGATCACCAGGATGGCGGCGGTGGCGATCAGCGTCGAGTTGAGCAGCTCCTGGCCCACCGGCAGGGCGCTGAACAGCGCCGGCCAGCTGCTGAGGGAGAACCCGCGCTGGAGCAGGTACTGCGGCTCGCTGCGCAGGGAGTTGACCACCATGTACTCGAAGGGGTAGAGCATGACGATGGTGACCAGCAGCAGCGCCAAGAACATGGCGACCTTGCCCGGGTCCCGGGTCAGCGCGCGCGCCAGCCGCCGGCCGAAGTGGCCGGTCCGGACCCGGGCGGACGCGGCTGGGCGCCGGACGGGGGCGGGCATGTCAGCCGCGGGGTGCCGCGGGGGATGTCCGCCGCAGCACTAGTGGTCGCCTCGGAGCAGCCGCAGCTGCGCCAGGCTGACGCCGAAGATGATCACGAACAGCACCACGCCCAGCATGGCGCCGGTACCGAACTGGCCGACGTTGAAGGCCTGCTGGTAGACGAAGAACTCTACGGTGGTGGTGCCGTAATCGGGACCACCACCGGTCATGATGAAGATGAGGCTGAAGAGCGCGGTGAAGGCCGTGATCAGGGTGATCACGAAGCTGAACTGGAAGTAGCGCTTCAGCAGGGGGATGGTGATGCGGGTGAAGACCGCCAGCCGGCCGGCCCCATCGAGCTGAGCCGCCTCGTAGATGCCGGGGTCGATGGTGGACATCCCGGTCAGGAAGATGATGGTGTTGGTGCCCACCATCGACCAGACGAAGGTCGCCGCGACGGCCAGAAGGGCGGTGTTGGGCTGCCCCAGGAAGTCGTGCTCCAGGAAGCGCAGCCCGACTGCGCCCAGCATCGCGTTGAGCGTGCCGTTGAGCGCGAAGATCTGCACCGCCACCATGCCGATCACCACCCAGGAGATCGCGGTCGGGAGGAAGATGAGTGAGCGGAAGATGCGCCAGCCCCAGACGTGCTCGTGGAGCATGGCCGCGATCCCGAGCGGGATGGCGATGGCGACCGGCACCGAGAGCAGCAGCAGGCCGTTGTTCTCCAGCACCCGCCAGAAGGTCGGGTTGCGGAAGAGGGCGGCGTAGGTGCTGGGCCCGATCCACTGCGACGTCAGCCCGTTCCAGTTGGTCATGCTGTAGTAGACGGCCTGACCGATCGGCACGATGATCAGGGCGCCCACCAGCACCACGGCCGGGATGATCAGGGTCAGCCCCGCCCGGGCCCGGCTGCGGCCCAGGGCGCTGCGCCTCCGGGGCCGGCCCTGGCGACCGGCGCCGGAGGCGGCCCGGGCGGCCTCGGGCACGATCGCCATCACGCCTCTCCCCACCGGCCTCCGAGGGCGACACCGGCCCCCGGGGCCACGGTACCGGAGGACCCCCGGCCCGGGTGGGGGGGGCGCACGCCCCCCCCACCCGGTCGGGCGCGCCCCACTACTTGTAGCTCTGCCAGTCCGATCCCCGTTGCCCGGCCGGGAGACTGCTCCAAGCCTGCCGCAGCTTGCGCGCGGCCGCGGCCGCGGAGAGCTGGCCGGCCAGGAATGCCGGCAGCACGGTGCTCCCGGCGTTGACCACGTTGGGCTGGACCACGTTGTCGAGCATCGGGTACTTGGTCATGCCCTGCTGGGCCGCGAACGCCAGCATCTGCTGGCTGGCGGGGTTGCTGGTGCTGACTCCCCGCACGTCCGAGATGAGGCCGGTGGAGGTGACGATCGCCCCCGCCGCCGGGGTGGTGAGGAATTGCAGGAACTGGGCGGCCGCCGCCTTGTGGCTCGAGTAGCTGGTCATCGCGAACCCGTCGCCGGGGTACTGGACCACGCCCCGCACCGGGGTGTTGGAGAAGGGGGGCACGAACACCCCCAGGTTGCTGCCCATGGCCTTGGAGAGAAGGGCCAGGTCCCAGTTGCCCTTGATCATCATGGCCGCCTTGCCCTGCTCGAACGCGGCCAGGGAGTTGATGGCGCTCACCACGTTGCGGTTGGTGTAGCCGTCGGCGTAGAGGGAGTGCCACTTGGCCAGCTGCGCGGTGACGATGGGGCTGGTCCAGGGGATCTGGCCGCTGTACAGCTGCTGCCACTGGGACAGGGAGAGGGCGCCGATCATCATGTAGCTCATGTCGTACCAGGGGTAGAACTCCGAGCCCAGGCTCTGTGAGCCGCTGCCGTAGTAGAGGCAGGTGATGTGGGCCGCCTTGAACCTCTGGCAGTCCGAGAAGAGCTGGCTCCAGGTCTGGGGGACCTGGGTGATGCCGGCCCGGTGGAAGAGGGCCTTGTTGTAGAAGCCGATGTAGAACTGGTCCTCCAGCGGGATCACGTACGGCCCGCTGGCGGCGTTGAAGCCCTGGGCCGTCCAGCGCAGGCCCTGCATGCGGGCCAGGTCGCTGGCGGGGACCCAGGACTTCAGGTTCTGGAGGAAACTGCGGTACTGCAGCGTGAAGAGACCGGTCCACATCACCGCCAGGTCCGGGCCGGTGTGGGAGATGGCGGCCGCCTGGAGCAGCGCGAAGTAGTTGCTCGCCGGCTGGCTGATGTCGGTGATGGTGATGTTGGGGTGGAGCTTCTCGAAGGCCTTGATCAGGGCGGCGGTGGCGGTGGCGTTGGCCTCGCTGCCGTAGTTCTGCCACAGGGTGAGGTGCACGGGGGCCGGTTTCCCGCCGCTGGTCGGGGCCGGGCTGGCGCCGCACGCCGTGACCAGCAGGGCCAGCGCGAGGAGCGCGCCGCCGAGCGCGGCGCCTCGCTTGGGGACTCTCATGGTTCGCTCCTTGTGTGCGTCGGGCAGACCCCGCCCGCCGGCTCGGCCGGCGCGGGTCGGATCTGATGGGGTGCTGGACGGGACGCCTGGTGGCGGATGGGGCGGCTCAAGATAGCCGGGTCGCCCCGCCCTGACGCGGGACCGGCCGCCTGACGGTCGTGGTGGTGGCTCCTGCTTGAGGGGGACGAGAACCCCCGGCGGGACGGCGGCCGGCCGGCCGCCCGGGGCGCGAAGGTTGCCGGTCGAGGGGAGGAGGCCCGGTACCGCTGCGCGGCGTGCCCAGGAGGCGGCCCCCCGACCTGCCAGCTTCCTGGTCCGCCGCCGCTGGTCCACCCGCCGCCCTCTGCGTCCGGTGGGACCTTGCCGTCGTTCGGTAGCGCCGAATTGGGTTCCACGCAGCTCTACAGATGGGAGAATAGGCGCGCTCAACGTGACTGTCAACAGCCGCGTGGCGTTCTTGTTGTGGCGTTCTGCCGCCTGGCCTTCGCGGCGCGGGAGCAGGGTGGACGAGCCGACCGCGGTGCCGCGACCCCGAACGCCGTGACGGGCTGGGCCGCAGCGGCGCCAGCGGCCCGTGGGCTCAGGGCCCGGAGGTGCTCCCGTCGAGCAGGCCCGCCGTCACCGCCAGCTCCCGGTAGCTGCGGCCCGTGCCCGGGTGATGCCAGGCGGGGGCCACCAGCGCCAGGCCGCGCAGGGCGAAGGGGCGCTCGAGGACGGCGGGGTGGGGCAGGCGCAGCTGGTCGGTGTCACGGGTCAGCGCCCCGCAGGCGAGGACGTCGACGTCGAGGGTCCGGGGGCCGTGGGGCACGCCCCGCCGGCGGCCGGCGCTGGCCTCCGCCTGCTGGGCCAGGCGGAGCCAGTCCTCGGGCGTGGCCAGGCCGACCGCGCGCACCACCTGGTCGAGGAAGTCGGGCTGGGCGAGCGGCCCGACCGCGCGGGTGTGCCACCGCGGGCTGCTGGCGACGATGGTCGCGCCGCCCGCCACCAGCGCCGCCCACCCGCGGTCCAGCCACCGCTCGCGCGGGGGCAGGTTGCTGCCCAGGCTGAGGACCGCCTCGCTGTCGCCGCGGCCGGCAGCGGTCACCCGGGCGTGGGGTCGAGGGGCCGGCCCCGAACGACGGCGTCGGTGACCCGGCTGACGTCGCGCATCGCGGCCACGTCGTGGACCCGCACGATGTCCGCCCCCGCCGCGATCGCCAAGGCCACGGTCGCGGCGGTGCCGTGGAGCCGCTCCGTCGCCGGCCGGCCGCCGAGGATGCGCCCGATGGTCGACTTCCGCGAGGTGCCGACCAGCAGCGGGCGACCGAGCACCCGCAGGTCCCGAAGCCGGCGCAGCAGCGCCAG
Source organism: bacterium (assembly GCA_021802045.1). Lineage (GTDB taxonomy): Bacteria > Chloroflexota > Dormibacteria > Aeolococcales > Bog-877 > JAKABB01. The sequence continues at coordinate 9,743 of JAKABB010000016.1, forward strand.
GTTCTGGGTCGCGTCCTTGCCGAAGCCGAAGCCGGGGTCGACCACGCAGCGGTCGGCGGAGAGCCCGGCGGCGCCGGCCACCTCCAGGGAGCGGCGCAGGTCGCGCAGGACGTCACCGACCAGGTCCTGGTACTCGGTCCCCGCCTGGTTGTGCATGCAGATGACCGCCGCGTCGGCCGCGGCCGCGACCGATGCCATCTCCGGGTCGCGGCGCAGGCCCCAGACGTCGTTGATGCACACCGCGCCCGCCTCCAGCGCGGCCCGGGCCACCGCCGCCTTGGAGGTGTCGACGCTGATCGGCACCCCCAGGGCGGGGGCCAGGGCGCGGACGGCCGGGACCACTCGGCGCAACTCCTCCGCGACCGGGACCGGCTCGTGCCCGGGCCGTGTGCTCTCCCCGCCGACATCGAGGGCGTCCGCGCCGGCGGCGACCAGGGCCTCCGCCCGGGCCTGGACCCGGGCCAGGTCGTCCCCGACTCCGTCGCCGCTGAAGGAGTCCGGGGTCACGTTGAGGATGCCGAGCACGTAGGTCCGGCGCCCGAAGGCCCAGGTGTGAGGCCCGAGCCGGAGCGGCGCCGGCGGCTGGACCGCGGCCAGGAGGCCGGCCTCCAGGGTTCGGGCCAGGTCGACGATGCGGGGCTGGTCGGAGAAGGCGCGCAGACCGGCCGGGATGCCGGCGACCGCGTTCCGTGGGCCCAGGACCAGGCAGCGGTTGCCCTCCGGGTTCGGCACCGCCAGCGCCCCGCCGCGGGCCGCGACCCGCGCCACCACTCGGGCCTGGTCGATGGCGAGGTCCTCCAGCAGCACCGCGCTCATGACTCCCCGTCGCATGGCCAGGTCGCCGGCCGCCGGGTCCACCGCCATGAGGGCCGCGTGCAGGTCGGCATCGGAGCCGGTGTCGACGAGGCGGACGTTGTGCCGGACGGCGGCCGCTTCGGGCATCGGAACAGTGTGACGGGCACGGCGCGGCCCCCGGCCCCGCCCCCTGGCGCCGATCCGGGGTGGAGCTGGTGCCCGGCCGGTCGGTCGCCGAGCCCATGCGCCGGCTCCGTAGAATGGCGCGCGGGCCGCCTTCACCAGCGCCCGGGGCGCGAGCACCGCGGTGGGGTCGAGCGGTCGAGGTCGCCGGAGGGTAGTGCGCCATGGCCGAAGCCACCCGAGACCGTCTGCGAAGCGTCGCCATCCTGGGGCACAGCCACGATGGCAAGACGACGCTCGCCGAGTCGCTCTGCTTTGCCGCCGGGGCGGTGGCGCGGCTGGGCTCGACCGACCAGGGCACGGCGCTCCTGGACTTCGAGCCCGAGGAGCAGCGGCGGCACATCTCGGTCAGCCTGGGGATCGCCACCGTCGAGTGGGACCAGCACCGCCTGACCCTGGTCGACGCGCCCGGCTTCCAGGACCTGGAGGGGGAGGTGCGCTGCGCCCTGCGGGCCGTCGACGGCGCGATCCTGGCCGTGGCCGCCGGCAGCGGCGCGCTGGCGGTGGGCACGGAGAGCGCCTGGGAACTGCTCCAGGGGGCCGGGCTGCCCCGGGTGGTGGTGGTCACCAAGCTCGACAAGGAGCACGCGGACTTCGGGGCCACCCTGGCGGCGCTGCGCCAGCGGCTGACGCCCCGCCCGGTCGCGGTCCACCTGCCCATCGGCCAGGAGCACGACTTCCGGGGGGTGGCGGACCTGGTGTCGGGCCAGGCCCTGGGCTTCGACGAGCGCGGTCGCGCGACTCCCCTAGAGTGCCCGGGCGAGCTGGAGGCGGAGCGCCAGCGGCTGCGCCAGGAGCTGATCGAGGCGGTGGCCGAGACGGATGACGGCCTCCTGGAGCGGTACCTGGAGGGCCAGGAGCCCTCCCCGGAGGAGCTGGTCCGGGCGCTGGCGGCCGGCACCCGGGCCGGGACCCTGGTGCCGGTCCTGGCGGCGGCCCCGCTCCGCGGCTTCGGCGCCGCCGCGCTCCTGGACGCCGTCATCCGCTTCCTGCCCCCACCCGAGCGCCTGCTGCCGGCCGGGTCCGACGGCGAGGAGCCCCCGGCGTCGGACCCGGCGCGCGCTCCGGTGGTCTTCGTCTTCAAGACCACCGCCGACCCTTTCGGCAAGATCTCCTACTTCCGGGTCCTGGACGGCACGGTGCGGGCCGACGCCCATCTCCACAACCCGCGCACCGGCCAGGACGAGCGGCTGGTGCGCCCGGCGCGGCCCAAGGGCAAGGCCCTGGAGCCGGCCGAGTCCCTGGGGCCTGGGGAGATCGGGGCCGCGACCAAACTCCTCCACACCGGGACCGGCGACACCCTGGGGCCCAAGGACGCGACCGCGCTCCTGCCGGCCATCGACCTGCCCCCGACCGGGTACACGATGGCCGTGCGGCCGAAGACCAAAGGGGACGAGGAGAAGATCCACGCCGGGCTGGCCCGCCTGCTGGAGGAGGACCCCACGCTGCGCTCGGAGCGGGACCCGGTGACCCACGAGACGCTGCTGCACGGCCTGGGGGATGTCCACCTCGACGTCACGGTGGAGAAGCTGAAGCGCAAGGCCCAGGTGGAGGCCGTGCTCAGCACCCCCCAGATCCCCTACCAGGAGACGGTCCGGGGCAGCGCGCGGCAGCAGCACAAGTACAAGAAGCAGTCAGGGGGCGCGGGCCTCTACGGGGACTGCACGCTGGAGATCGAGCCGCTGCCGCGCGGCGGCGGCTACGAGTGGGAGGACAAGATCTTCGGCGGCTCCATCCCCAACCAGTTCCGCCCGTCGGTGGAGAAGGGCGTGCGGCAGGCCATGGAGCAGGGAGTGCTGGCTGGCTACCCTGTGGTGGACGTCAGGGTCCGGCTGGTGGACGGCTCCACGCACCCGGTGGACGGCAAGGACATCGCCTTCCAGCTGGCGGGGGCGATGGCCATGCGCGAGGCCGTGGAGAAGGCCGGCCCGTACCTGCTGGAGCCGATCATGGATGTCGACATCGTGGTCCCGGAGGCCACGATGGGCGATGTCATCGCCCACCTGAACAGCCGGCGTGGTCGTGTCGGGGGCATGACCTCCATGGGCGCCGGGCTGCAGCGGGTGACCGCCCACGCCCCGCTGGCGGAGATGTACCGCTTCCCCATCGAGCTGCGGGCGATGACCCAGGGCCGGGGCCGCTACACCATGAGCTTTGGCCACTACGAGGAGGTCCCCGCCGCGGCCGCCCAGGCCGTCATCGCGGCCCGCAAGGAGGTCATGCACGCCCGCGAGCCCGCGGGCGCCTGAAGCCCACCCCCCGGGCCGGGCGAGCCCGTGGGGCGGCGGCCGGGGGTCACGGGCCGGCGGGCGGGGGCCCGTGCGCGCTGCCGCGGGAGAAGATGCGTTCGCGGGCCTCGTCCAGGGCCGTGGCGATGGCTCCCTGGAGGACCGCGTAGTCGCCGAGGCGGGACACCTCCAGGCGGGGCTGGAACGGAGAGATCCGGCTCAGCTCGGCGGCCAGCGGCTCGACCAGCAGGTCGCCGTAGTAGCCGATGCCGCCCCCCAGGATGACCAGCTCGGGGTCGATCACCGGGACGACGCTGGCCAGGCCCAGGGCCAGCCGCCTGGCCTCCAGCTGCACCACCTCCAGGGCCGCGGGGTCCCCGCGCCGGGCGAGGGCGAAGACCGTCCTGGCACTGAGCGGCGCTCGCAGCCCCAGCTCGCGGGCGCTGCGGACGAGGGCCGCGGCCGCCACCGTCCCCTCGAAGGTCCCGCGGCGGCGATTCGCGGAGTCGTGGGGGTCGCCGCCGCCCACCGGCAGGTAGCCGATCTCCCCGGCGGCGCCGGTCGCCCCGCGGTAGAGCCGGTGGTCGAGGATGAGGCCCATCCCCACGCCGGTCCCGACCCACAGGTAGACGAAGTTGGCGACGCCGCGGCCGCCACCGACCGCCTGCTCGCCCAGCGCGGCCAGGTTCACGTCGTTCTCGACGTTGACGGTGGTGCCCAGCTCCCGCCGCACGGCGTCGAGCAGGCCCAGCCGCCCCAGCCCGGGGAGGTTCGGGGTGAGCGCGACCCGGTCGCGGCGTGGCACGAACACCCCGGGCGTGCCCAGGGCGGCCTGGGTGACCTGGCCCCAGGCGATGCCGGCGTCCGCCGCCAGCCGGTGCGCGATCTGGCCGATCTGCGCCACCAGCCGGGGTGCCGCCCAGCCCCGCGTGCGCTCGTCGCGGCGGGCCAGGACCGCGCCGGAGATGTCGGCGATGGCGGCGCGGGTCCACTGGCGACCGACGTGGATGCCGACGACCCGGCCCGAGAGGGGATTGACCTCGTAGAGCGGCGCGCGCGGGCCGGGGCCGCCGCTCGTGCGCCCCGCTGGCCGCAGCAGGCCGGCGTCGACCAGACCGGTCAGCGCCAGGTACACGGTGGGCTTGGAGAGCCCGGTCCGGCTGACGACCTGGGAGGGGGCCATGGGCCCTGCCTTGTGGATGAGCTCAAGGACGGCCCGCTCGTTCATCGCCCGCAGCAGGCTGGGGGTGCCGGCGGTCGGTCGCTCGGCGATGGCTCTCCCCTGCATCGACCTCAGTCCATGCCTGCTCCCGGCCGCCGCGGAGGGGCGCCCGGCTGGCCTCTCAAGGGTAGTCCGTGGGGAAGAAGCGTGGCAGGTTGGCTCGGCCGGCGGCGAGCAGGGCCTCCAGCAGCGGCGCCGCCGTCGCATAGTCGCGGACCAGGGGGTTGGCGAGCAGGGCCTTGAGCGCGAGGCGCCGGTCCCCGGTCACTGCCGCTCGCACCGTCAGGCGCTCGTACGCCTTGGCCTGGTGGACCAGGCCCATGAGCTCGGGAGCCAGGGGGGTGAGGGGCAGCGGGCGGGCCCCGGTGCGGCCGATCCGGGCCGGGACCTCGACCACGGCGTCGTCCGGCAGGCCGGGGAGGGCGCCGTCGTTGCGGCAGTTGACGACCTGGGTGTCGCCGGTGTCGGCCTGCAAGGAGGCCATCAGGCGGGCCGCGGCCAGGCTGTAGAAGGCGCCGCCGCGCTGCTCCAGGAGCCGCGGCTTCTCGCACAGCCCGGGGTCCCGGTAGAGCTCCAGCAGCTCCTGCTCGATCCGCAGGACCTCGTCAGCCCGGGTGGTCCCAGCCGCCCGCTGCTCCCGCACCACCTGATCGGTGAGGTAGTAGTAGCGCAGGTAGGACGAGGGCAGGGCCGCGAGCAGCCGGAGCAGCTCGCCGGGCAGCCCGACGGCAGCGCCCAGCTCGTCGGCGGCGGTCCGGAGCAGCTCGGGGAGGCGGTCCACGCCGTCGACCCGGACCGCGCGCTCCCAGGTCAGGTGGTTCAACCCGACATGCTCCAGCTCCACCCGCTCCCACCCGATCCCCAAATGGTCGGCGAGCCGGCGCTGGAAGCCGATGGCGGAGTTGCACAGACCGATGGCGCGGTGGCCCTGGTCGAGCAGCGCCTGGCTCACGATCCCCACCGGGTTGGTGAAGTCGAGCAGCCAGGCGTCGCGGGCCGCCCGCCGGGCCGTCTCCTCGGCGATCTCCAGGACCAGGGGCACTGTGCGCAGGGCCTTGGCAAAGCCCCCGGGCCCCGTCGTCTCCTGGCCGACGCAGCCGAACTCCCCGGGCACGGTCTCGTCGAGCCGCCGGGCCTGCTGGCCGCCGACCCGAAGCTGGAGGACGACGTAGTCCGCCCCCTCCAGGGCCCGGTCGCGGTCGGTGGTCGGCTGCAGCCGACCGGGCCATCCCTGGTGGGTCAGGATCCGGCGGGCCAGCCCTCCCACCACCTGGAGGCGGTCCGGGTCAACGTCGAAGAGAACCAGCTCCTCGACCGGCAGGCGATCGGCGTGAGCCACCAGCCCCTCGACCAGCTCGGGGGTGTAGGTGCTTCCCGCACCGACCACCGCAATCTTGACCCCCACAGGCCAGGAAGTCTACGCTATACTCGCCCCGATTTGTCAGGAAGCTTTCCTTCCCGTTATCTCTCGGAGATCGCGGGGCAGCCGGAGGCCATCCGCCGTGCCGCCGCCGGGCTCCGCGACCAGGCCGTGGTCCTGCGCCGGCTGGGGGAGATCGCGCCGGCCCGCCAGCTGGTCTTCACCGGGATGGGTGGATCCTACGCGGTCTGCTACGTCCCGGTCACCAGTCTGGGAGCCGCCGGACGGGCCGCCCTCATGGTCGACGCCGCCGAGCTGGTGCACTTCCGGCGCCCCATGCTCGACGGCCAGAGCCTGCTGGTGGTGGTGAGCCAGTCGGGGGAGAGCGCCGAGATCACGCGACTGGTGGCGGAGACGGGGGACGGCCGCGCCCGGCCGCGGGTGGTGTCGGTGACCAACGGGTTGGCCAACTCGCTGGCCCAGGCGGGGGACTGTGCGCTGGACACCCGCGCCGGCGATGAGCTGGGCCCGTCCACCCTGACCTTCGTCGGTGCCCTGGTCGTGCTCTCGGCCCTGGCGGTCGTGCTCTCGGGTGGCGCCGTCCCCGACGCGATCGCGGCCGCCACCGGCTGGGCCGACGCGGCCGCGACCCGTGCCCACCGACTCCTGGAGCGGGCCGAGGCGGAGTCCCTGCGGCTGCGCGAGTGGCTGGGCGACCGCTCGGCGCTGACCCTTCTCGGCCGCGGCACCGCCCGCGCGGCCACCGAGATGGGAGCCCTCCTCTTCAAGGAGGCGGCCCGCTTCCCGGCGGAGTCCCTGCAGTCCGCGCAGTTCCGCCACGGGCCCCTGGAGCTCACCGGGGCCCAGTCGGCCATCGCCATCGTCGCCACGGAGCCGGAGACGCGCGCGCTCGACATGGCCCTCGCGAGCGAGCTCCTCGCCGCGGGGGCGGCGGTGCTGGTGGTCACGCCCGACGGGGCCGGCCCCGCGGGCGCGCTCACCATCGCGACCGGGGCGCTGGACCGGCGGTTGCTGCCGGCGGTCACGGTCATCCCCTTCCAGCTGCTGGCCGGGCGCCTGGCCGGGGAGCGCGGCTACGAGCCGTGCGCCCTGGAGCTGGCGTCCAAGGTGACCGCCCGTGAGTGACAGCTCTGGGGGCCGCCGGCGCCCCGCCCCACAGGAGTCAGCAGTCGGCGGCCGGGGCCCGCTGGGAGCGACCCGTGCCTCCTGAGCGCTCACAGCCCGCGGTCCTCGCCGTCGACGGGGGCGGGTCCAAGACCGAGGCGGCCCTCGTCGGGATCGACGGGACCCTGTTGGGTGCCGTCCGCCTGCAGCGGTCATCCAACCTCGGCCTGGGATGCGACACCGAGGGCGGTGGGCTCCCGGTGGCCGTCCGGGCCGCCTGCGCCGCCGCCGGCGTCGCCGCCGGGGCCCGTCCGATTGCCACCACCGCGGTCTACTGCCTGGCGGGCGTGGACCTGCCGGTGGACGAGCGTCGGATCCGACGGCTCCTGCGGCAGCAGGGCTGGAGCGACACGGTGCTGCTGCGCAACGACACCTTCGCCATGCTGCGGGCCGGTACCGATGACGGCTGGGGGGTGGCGGTCGGCTGCGGCTCTGGCATCAACTGCGCCGGCGTCGGCCCGGACGGCAAGACCGTCCGCTTCCCCGCGGTGGGGTACATGTCGGGGGACCTCGCGGGAGGGGCGGGATGGCTGGGGTCATCGGCGCTGGGGTGGGCGGTCCGGGGCCGCGATGGCCGTGGCCCCCACACCGCGTTGGAGCGGATGGTGCCGGAGCACTTCCGCCTCCGCAGCCCCCTGGCGGTGGTCGAGGCCGTCTACGTGGGCCGGCTGCCTCCGCGTCGCCTCGATGAGCTGGCCCCCGTCGTCTTCGAGGCGGCCGCCATCGAGGACGCCGTGGCCCGGAAGATCCTGGACGACCTCGCGGACGAGATCGTGACCATGGTTCGGGCCACCCTCCGCCGCCTGCACGCCACCGCCGGGCCGGTGGCCGTGGTGCTGGGTGGGGGGGTCTTCAAGGCCACCGACGCCCCCTTCCTCGATCGCGTCCGCGATGGGATCCTCGCGGTCAACCCGTCGGCTGGGTTGATCAGGTTGCAGGCGCCCCCGGTCCTGGGCGCGGCCCTGATGGGGCTGGACCGGCTGGGGGCCGCGCCGGCGGCGGCGGCGCGGCTGCGCGGGGCGTTGACTGCGGCGCGGCTGGCGGTGAGCGCCGAGTCGGCCCGGAACGGGCCCGCGCCGGCCGGTGGCGCGGGCCGGCCCGCCGCCCCGGCCCGGATGGCGTCCCTCGACGGTGTCAGGATGAGCGACCAGGACCAGACCTGGCGAGCAGCCCCGAGCAAGCACTCGGTACCGGATCAGGGTGGGAGGACTCAGCCATGAAGCGTCTCCGATGGATCGCGCCGCTGCTGGGAGTGATGCTCCTGGTGTCGGCCTGCAGCTCGGGCGGGTCCGGGCCCTCGCCGGGCCCGACCACCGGCACCTCCGGCGTCGGCGGGACCGTGACCATCTCCAACGAGAGCGGCGGGCTGTGGACCTGCGGCTTCAACCCCTTCAACCCCTCGGTCAGCTTCCTGGCCGTGGGGGTGGTCTATGAACCCCTGATCTACAACGACATCCTCACCGGCACCAACACGCCCTGGCTGGCGACCGGCTATCAGTGGGGGGCCGGCAACCGGACCCTCACGTTCACCATCCGCTCGGGCGTGACCTGGAGCGATGGGACCCCGCTGACCGCCGCCGACGTCGTCTACACCTTCAACCTGCTGAAGCGGTACCCCGCCCTCGACCTCAACGCGGTCTGGTCGGTGCTCGCCAGCGTCACCCAGCAGGGGTCGAACAAGGTGGTGATGACCTTCAGCCACCCCGCCGTTCCCTTCTTCTACTACATCGCCGACCAGGTGCCGATCGTGCCGCAGCACATCTGGTCCAAGCTGGCCAGCCCGGTCACCTACAAGGACTCGCAGCCGGTCGGCACCGGACCGTACACGGTGCAGCAGTGCACCCCCGAGAACATCGCCTACGTCCGCAACCCGCACTACTGGCAGCCGGGCCTGCCCAAGATCGCCAAGGTCGAGTACCCGGCCTTCACCTCCAACCCGCCGGCCAACACCCTGCTGGCCACCGGAGGGGCCCAGTGGGGCGGGCAGTTCATCCCCAACATCAAGGCCTTCTTCGTGGCCAAGGACCCGGCCCACCGCCACTACTGGTTCGCCCCCACGGAGAACGTCGACCTCTACATCAACCAGACGGTGTACCCCCTCAACGTCCGGGCGGTGCGGCAGGCGCTGGCCTACGGCATCAACCGCCCCAGGGTGTCGCAGATCGCCGAGTACGGGTACGAGCCACCGGGCAACCAGACCGGCGTGGTGCTGCCCACCTTCCGGAGCTGGTACGACAGCCAGCTGGCCAGCCAGTACAACTACACCTACGACCCCGCCAAGGCCATCCAGCTCCTGCGGAGCGCCGGCTTCACCCGGGGCAGCTCCGGCGTGTTCCAGACCCCCTCGGGAAAGCCGCTCTCCTTCACCATCGTCAACGAGGGCGGGAACTCCGACTGGGTCGCCGCCCTGCAGATGGTCAAGACCGAACTCGCCGCCGTCGGGATCTCGATCCAGGTGGACAACCTGTCGGCGGGGGCCTACGACACGGCCCTCTACGATGGCCACTACCAGCTGGGCTACGGATTCGGCTACGGTGGGCCCACTCCCTACTACGAGCTGCGGGCGGCCCTCTTCAGCGGGGACTCCGCGCCCATCGGCCACCCGGCGGCGAGCAACTTCGAACGGTGGCGCAGCGCGCAGACCGACAGCCTGATCAGCCAGTACGCCAGCACCACCAGTGTCAGCGTTCAGCATCAGATCGTCGACCAGCTGGAGAAGATCATGCTGCAGGACGTGCCGCTGATCCCGGTCACCGAGGCCGTCGACTGGTACCAATACAACACCCGGTCCATCACGGGCTGGCCGACCCCGTCGAACCCCTACGCCCAGGCGGCGCCGTACAACTTCCCCGACTGGGAGGTGGTCCTCCTGCACCTGAAGCCCCGCTGACGCCGCAGGGCAGCCCGAGCGAGAACCGAGGAGCTGGAGCGTGCGCTACCTGATCCGGCGGATCGAGTTCTTCATGATCACGCTCTGGGCTGCCCTGACCCTCAACTTCCTGCTGCCCCGGCTGATGCCGGGGAATCCGGCCCTGGCGATGATGGCCCGCTACCGGGGGCGGGTGAACCCGCAGGCCATGCACGCCCTGGAGGTCGCCTTCGGGGTCGGGACCAACCAGAGCCTGCTGGAGCAATACCTGCACTACCTGGTCAACACCGCGCAGGGCCGGTTCGGCACCTCGCTGACGTTCTTTCCCGAGCCGGTCGGGTCCGTGATCATGCAGGCCCTGCCCTGGACCCTGGGGCTGGTGGGGACCACCACGGTGATGGCCTTCGTGCTGGGGACCGTGGTCGGCATGGTCAGCGCCTGGCGGCGGGGCGGGACGCTGGACAGCGTCCTGCCCCCCATCTTCATCATGACCTCGGCCTTCCCGTACTTCTTCACCGGGCTGCTCTGCATCCTCATCTTCTCGGTGGCCCTGGGCTGGTTCCCGCTGGGGTTCAGCTACACCCTGGGGCAGCCGGTCACCCTGACCTGGGCCTTCATCGGCAGCGTGCTGGACCACGCCGTCCTGCCGGCGGCGACGATCCTGATCACGTCGATCGGTGGCTGGATCCTCACCATGCGCAACAACATGATCACCACCCTGGCCGAGGACTACGTGCGCATGGCTCGCGCCAAGGGACTGTCGCCGCTGCGCATCATGCTGCACTACGCCGGGCGCAACGCCCTCCTCCCCAACCTGACCGGATTCGCCATGTCGCTGGGGTTCGTCATCAGCGGGGCGATCCTGGTCGAGTACGTCTTCTCCTACCCCGGGGTGGGGTTCATGCTCCTGCAGGCGGTCGAGAACGAGGACTACGCCCTGATGCAGACGCTCTTCCTTCTGATCACGGTCGCGGTGCTGGTGGCGGTGGTGGTGGCCGACCTGGCCACCGCCCTGCTCGATCCCCGCACCCGGGCGCGGGGCTAGGGGCAGGAGCCGTGGACATCCGAGGCGCCCTCGCCGACGCGCCCGTCACCGGGCCGGGCCGCCGCCGGCACGGCTTCACCGACCTCGCCCGAGCGGTGCGCTCCAATCGCAAGGCGAGCGCCGGTGTCATCCTGCTGGCCCTCTTCTCGATCATGGCCCTGGTGCCGCAGTGGCTGACGCCCTACGATCCCCAGTCCACGAGCTTCCGGCCCTCACTGGCGCCGTCCCTGCGCCATCTGCTGGGGACCACGGCCTACGGGCAGGACGTGTGGTCGCAGCTGGTGTGGAGCGCCCGCGAGTCGTTGCTGATCGCGGTCGGGGTGGGGCTGCTGGCGACGGCGGTATCGGTGATCGTCGGGGTCGCGGCCGCCTACCTGGGCGGACTGCCGGACCACGTCCTCTCACTGGTCACCGATGTCTTCCTGGTGATCCCCACCTTCCCCCTGATCGTGGTGCTCGCCACCTACGCCAAGTCCGGCAGCCTGACGGTGCTGATCGCGGTCCTGGTGGTCACCGGCTGGTCCTACGGGGCCCGTCAGCTGCGCTCGCAGGCGCTCTCGGTGCGCAACCGGGAGTTCCTCGAGGCGGCCCGGGTCCGGGGGGAGCGCAGCCTGTACGTGATCGTGGTCGAGATCCTGCCCACCATGACCTCCCTGATCGTCGCCAACTTCCTGGGGGCCGCGCTCTACGCGGTGCTTGCCGCCGCCGGCCTGCAGTTCATCGGGCTGGGCAACGCCAGCGACCTCAGCTGGGGCACCATGCTCTACTGGGCGGAGAACAACTCGGCCCTGCAGGTGGGCTCCCCGCTGTGGGAGATCATGCCGGGCGCCTGCGTCGCGCTCTTGGGGACGGCCTTCGCCCTGCTCAACTACGCCTTCGACGAGATCAGCAACCCGGCCCTGCGGCCGGCGGGGAGACGACGTGCAGCCCGCGCCACCGATTCTTGAGGTCCGCGACCTCTGCGTGGAGTACGCCACCGCCGGCCGACCGGTGGGGGCCGTCGACCACGTCAGCCTCGACCTGGGGGCGGGAGAGTTCCTGGCCATCGTGGGGGAGTCCGGGTGCGGCAAGTCGACGCTGCTGTTCGCCATCGCCCGGCTGCTCTCGCCGCCGGCGCGGGTGGTGGCCGGCGCGGTGCGCTTCAAGGGCCGCGACATGCTGGGGATGAGCGAAAGGGACTTGCGGGAGGTGCGCTGGCGCGAGTTCTCGGTGGTCATGCAGAGCGCCATGAACGCCCTCAATCCGGTGATGACCATCGGCGCGCAGCTGGGCGATGCGATGACGGCCCACGCCCGGCTGTCGGCACGGGCGGTCCAGGATCGCTCCCGGGAGGTGCTGCGCCTGATCGGGATCGACCCCATCCACCTCAGGGCCTATCCCCACCAGCTGAGCGGCGGGATGCGCCAGCGGGCGATGATCGCCATGGCCCTGCTCTTCACCCCGGACCTCGTGATCATGGACGAGCCGACGTCGGCGGTGGACGTGGTGGCCCAGCGATCCCTGATGGTCCAGATCAAGGAGCTGCAGCAGCAGCTGGGTTTCGCGGTCCTGTTCGTGACCCACGACATGTCGCTGGTCTCGCACTTCTCCGACCGGCTGGCGGTCATGTACGCCGGGCAGGTGGTGGAGGTCGGCGCCACGCGCACCCTCTTCGCCGCGCCCCAGCATCCCTACACCCGCGGCCTGATGGCGGCCTTCCCCTCGATTCGGGGGGCGCGGCAGTCGCTGCGCGGGATTCCCGGGACCCCCCCCGACCTCGGCGATGCGCCGCCCGGCTGCCGCTTCCACCCACGCTGTCCCAGCATGATGGACCGCTGCCGCAGCGATCCTCCGGTCCTGGCTCCGGTGAGCCAGGCGCTGGTCCGCTGCCACCTCTACGATGATGATGTCCCCCCTCAGCACTAGGCCGCCCTCGGAGGACGGTCCCCGGGCACCCACCGAGCCCCTGCTGCAGACGGTCGGCCTCACCAAGCACTTCCCCATCGGGGGGCTCCTCTCCCACCACCAGCTGCACGCCGCGGACGGGGTCGACCTCGTCATCCGCGGACGGGAGATCGTGGCCCTGGTCGGCGAGAGCGGCAGCGGCAAGAGCACCCTGGCCCGGTTGCTGGCCATGATCTACCGGCCCACGCGAGGGGAGATCCGCTTCCGCGGTCGCTCGCTGGCCACCCTGCGAAGCCGGCGAGACGTCCTCGAGTACCGCGGCCGGGTGCCGATGGTCTTCCAGGACCCCTACAGCTCGCTGAACCCCGTCTTCCGGGTCTCGCACGGGATCATGCGCGCCATCAAGCTGCACCGTCCCGACCTGTCCGGGGGGGGCCGCCGCGCCGAGGCCGAGCGGGTCCTGCGGCTGGTGGGGCTGGCCCCGCCGGCGGACTTCCTGGACAAGTTCCCGCACGAGTTGAGCGGCGGGCAGCGGCAGCGGATCGGCTTCGCCCAGGCCCTGGCCTCCCGGCCCCTGCTGATCCTCGCCGACGAGCCGGTCTCCATGCTCGACGTCTCGATCCGCATCGGCCTGCTCAACCTGATGGCGGAACTCCGGGAACGAGAGCAGCTCTCCCTCCTGTACATCACGCACGACATCGCCAGCGCCCGCTACGTCGCCGACCGCCTGCTGGTGATGTACGCGGGGCACATCGTGGAGCAGGGCGGGACCGAGGAGGTGCTGCAGCAGCCCCGGCACCCCTACACCCAGCTGCTCCTGGCGGCGGCGCCCGACCCGATGGCCGAGATCGGCGTCTCGTCCTGGGCGGAGCTGGGCGAGCCGCCGCGGGTGGTGGACCCCGGGCCCGGGTGCCGCTTCCGCTGGCGCTGCCCGCGCGCGGAGGCCGTCTGCTCGTCCATCGACCCCGAGCTGCGGTCGGTGGACGGGGGGGCCGGCATCCACCTGGCGGCCTGCCACGTCGCCGCCCGCCAGCCGCCGGCGTCCCCGTTGCCGGACGCGCGGACGGCCGGGCAGGCCCCGCCCACGGCCGGCGCGGCCGGCCGTGGCTGACGTGCGCGCGCCGCACGGCGGCGCGGTCCACCCCCCGGCCCCTGCCACCGGGAACGGGGCGGGCGATGGCGACCGCATCGATGTCTACCTGGCGGGCACGGTCTTCCTCGACCTGGTCTTCACCGGTCTGGAGGGGTCGCCCTCTCCCGGGACCGAGTGCTACGCGACGGGGCTGGGGGCCTCCCCGGGCGGGGTGGCCACGGTGGCGGTGGCCCTGGCCCGGCTGGGGCTGCGCGTGCGGCTGGCGGCCCTCTTCGGGGACGACATGGCCGGTGACTACCTGTGGCACACGCTGGCGGAGGTGGAGGCGGTGGACCTTCGCGCCTCGCGCCGGGTGCCCGGCTGGTCAACGCCGGTGACGGTCTCGCTGGCCTACCACCAGGACCGGAGCATGGTCACCCACAGCGCGACCCCGCCGGGCGGGCCCCCCGACGGAGAGCACCTGCCGGTGGCGGCGCGAGGATGCTTCGCCTACCTGGGGCCCCGGGGCCGGCCCTGGCTGGGCCGGGCCCGCGAGCTCGGCATCCCCGTCTTCGCCGACGTCGGCTGGGACGGCAGCGGGGAGTGGCCGGCGACCGTCCTCCAGGGCCTGGCGCCGGCGGACGTGTTCCTCCCCAACGCCGTCGAGGCGATGGCCTACACGCGCACCACGAGCGCGCGGGCCGCCCTCGCCGGGCTCTCCCGGCGGCTCACGCTGGCGGTGGTGAAATGCGGGCCCCTGGGGGCGATCGCGACCGAGGCCGGGGGCCCGGTGCTGCATGAGCCGGCGCTGGTGGTCGAGGCCGCCGATCCCACCGGCGCGGGGGACGTCTTCGACGCGGCGTTCATCTACGCGTCGCTGGCCGGGTGGCCGCTCCAGCGGCGCCTGCGCTTCGCCGTCCTGTGCTCCGGCCTCTCGGTTCGCCACCACGGGGGCGCGATGTCGGCCCCGACCTGGGCCGACATCGCCGCCTTCCACGAGCGCGTGCTGGCGGATGGAGCGGACGGAGAGGTGCGCCGCTGGGCGTTCCTGGCGGAGTGCCTTCCCGGGGGGGACGCCGGCGGGCGGCCAGGCCCCGTGCCGGTCAGGCACCGTTTCGCCGGCGCGCCCCGCGAGTGAAGGATCGAGAGCAGGTGCGACCACAGGAGGACATGTCCGGCATGACGACCACCACCACGCGGCAAGCACGGCCCGGGGCCACCCCGCCGGCGCGGGCCCACCGGATCGCGGTCATCGGCGGCGGCAGCGCCTACATGCCCGGGGTGATGCGGGGCCTGCTGCACCGGGCCGCCGACCTCCGCGACGCCGAGATCGTCCTCTACGACGTCTCCAGTGAGCGATCCGGCACGATGGCCAGCCTGGGGCAGCGCATGGTCGACGCGGCCGGGGCCCGCATGACGGTCCGGGCCCAGGCCGATCTGCGGGCGGCGGTGACCGACGCCGACTTCGTCTTCACCACCTTCCGGCCCGGCGGCTTCGCGGCCCGGCACCTTGACGAGGCCCTCCCGCTCCGGCACGGCCTGGTCGGGCAGGAGACCGCGGGCCCCGGGGGGTTCTTCATGGCCTGCCGATCGGTGCCCGTGCTGCTGGAGCTGGCGCGGCTGCGCGACCAGGTGGCCCCGAGGGCCTGGATCGTCAACTACACCAATCCCACCAGCATCGTCACGGCCGCGGTCGAGCGCTTCGGCAGCGGCCGGATCGTCGGGCTGTGCGACCAGAGCACGGGGGACACCCGCCGCTGGGCCCGGCTCCTGGCCCTGCCGGCGGGCGAGCTGGTGGTCGACTGGGTCGGACTCAACCATGCCACCTGGGCCGAGCGGGTGTGGCTGGACGGCCGGGACGTCAGCGAGCTGGTGGCTCAGCGCCTGGCCACCCTGGTGCCGGCGCGCGAGGAGGACGCGGCGATCCGCCAGCTGGCCTGGCTGGGGCAGGCCTTCGGCTTCCTGGTCAACTCCTACGCCCGCTACTACTTCTTCCACGACGAGATCGTCGAAGCCCTGCGGGCCAAGGGGACCACGCGCGCGCAGGACATCATGGAACGGTTGCCCCACCTCTACCAGGGCTACGCCGCCGAGGCCGGCCGTGCGGTGCCCAACCCCTCGACCGAGCGCGGCGGGGGCGCGCACGGGGAGTTCGCAGTGGATGCGATGTGCGCCATGATGGGCGACGAGCAGCGGCGGGTCATCGCCAACACCGTCAACCACGGGGCCATCCCCGACCTCCCCGCCGACGCCATCGTCGAGGTGCCCTGCCGCATCGGGGCCAAGGGGGCGGAGCCCCTGCCGATGGGACCCCTCCCGCCCGCCGTGCGCGGGCTGACCCAGGCCATCGAGGCCTACGAGCGCCTCGCCGCCGAGGCCGCGGCCACCGGCGACCGCCGCGTCGCCCTGCGCGCGCTCCTGACCCACCCGTTCCTGCGCAGCGCGACGGTGGCCGAGACCCTGCTGGCGGAGGGGCTGGCGGCCCATCGCGGCGATCTGCCGCAGTTCGAGGCGCGGTCGTGACCGGCTGAGCGGGGCGGGGCCGGCCGGCCCCGCCGACCTCACCTCACCCGAGGGGGGCGGCGGGGCGCGGCGCTCGTGCTCCGCGCTCCACCCCACCCAGCCCAGCGCTCAGGCGGTGGGGTCCGGCAGGGCGGTCAGGGCCGCGGTGTACACGGCCAGGTCCTCGGCGGAGAAGAGGGCGAAGGTGATAGTCCGCAGCGGCGTGCCGGGCTCGGCGAGCGCCGCCGCCGCCGCGGCCAGCGCGACCGGCGCCGCCCGCCCGACCGGGAAGCCGTAGACCCCAGTGGAGATGGAGGGGGCGGCGACGGTGGCGCAGCCGTTGGCGGCCGCCAGCGCCAACGCGGTGCGATAGGCGCTCGCCAGCAGCGCGTCCTCCCCCCCGTCGCCGCCGATCCACCGCGGGCCCACCGCGTGGGCCACCCACCGGGCCGGGAGCGCATGGGCCCCGGTGAGCACGGCGGCGCCGGTGGGGCAGCCCTGGGGGTAGCGGGTCCGCAGCTCGTGGAGCAGGGCCGGCCCGGCGGCCCGGTGGATGGCGCCGTCCACCCCCCGCCCGCCGGCCAGCTGGCTGTTGGCGGCGTTGACGATGACGTCCACCGCCAGGCGGGTGATGTCCCCCCGCCAGAGCCGGATGGACCCGGCCCCGACCGACCGCTCCGCCGCCAGGGTCACGCCGGAGCGACCGGGGTCACCGCCACCGGCAGGCCGGCCAGGGCCAGGCCGGCCAGCGTCTTCGCGTCCCGGAGCCCGCCCTCCGCCACCAGGCGGGCCAGCTCCCCGGGGTCGAAGAAGTGGGCCTCGACGGCCTCGTCGGCATCGGGGGTGGCCTCGCCGACCCGGCGCAGGTCGGTGGCCAGGTAGAAGTACAGGAGCTCGGTGCTGTAGCCGGGGGCCAGGAAGGCCGCGCCCAGGGCCCGCCAGGTGCCCGCGGCGTACCCGGTCTCCTCCGTCAGCTCCCGCCGCACCGTGGCCTCGGGCGCTTCCGCCGGCTCCCGGGTCCCTGCCGGCAGCTCCCACAGGATGTCCTCGGCGGGATGCCGGTACTGGCGCACCAGCAGGACCCGACCGGCGGCGTCGACGGCGACCGCGGCGACCCCGCCCGGGTGGTGGACCACCTCGCGCACGGCGGAGCGTCCGTCGCCCAGCCGGACGGTGTCCACGGTGAGGCGCAGCATGCGCCCGGCGAAGCGCTCGCTGCGGTCCAGGAGGGCCTCGGGCACGACCGGGAGCGCCATGTTCGCAGGATACCGCGCTCCCGCCCGGTCCCCCCGGCCGCCGGCCGTCAGCCGGGCGCGACGGGGCTGGTCCGGGGTGGGGCACCGGGCGGCGGCGCCACGTGGCGGATGCCGGGGAGGAAGAGGAAGCCGGTGGTCACCGCCGCGGCGGCCAGGCCCGCCGCCACCAGGGTCGCCCGGGCCCCGAGGGCGGCGGCCACCGGGCCGGTGAGCCCCATGGAGACGGGGACCAGACTGTTGGAGACCAGCCAGTCCAGGCTGGCCACCCGCCCCCGCAGCGGGCCGGGCACCATGGTGCCCATCAGGGCCGCCCAGATGATGTTGCCGGCGGTCATCAGTCCCATGGCCAGGACGCTCACCGCCACCAGCACCCACAGCCGGGTGGCGAGGCCGAAGACCACCAGGCCCAGGGCCCCGCCCGTCCAGGCGCCGTACATCACCAGCACCGCCCGGCGCGGCAGCCCCAGCTGGGCCACCAGGGGTGCGGTGGCGACGGCCCCCAGCCCGCCCGCGGCGTACACCAGCCCCAGGGCGCCCGCCCCCTGACGCAGGTCGAACTTGACCAGGTAGGGCAGCAGGACCTCGAACGGTCCGTCCCACACCAGCAGGAAGATGGAGGCCGCCACCAGCGTGCCCCAGAGCCAGGTGTGACTGGCGGTGAAGGCCAGCCCCTCGCGCAGGTCGCGGCGCAGCGAGCGGCGCCGCTCGCCGGCCGGCGCCGGGGGCCGGGCCCGGAGCCGGCGCAGCACCAGGGCGGCCACGACGAACGTGGCCGCGTCAAGCACGAAGGACGGTCCGGTCCCCACCGCCAGGATGAGGCCCCCGCCCAGCGCCGGGCCCACCAGCATCAGGGCCAGCGGCTGGAAGAACTGGGTCATCGAGCTGGCCGCGGCCACCTGCTCCGCGGGGACCAGGTCGGGGACCAGCGCCGAGAAGGCGGGCAGGGCGAAGGCCTGGCCCGCCCCGTGCACCGCGACCAGGGCGAACACCCAGCTCAGCTCCAGCCGCCCGCTGGCCGCCAGGCCTCCCAGGACTCCGATGGCCGTGCCCGACAAGAGGCTGCCGCCGATGAGGACCCAGCGGCGGTCGAGGCGGTCGCTGACCACCCCCCCGAGGAGCAGGAGGAGGAGCTGGGGGGCGGTGTAGGCCACGCCGACCAGGGCGAGGGCCGTGGGCGTGTGGGACAGCTGGTACACCTGCCAGGCGATGGCGACGTAGTAGACGCCGTCGCCGAGCAGGGAGACGGACATGCCGGCCCAGAGGAGGGCGAAGTCCCGGTGCGCCAGCGGGGCCAGGAGACGGATGCGCACCAGCCGGCGAGCCATCGCCTCACCATAGCCGCGATGGGCCCGGCCCTCGGGGGGCCCGGGCCGGACCGGGGCCGCGGCTATCATGGCGCCCATGCCCGAGGTCCCCGTCTTGGTTGGCCCCTTCCAACGCACCGCGCAGGCCCTGGCCACCGCCGATCGACGGGCCGCCTTCCGGGGCCTGCATCGCGACGCGCCCCATCGGCGGCTGGCGGAGTCCGACGCCCTGCTGGCGCATGTGGAGCACTGCCGGCTCGAGGCGCGCTGCCAGGTGGGCCCCGGCCTGTGGACGGCGGTGTCGCGGTGGATCGGCACCGTCGACCCCGGGCTACGGGTCCGGCTGGGCGGCGACCGCACGCCCGACCACGTCACCGACGTGCTCTTCGACGCCCAGGCCCAGCTGATGCAGGCGGCCGTCGACGAGCGCAGCCGGCCGCCGGCGGAGATCATCCCGCTCTTCCCCGCCTGACCGGCCCCAGTGTCCCCGCCGTCCGCGGTTGCCTGGCCGATCACCGCCGCGGGGACGCTGGCCCTCGACGACCTCTCCACCCCCGCGGGCGCGGCCCGGGACGAGCCCGGGGGGTCGGCCGCGTACTTCGCCCTGGCCGCCGCCGACCCGGGGCCGGTCCACGTCGTCGCGGCCCTCGGGGCCGACGGGGCGGCGGCGGGTGCCGCCCTGCTCCGCCCGGGCCTCGATCTCACCGGGGTGGTGCGCCTCCCGGGCCACACCTACCGCTGGCGGGCCGTGCACGATCCCGCAACCGGCGCCGTCACCGGGGACGAGCAGCGCCTCGGCGTCTACCGGACCTGGTGGCCCGCGGTGCCGGCGGCGGCCGCCGCCGCTCCGCTCTGCTTCGTGGGCTCGATGGCGCCCGGTCATCAGCTCTCGGTGCTGCGGCAGTGCCGCCGGGCGCGGCTGCGGGCTGCCGACACCATGGTGGACTTCATCGACGCCGACCGCGCCGCGGTGCGGGCGGTGCTGGCGGCGGTCGACGTGGCATTCCTCAACGAGCGCGAGCTGCTGGCGCTCGCCGCCGACCCCGGGGCGGCCCCCCTGGCGGTGGCCCGCGAGCTCCTGGGGCGGGGGCGCACCCGGGCCGTGGTCTGGACCCGGGGCCCGCTGGGAGCGGTCCTGGTGACGGCCCGGGAGGTGGTGGCCCGTCCCGCGGTGTCCCCCCGGGCCGTGATCGACCCGACGGGTGCGGGCGACGCGCTCGCGGGCGGGTTCTGCGCCGAGCTGGCCCGGCGTCGGCGCGCCGGACCCGCTGACCTGGCCGCCGCCCTCGACTGCGGCCTGGCCGCCGCGGCCCGCTCGATCAGCGCCTTCGGTCTGCGGGGGCTGTGTGGGCCGGGGGCCCGGGAGGGCGGGGGGCGACCCGCCGGCGGGCCGCCGGGGTCGTGAGCGTCAGGGCCGGGGCCGGGGCGACTCCCGCCTCGGCCACCGCGCCCGTGGCCCCGGCCCGGCCCCAGGCACCGGGCGTGGAGGCGGTGCCACAGACGGCGTGGCGAGGCCCACGCGGGCGGGGTGAGGTGCGGTCACCCGGGCGCGCCCCCTCCGGCCACCGGACGGGGCCCGGTCCGGGTCAGCGGGCGACGGCCAGCTGCCCGACCTTGACCGCCAGCAGCACCACGGCCACCACCAGGTAGGCGCGCAGGGCGATCATCCCGACCCGCTGCTCGGTGGACCACACCGGTGGCTTGAGGGTGGGCAGCGGCGCCATCCTCCAGGCCTGGCGGTCTCCGCCCACCGTCCGCTCGCGCTCCACGTCCTGGTGCCTGCGCCCACGCTGCGAGAGCCCCATCCAGGCCAGGCCCAGGCTCCCCAGCGCCACCACCGCCGCGGTGAAGGGCCCCAGCGGGACGCGGGGGAAGGCCGTGGTCACGGTGAGGATCAGGGAGAGCAGCACCAGCACCGAGACGATGAGGGTCGCGAGCGCGTTCTGGCGAGCGGAGTTGACCCAGGGCCCCAGCACCTCGGCGTCGTTGCAGAGCAGGAGCAAGAAGACGATGGCAGAGGGCAGCAGCACCCCGGCCAGCACCTGCACCGCGGTGGTCATCAGCCCCAGGGGGGCCCGGGGGATGAGCACGACCCCGGCCGCCAGCGCGATCAGGACCGCGAAGGAGGCGTAGAAGCCCTTGGCGTCGCGGACGCTGCGGTGGAGGGAGTGCCTCAGTCCGAAGACGTCGCCGAGGGCGTAGGAGGTGGAGAGCGTGACCGCCGAGGCTCCCAGGATGGAGGCGTTGACCAGGACCACGGCGAAGACGGCCCCGGCCACCGGCCCCACCCGCGTCGCCAGTCCGTGGGCCACCGAGAGGCCGGAGCCGAAGTGGCCGGCGAAGTTGCTGTGGGAGAAGGCAAACGCGGCGGCCACCATGAGGGCGGCGGCGCCGGCCGTGGTCAGCACCGCGCCGATCACGGTGTCGGCGAACTCGTAGCCCAGCCACCGGGTGGTGATCCGCTTGTCGATCACGTTGGACTGCTGGAAGAAGAGCTGCCAGGGGGCGACGGTGGTGCCGACGATGGCGATGACGAACAGCACCGCCGGGGGGGTGAATCCGCCCTTCACCCCGGGATGGGTCAGGCCGACGGCGATGGGGCCCAGGGTGGGGTGGGAGAGCAGGGCCAGGGGGAACATCAGCAGGCTGGTGGTGATGAACACGAACATGAAGCGCTCCCAGCGCTGGAAGCTGCCGGTGGCGACGGTCGCCAGCAGCCCGACGGCGACGATGGGGACGGAGACCAGGGGCGTGACCCCGAAGTAGCGCAGCCCGAGGTCGACCCCGATGAACTCCGTCACCAGGGTCAGGAAGTTGAGCAGGAAGAGGTCGCCCACCGAGAACGCCGCCCAGAAGCGGCCAAAGCGCTCCTTGATCAGGCGGGCGTGGCCGACCCCCGTGACGGCCCCGAGGCGGGCCACCATCTCCTGGGCCACGATCAGCGTGGGGATCAGCAGGACCATCACCCAGAGGAGGCTGGTGCCGTAGTCCTGACCCGCCTGGGCGTAGGTGGCGACGCCCCCGGCGTCGTTGTCGCCCACCATCACGATCAGGCCGGGCCCCATGATCGCCGCCAGGGTCAGCAGGCGCCGGGACCA
Organism: bacterium; assembly: GCA_021802045.1. Taxonomy (GTDB): domain Bacteria; phylum Chloroflexota; class Dormibacteria; order Aeolococcales; family Bog-877; genus JAKABB01. Next base: position 31,746 of record JAKABB010000016.1, read on the forward strand.
GGCCTGGTGCCGGCCGGGGCCCGCCATGGGGATGCCGCCGAGGGCGCCCCGAATCTCGCCCTCGTGGACGGGGTCGAGCACGGCGGAGGGGCGGGGCGCGACCGGGCGCTGCTCCTCCGACATTGCGTGACCTCCTGCGGTGGTTGGAACCGGTTGACGTGCGGTGGCGCACGCCGGGAGGTTGCCGCGGACCGGCTTAGAGGCGGGAGGCGTGCGCGAGCGGCCAGTGACGTGGCGGTGTACTTGACCCGTCCATGTTCACCTCCGTGTCTCGCCGACTGGCGGTGGATGAGGGCCCGATGCGAGGGCGCAAACCATCGCCAACAGCCCATGGTGACCCGCGCGCCTATGATACCAGGGTGCCAGTAAACGCCCACCCCGCCTGTGGCTCCGCGCGCCAGCCGCGGCGCGCCTAGCCGTGCCGGGACCCGCCGGCACCTCGTCCCGACTGCGCCCTCGAAGACGGCGGCGCCGGCTGCTGGCCAACCGGGTGGTGCAGGCGTCCTTGGTGTCGCTGTCGCAGCTGCGGTCGCGGCCCCCCACCGACGCCGATGGCCGTGGGGCCGGGCGCCTGGCGGATGTGGTGGTCCGCTGGAACGGCACCGACCCGTACCCCCCGGTGACCGGAATCGTGCTCCAGCTCGGTGACCGCCAGGTGTTCCAGCCGGGCGCGAGCATCCTGCAGCTGAGCGCCCGGGCGGTCGTGGTGCGCGACCTGGGCCCGGAGGCCTCGGGGTTCCACCGGCGCGAGGGGGAGCTGCGCCTGGTCGCCGACGTCCTGGGGCGCCAGCTGGTGGACGTGGACGGGGTCAAGGTCCTCCACGCCGAGGAGCTGTACCTGGCCCCGGTTCTGGGCCGGATGCGGCTGGTGGCGGTCGCCGGGGAACCGCTGTCCTGGCGGGGCAGGCTGTTCGCGGGCGGGCGGCCCGATCAGCGCCGGCTGGTGGACTGGTCGGCGGTCCACCCCTTCGGCGAACCCGGCTCGGAGCTGCGCCTCCAGGTCCCCCACGAGGGACTCCGCCGGCTCCACCCCGGTGAGCTGGCCGACCTGCTGGAGGAGCTGGACCGTCCGGCGCGCGAGGAGCTCACCACGTCCCTGGACCCCGACGTGGTGGCGGACGCGCTGGAGGAGATGGAGCCGGAGCGCATCGAGGACATCCTCCGCGAGGCTCCCCCCGAGCGGGCGGCGGAGCTGGTGACGGCGATGGAGCCGGACGAAGCGGTCGACGCCCTGCGGGACATGGAGCGCGCCGAGGCGGACGCGATCCTGGCCCGCGTGCCCCCCGAGGTCGCGCGCCAGCTCACCGGACTGCTCGGCTTCCCGGAGACCATGGCCGGGGGCTTCATGACCACCGCCCTGGCCACCGCCTCGCCCGAGGACACGGTCGGGCAGGTTCGCGAGGGCTTGGCGGGGCAGAGGGCGCACGCCTCGGACATCGACTCGGTGGCGGTGGTGGACGAGCAGGGCCGGCTGGTCGCCGATCTCTCGCTCTTTGAGCTCCTGGTGGCCCCGGACAGCGCGGCCGTGGGCGATCTGGTGGCGGACGTCCGCCCCGTCACCGTCCATCCGGAGGCGTTCCTGGACGAGGTCGTCGAGCGGTTGATCGAAGCCAGGGCCTCGTCGGTGGTGGTGGTGGACCCGGGGGGCCGGCCGATGGGCCGCGTTCTGGCCGACGACGTCATCGACGCCCTGAAGGAGGGCGGGCTCCGGCTCAAGCTGCCCTGGCTCTTCCACTGAGGGGCCGCACCGGCCGGTCGGCACGCGCCCGCGGTGGCGCTCGGCGGTCCGGCCCGCCGGCCGCCCGCCCGGTCCGGCTCTGGGAGGGCGGGCTCACCAGGGTCCCTCGTCCGCGCCCCGTCGGGGAGGTCGGGCCGTCGGCAGTGGGGCGGCTCCGGTGACCGAGCGCGGCGGCCACGGCCCAGCCCGCCGGGGGCGGATCCCGGCCTCGCCGCTCCCTGATCGCGGCGGGCGGGCGCCCCGGCCGCCGGTGTCGCCGACCGGGAGGTCCGTATCGTATGCAGGTGGTCGGCGCTCCAGGCCCGTCGCCGGCACCGCTTGTTGGGCCGCCCCACAGGAGCGCGCATGTCCGGCACCGACCCCCCCCCCTTCCACCGGGCGATGGTGGTGGTGGCCCACCCCGACGACGCCGAGTTCGGCAGTGCCGGCACCGTCGCCAAGTGGGCCGACGAGGGCGTGGAGGTCACCTACGTCATCTGCACCGACGGCGGGGCCGGGAGCGCCGACCCCAGCCTCAGCCGGGAGGAGCTGCCCCCGATCCGGGAGCGGGAGCAGCGCGCGGCGGCGGCGGTGCTGGGCGTGCGCCGGGTGGAGTTCCTGGGCCACCCGGACGGGGAGCTGGTGGCCGACATCGGGCTGCGCCGCGAGCTGACCCGCCTGATCCGCCGCCACCGCCCGGACCGGCTCATCTGCCAGAACGCGGTGCGCACCTACTCCAACATCTACGGCAACCACCCGGACCACCTGGCGGCGGGGCAGGCCGCCATGGAGGCGGTCTACCCCGCCAGTCGCAATCCCCACGCCTTTCCCGAGCTGCTGGCCCAGGAGGGACTGGCGCCCCACGTGGTGCGGGAGCTGTGGGTGACCGGCACCGACGCCGCCAACCACTACGAGGACATCAGCGGCACGGTGGACCGCAAGCTGGAGGCGCTGCGCCAGCATCGCAGCCAGCTCCCGGCGGGCCAGGACGTCGGCACCCGGGTGCGCGCGCGCCTGGCCGAGGCCGGCCGCCAGATCGGGGTCGCCGCGGCCGAGAGCTTCCGGCGTCTCACCAGTGAGTGACACGGTGGCGCCGGCGCGGATCGTGGTCCTGCACGGGGACCAGACCGGCGAGGAGCTGCTCCTGGAGGCCCTGCGGGTGCTGGACCCCCTGGTCCTGGGCTTCCCCGTGGAGCTGGTCCATTTCGACCTCAGCCTCGGCGAACGGCGCCGCACCGCCAACGCCGTGGTCCACGAGGCGGCGGCGGCCATGTGCGAGGCGGGGTTCGGCCTCAAGGCGGCGACGGTGACCCCCACCGGGCAGGACGACCTCGGCAGCCCCAACGCCATCCTCCGGGAGGAGGTCAACGGCCAGGTGATCCTGCGCACCGGCCGCCGCATCCCCGGCGTCCTGCCGCTGGCCGGCGTGCACGCCCCCATCGCGGTGGTGCGGATGGCCGTCGACGACGCCTACGGCGCGGTGGAGTGGCGCGAGGGCGACGGCAACGCCGAGGTGGCCCTGCGCACCACCCACATCTCCCGCCTCCTCTGTCACCGGGTGGCGGAGTTCGCCTTCCAGCATGCGGCCCGCACCGGCTCGACGGTCTTCGGGGGGCCCAAGTTCACCGTGTCCCGGGTGTACGAGGGGATGTTCAAGGAGGAGCTGGACGCGGCCGCGGCGCGCCACCCCCACGTGCGCTACGACCCCCAGCTGATCGATGCCCTGGTGGCTCTGGTCCTGACCCGCGACGACCCGCTGGTGATCCCCGCCCTCAACCGTGACGGCGACGTGCTCTCGGACCTCATCCTGGCGCTGTACGGGTCGCTGGCGGGGAGCGAGTCGGTGCTGCTCGGGTTCACCGAACCGGACCGCCCCGGGGTGGTCATGGCCGAGGCGCCCCACGGGACGGCCCCCTCGCTGGAGGGCAAGAACGTGGCCAACCCGATGGCGATGATCCTGGCCGTGGCCGCCCTGCTGGAGTACCTCCCGGCGGCGCAGGCCCGCGCCGCCGGCGCCGCCGTGCGCGCCGCCACCCTGGCGACGGTCGCCGACGGGACCCGCACCGCCGACCTGGGGGGCAGCGCGCTGACCACCGAGTTCACCAGCGCCGTCATCGCCCGCATCCGGTCGGCGCCGGGCTGAGCCGGGCCGCCCGGCCGCGGCCGGACCGGCCCCGGCCAGGGCTTGGGTATACTCGAAGCAGGCACACGCCATGGACATCCTTCCCTTCATGCACGAGCGGGCGGCGCAGTTCAGTTGCCCGCGCTGCCGCCGCTCCCTGGCCGACTGCGGGCTGCGCCTGCTCCAGCAGCGCGGATCGCACTACACGGTCCAGGTCACCTGCCGCACCTGCGACCTGACCCTGGTGGTGGCGCTGGAGCTGCGCTCGGAGGCCGACACCCCCCGGGAGGCGATCCCGGCCCAGCGCGTGGCCCGGCCGGCGCCCCCCCCGCTCAGCGGCGAGGAGGTCCTCGACGTCCACCTGCGCCTGCGGGACCTCAACGGGCCCCTGACCGACCTGCTCCGGCCGCCTGACCACGGCTGACGGCGGGCGCGGGGCGGTCGTGATCTACCTTGACCACGCCGCCACCACGCGGGTCCGTGCGGAGGTGCGGCGCGCGATGGCCCCGGCCCTGGACTCGGTCTTCGGCAACCCCTCCAGCGCCCACGCCGGCGGGCGGGCGGCGCGAGCCCTGGTCGACGCCGCCCGCGACCAGGTGGCCGCGGCGCTGGGGGCCCGGGCCCGCGAGATCGTCTTCACCGGCGGCGGCAGCGAGGCCGACAACCTGGCCCTGCGGGGCGTGGCCCAGGCGCAGGGGGAGCGCCCCGGGCACCTGGTGGTGTCGGCGATCGAGCACGAGGCCGTGCTGGAGACGGCGCGGGCGCTGACCGACGCCGGCTGGGCGCTCACCGTCCTGCCGGTCGACGGCGCGGGCCGGGTCGACCCGGCGGCGCTGGCGCCGGCGCTGCGCAAGGACACGGCGCTGGTGTCGGTGATGCTGGCCAGCAACGAGGTGGGGACGGTGCAGCCGGTGGCCGAGCTGGCGCGGGTCACCCGGGAGCATTCCCGGGCCCTGTTCCACACCGACGCCACCCAGGCCCTGGGCAAGGTGCCGATCGATGTCGCGGCCCTGGGGGTCGACCTCCTGACCCTCTCGGCCCACAAGGTCTACGGGCCCAAGGGCGTCGGGGCGCTCTACGTGCGCCGGGGGGTCGCGCTGCGCCCGCAGGTCACCGGCGGCGGGCAGGAGCGGACCCGCCGCTCGGGGACCGAGAACGTCCCCGGGATCGTGGGGCTGGGGGTGGCGGCCACCCTGGCCGCCGCCGAGCAGGCGTCGGAGCAGCCGCGCCAGCGGGCCCTGTGCGACCGGCTGCGGGCGCTGGTGCTGGCCGGGGTCCCCTCGGCCCTGGCCACCGGGGCCGAGGGGGCGGGCCGGCTGGGGAACTTCGCCACCTTCGCCTTCCCGGACGTCCCCGGGGACCTGCTCCTGGTGCGCCTGGACCAGGCCGGGGTCCTGGCGTCGGCGGGCTCGGCCTGCGCCAGCGGGTCGGTGGCCCCCTCGCACGTCCTCTTGGCCATGGGCCTGCCCCCCACGGTCGCCGCCGGCGGCCTGCGCTGCACCGTGGGCCGGGAGACCACCGAGGCCGAGATCGACCGCGCCGCCGCCGCCGTCGTGGAGGCGGTGCGGGCCCTGCGGGCCCCGGTCCCGGCCTGAGCCGGCTCGGTCAGAGCGTGAGCAGCACCTCGGTCAGGACCGTGATCGCCCGGCCGTAGTCGGCCAGCGCGATGGACTCCTCGGGGGTGTGGTCCAGGGCCGAGTCCCCCGGGCCGTAGACCACGGCCGGGCAGCCCCAGGCCGGCAGCACCACGTTGAGGTCGGAGCTGCCCAGCCGCCGCAGCCACCCCACCGGGGGCCCGGTGGCGCGGATGGCGCGGGCGAACGCCGCCGGCAGCGGGCCCTGACGGGGCACGGTCACCGCCGCCTGCGCGCCCTCGACGGTCAGCTCCGCGGCCGGGTCCAGAGCCCGGAGTCGGCCGGCCAGGAGCCCGGGCGGAACCGGCGGCGGCAGCCGGAAGTCCAGGCGCAGCCGCCCGGTGTCGGTCAACCCGTCGCCGCTGTGCTCCACCGCCACCAGGTGGGCGCCGACGGCCCCGAACTCCCCCGGCCCGGGCCCGAGCTCGGCCGCCAGGGCCTGCACCGCCGGCCACAGCGCCAGCGCCCGCTCGGCGGCGGTGGGGTCGCGGCGGGACGAGTGGCGGGCGGGCTGGCGCACCGCCAGGGTGGCCTGCAGCCGGCCCCGGTAGCCGAGGACCACCCGCCCGGCCCCGCTGGGCTCGCCCACCACCAGGAACGCCGGGGCCGGCAGGGTCGCGGCCAGGTGGTGGGCGCCCCGCGAGGAGCCCTCCTCCTCCACCGCGCCCAGCACCCACACCCGGCGCCGGAGGCGCCCGCTGGCGCGGGCCCGGGCGGCGGCGGCCACGAACGCCGCCAGCGGGCCCTTGGCGTCGGAGGCGCCCCG
>JAKABB010000017.1 GCA_021802045.1 bacterium
AGTCTACCGCGCGGCGCCCGGTCGGCCCGCGCTCGCGAGCCCCGGGGGCCCGCGCCCCGGCGGCCACGTTGCGCCGGCGTCGGGGGCTCCCGCTACCCTGGGGCGGTGGGGAAGCAGGTGGCCGGCGCGGCGGGGACGGCGGTGAGCGGCCCCGGGGCTGTCGCCGACACCGTGCTGACCGGCGGGGCGGTGTACACCGTCGACGCCGCCCGCAGCTGGGCGCAGGCGGTGGCCGTCCGGGACGGCCGCGTCTGCGCGGTGGGGCCGGATGCGGAGGTGGCGCCCTGGATCGGCCCACGCACCCGGGTCATCCCCCTGCGGGGCCGGCTGCTGGTGCCCGGCTTCCAGGACGCCCACGTCCACGTGCCCTCGGGGGGGCTGAGCCGGCTCCGCTGCGACCTCTCCGGGGCGCACACCCTGCCGGGGTACCTCGATCGGGTCCGGGCCTACGCCGCCAGTCACCCGGAGCGGGAGTGGATCGTCGGCGAGGGGTGGTCGATGGACGTCTTCCCCGGGGGGAGGCCGGAGCGGGGAGCGCTGGACGCGGTGGTGCCGGACCGCCCGGTCTTCCTTAGCAACCGCGACAACCACGGCGCCTGGGTGAACAGCCGGGCCCTGGCCCTGGGGGGGATCACGCGCGACAGCCCGGATCCCGCGGACGGCCGTGTCGAGCGGGGCCCGGACGGCGAGCCCCTGGGCACCCTGCAGGAGGGGGCGATGGCGCTGGTGAGCCGGCTGGTGCCGCGCCCCACCCGGGCCGAGCAGCTGGCGGGGCTGCTGGAGGGACAGCGCCACCTGCACTCGCTGGGGATCACCGCGTGGCAGGACGCCCTGGTCGGGGAGTACGCGACCATGCCCGACAGCTTCGACACCTACCTGGAGGCCGACGCCGGCGGGCGGCTGACGGCGCGGGTGGTGGGCGCGCTCTGGTGGCGGCGGGACCGGGGCCTGGAGCAGCTGGAGGAGTTGCGGGCGCGGCGGGCGGCCGTCCCGCCCGGTCGCTTCCGGGCCACCACGGTCAAGATCATGGTCGACGGGGTCTGCGAGAACTTCACCGCCGCCCTTCTGCGGCCGTACCTGGACGCGCGGGGCCGTCCGACCGTCGAGCGCGGCCTGACCTTCGTCGATCCGGGGGCGCTGCCGGAGGCCGCGGCGGCGATCGACGCCGCCGGCTTCCAGCTCCACTTCCACGCCATCGGCGACCGGGCCGTTCGCCTGGCGCTGGACGCGGTGGAGCGCGCCCGCCAGCGCAACGGGCCCAACGACCACCGTCCCCACATCGCCCACCTCCAGGTGGTCCATCCCCAGGACCTGCCCCGGTTCCGCGCCCTGGGGGTGGTGGTCAATGCCCAACCGCTGTGGGCCATGGCGGACGCGCAGATGACCGAGCTCACCATGCCGTTCCTGGGGCCGGAGCGATCGGCCTGGCAGTACCCCTGGGGCCGTCTGCAGGCGAGCGGCGCCTCCCTGGCCATCGGCAGCGACTGGCCGGTCTCCAGTCCCGACCCGCTCTGGCTCCTGCACGTGGCGGTCAACCGCACCGCTCCCGGACCGATGGCCGCCGCGGCGACCGCGGCCCAGCCGTTCCTGCCGGAGGAGCGGCTCGATCTGCCGACCGCCCTGGCGGCCGCGACCCGGGGCAGCGCCTACGTGAACCACCTCGAGGGAGAGACCGGATCCATCGAGGTGGGGCGGTGGGCCGACCTGGCCCTGATCGACCGCAACCTGTTCCAGGAGCCGGCGAACGCCATCGGCGAGGCGCGGGTCGTCCTGACCCTGGCCGGGGGTGACCCGGTCCATGCCGACCCCAACGCCGTCAGCTGGTAGCGCCGGCTCGGCGGCGGGCTGGGCGCGAACGCCCGGCCCATCAGGCCCGGGGCCAGAGCCGGGCCACGGCCTCCACCAGCAGGGCCGTGTGGCGGGCCACCTGGTCGGCGGTGGTGCTGGGGGCCATCAGGGCCATGTTGTGGAACGGCGTCAGCAGGATGCCGCGGTTGAGCATGAAGAGGTGGAGGAAGCGGCCCAGCTCGGGGTCCTCGCTGCGCAGCGCCTCGCCGCCGTTGCGGGGCAAGGTGGGGGCGAAGCCGTACTCGACCCGGGCCCCGACCCGGGCCACGTGCCAGGGGACATGGTGCTCGGCGAGGACGGCGGCCACCTGCTCGGCGAACGCGGCACCCAGGGCCAGCATGTGGCGGTAGGCCTCCGGGGTCAGCACCGTCTCCAGGGTGACCCGCATGGCGGCCAGGGAGAGCGCGTTGCCGGCCAGCGTCCCGCCGATGCCGCCGACATCGGACAGCTTCAGGAGGGAGGGCCGCTCGCTGATCCGCGCCGCCACCGCGGCGCTCATGCCGTAGGCGGCGGCCGGGACCCCGCTGGCCAGCGGCTTGCCCAGGGTCACGAAGTCCGGATCCAGGCCGTAGAGGCCGGTACCGCCCCCGATCCCCGCGCACAGCGTGTGGGTCTCATCGATGATCAGCAGGGTCCCGGCCGCCCGGGTGAGCCGGCGGAGCTGGTCGTGGTACCCGGGCTCCGGCGGGATGATGCCGATGTTGGTCATCGCCGGCTCGGCCAGCACGCAGGCCACGTCCCCCGCCGCCAGCGCGGCCTCCAGGGCCGCGGGGTCGTTCCACTCCACGACCCGGGTGGTGTGGCGCGGGTCCACCGGGGGCCCGATGCTGCCGGGGCGGGGGACCGGTCCGTCGGCTCCGATCTGGACCAGCGCCTCGTCCACGGTGCCGTGGTAGCAGCCGTTGAAGACCAGGACCTTGGGCCGCCCGGTGAGCTCCCGCGCCAGGCGGATGGCGAAGCGGTTGGCGTCGGTGGCGGTGAGGCAGAAGTGCCAGAAGGGCAGTCCCAGGCGCCGGCCCAGCTCCTCCGCGACCGCCGCCGCGTCCTCGGTGGGGAGCATGGTGGTGGTCCCGCGCCCCACCTGGGCCGCGATGGCCTGGGCCACGGTTGCGGGGGCGTGCCCGGTCATGGCCCCGGTGTCGCCGAGGCAGAAGTCGATGTAGCGGTGGCCGTCGACGTCCCAGACCTCGGAGCCCTCGGCCCTGGCGGCGTAGACCGGGTGGGGACTGGCCCACTCCGTCATCCACGGCATTGGCACCCCGCCGAGCAGCGACCGCTGGGCGGCGTCGAAGAGCGCTCGCGAGCGCGGTCGGGCGGCCGCGAAGGCGGCGCCCTCCTCTGCCAGCAAGCGGGTCAGGCGCCCGCGGTCAATGGCGGTTCCCGCGCTCACGCGGCTCTCCCCACTCCCTCTCGGGGTCGTCCTGGCGGCGCCAGGACGGGCCGGAAAGGCAGCCGCCTCGGTGTGCCGCAGGCATCGGTCGGTCCGGTCACAACGGTACCCCTCCCCAGCGGCACCGCCGTGCCGGACAGTCGCCAATGCTAGGGAGCGCTCGTAGGATTGTCAACAAGCGGACCCGTCCCTGTTGTGGGCCCGTCCCGACCGTGCCCGGATCGCCCGCCGAGGGGTCTCGGGCGGCCACCGGGGCCCTGCTGCGGCGCCGCGAGGACGACGGTCGCCAGGAACAGACGCCAGGCGGTGCGGGCACGGGCGCCGGCTCGGGCGGCGAGCCCGGTGAGGGTGCCTCCTCCTCCCTGGCCGGGCCCGCCGAGCGGCGATGCGCATCGCCGGCCCGCCGCTTTGCGCGGGGCCCTGGGGGCTGCGCCAGGGAGTGCCCGAGGCCCAGAAGTGCGGCCCCGGGGCTTGGGCCTCCACCGCGAGTCACGGGGCCGGTCCTCGACATCCGGGCGACCCGGGGCCGCCGCGAATGGGGAGGTGATCACGGTCGGCGGCAGGGGAGGGGAGACGGCCCAGCTCTTCCTCACGACCGCCGGGGCCTGGCGCGGCGGTCGTGTCTGCCTCCGGCGGTCCAGTGGCGGCACCCGGCCGGGCCCCGGGGCCTCATGCCCACCCTGCCCGGGCTGGTGGCCTGGACGGTCCGCGCCGCGGGCGGCGCCACCGCTCACCGGGGCGCGGCCAGCCGGCGTCCTGACGGTCGGCGGGCGACGGGCTGTGCTGACGCTGGGGCCTTGACCCATGTGTGATCCAGGCCGCACCACCCGTCTCCGTCCGCCGCCGCGTCCCGTGCGGCCCGGCGACGGGCCGCGGGCTCGGCATGGTTCGCGACCCGGGTCCGTGGACAGGTGGCGCGGGCCGTGACCGTGGATCGGTGGGCGACCCAGGGATGGTGGCTTGGTGTCGCTGGGGCGGTGCTCGTGGGCGCTCTGGTGGCGGGTGGTGCGGCGCCGATCCTGGCGCTGACGCACGCGGCGGGGCCGTCAGCCCGGCGATCCTTGGCCGGTCGATCCGCCGGGAGCTCGCCGGTGCGGGCCGCGGCGCCGGCCCCGCGGGCCCACCGCGGGCCGGGCCCGTACATTCCGGCGGCCACGACCGATCGCCTGGCGCTGGAGCTTTCGGCGGAGATGGGCCCGCAGCCGGCCCGGGTGCTCCGCACACGCTTGATGACGGTGGCGGCTGCGAGCCGGGCGGCGGGGCAGCAGGGGGCGGGAGCCCTGGCGGTCGGCGATCGGCTGGTGTGGGTGCGGGGCCCATGGATGATCTTCAGCTGTGTCCGGGCACCCTGCCCCTCGTCTCCGAGCCGGGTCTACTACGTCGTGGTGGATGCCAAGACGGGCGCCCTCGACGGCACCGGGTATTCGCGCGGCGCACCGGGTATGCCGTAGGCACGTTCGGCGCGGACCGTCGGAGCTGTGGCCGGTGGGCGGCTCGTGGGCGCGTCCGGCCGGCCCTTGCTCTTGGAGCCTCCGGGGTCAGCCGCGCGACGCTGCTGTCGAGGGGTTGGGAGGGGGTGGTGGGTCCGGCGCTCGGGCACATCGGTGCACCCGTCTCCGGCGGCGCGGTCCGCCCTGAGCGGCCGGGACCCCCTCCGGACTCGGGTCGGGCCGACGCGGCTTGCTCTCGATGTCGGCCGCGCCGGGCACCGGATCTCAATGCACTGTCTTTTCGGGCTGAAGACTGCCTCCAGAATCCGGGGGTGGTCAGGGGCTGGGTTCTCCTGGATGGCGTTGATCCGATCGTTCCCGAGCCATCCGCCAGCGATTCCCCCGCGAGCCGCGGCCTCGATCGGGGTCGAGCGACGACTTCACCGGGTGTCGATGCGCGCAGGGCCACGGGGTGGTGACCCACCGGCGACGGGCCCACTGACCGTCCTCCGACGCCAACGATCGCACCTCCGCCAGATCCACCGGCAGACAGGTGGCGCGCGCCGCCGGACCGTTCCGTCCCCAGCCCCATGATGGCGGGTGGGCGGGGTGTGATCAGCGGACGGGGCCCCTTGACAGGTGACGCGCCTCGCGTCGAACCGCCTCATCCCAATCCAGTGAAACGGCCCGAGAGCCCAGACCCGAAGTTCCACGAGCACTGGGGCATCGTCCGGGCCTCCGCGGGCCGGCGGCGGCCGACCGGTGCGGTGTGACCGCGGTCCGCGCGCCCAGGGCGGGCGGGGGCTTGACAATCTGGGATCCCAGATCCAGAATCCTGGATGACGTGGCGGAAGGGAGGGGGGACGAGGTGAGCCGGTCGATCGGTGCCCCGGCGGCATCCGGGTCCAGCTCCGTGGGGACGACCCCGCGGACACCGTCGGGGGCGGCTCCGTCGACCTCGACCCCTGCCCTCGGTCCGAGGCCGATCGAGCGGCCGTTGCGCCTCATGGAGGCCGTTGTCGAACAGCTGCGCTCCCTGATCCTCAACGGCGAGCTGGTGCCGGGGGCGCCGCTGCGGCAGCAGGACCTGGCCGATCAGCTTGGCGTCAGCCGCACCCCCCTCCGAGAGGCCCTCCTGCGCTTGGAGCGGGAAGGGCTGGTCGAGACCTCGGCCAGCGGGGTCAGCCGGGTCGTGGAGCTGAGTGGCGCTGCGGCCATCGAGGTCCTCGACGTGCGAGAGGTGGTCGACGGCCTCGCCGCCCGGCTGATGGCGGAGCGGGGCCTGGACGCGGAGGAGCGGGCCCAGCTCGATGAGTACCTGACGGCGATGCAGGACGCCAATGGGCGCGAGGACAAGCACGGGTACCTGGTGGCGAACACCGCCTTCCACCTGCAGCTGCTGACCGGCCCCGAGCACCGCCGACTCCAGCAGTTCACCACGCTGATCCAGATGTCCTGCCAGGCGACCTACCTCCGACGGCAGCGTCAGACCGACCGTCTGCGGTCCTCCGCAGGTGAGCACCGCGCCATCGTCGAGGCCATCGTCGCCCGCGACCCGGATGCCGCGGAGGCCCGCGCACGGGCCCACATCCGCAGCGCCCGGCGTCACTGGCTGGAGACCGGTGCGGACCGCGCCGGGGCAGGGGACGGGAATGCGTGACCAGCGCGCTGAGGCCGCCTCGTCCCGGGGCGCGACTCCGGCGGTGCCGGACCCGGGCCGCTGATGGCTGACCGGACGCGGCCGATGGTGGCGATCGTCGGTGGGGGGGTGATCGGCACTGCCTCCGCCTGGCAGTTGGCCACCCGGCTCGGGCGCGGCTACCAGGTGGTGCTGTTCGAGGCCGACGCCGTGGCCTGCGGTTCCAGCTCGCGCGCGGTGGGCGAGGTCGAGACCCAGTACCTGCAGCGGAGCGACATCGAGCCACGGGTCCGGTCGATGGCAATGCTGGCGGACCTGGAGGCCCGGGTCGGCCTCGGGATCCATCGCAACGGCTATCTGCGCCTCGCCCGCTCCCACGACGGGATGCCCGCCCTCCATGCCAGCGTCGATCACCAGCGGGCCTGTGGGGTGACCTCGGCTCGCGTCGTGGGTCCCGACGAGATCGCGGGCCTGGTGCCGGGCATCAACCTGGACCGGGTCACCGGCGGCCTGCTCGGCCCCGACGACGGCCACGTCGACCCCTACCAGCTGACCCACGTGTACGCCGACCTTGCCCGGGCGGCCGGGGCCGTGATCCGCGAGCACACCCCGGTGGACGCCATCCAGATGGGGGAGCGGGGGGTGGAGTCGATCCGGCTCGTCGATGGCGAGCGGGTGGCGGCCGAGCTGGTGGTCAACGCGGCGGGGAGTTGGGCCGGACGTCTGAGCCAGACCGCCGGCGTCCACCTGCCGGTCTGCGGATATCGCCACCAGGTGGCGGTCTTCCAGGTTGCCAGCGACTACCCGGACATCCCCTTCACGATGGACTTCCTGCCCGGGGCGCCTGAACCGGGTGTCTACCTGCGCAAGGAGGGCGCGACCCGGCTGGTGGCCGGACTCCACGACGACCACCTCGACCCGTCCACCGAGGTCGACCCCGACGGCTGCCCGCCGGGAGTGGACACCACCTTCGTGGACACGGTCGTGGACCGGCTGGCGGCGCTCCTGCCCGCCCTCGTCGATCAGCTCGCCTTCGTGGACGGCTGGAGCGGGCTCTATCCGTTCACCGAGAGCGCCCGGCCGGAGGTGCGGGAGGTCGACGACTCCGGGTACCTGGTGGCGGTCGGGTTCGGGGGCGTGGGCATCCAGCTCTCCCCGTGGGCCGGCGAGGAGGTGGCCCGCCTGGCCGCGGGGGCCATCCGGCGGCGGTCCCTGGCAGACCTCCCGGAGTGACCGTTCGCCGCCGTTCGATCGAGAGTCTTTCCATTGCGGGGATCTCACTCTGCACCGACCATTGCGATTGGGGGTATGACCATGGCTGACCAGGCTGGCGGTGCCGCTGCGGGGTCCCTGAAGCGGGACAGCGTCGGCTTCTTTGGCACCATCGGACTGTCGCTCGGGATCCAGGCGCCGACGGCCGGCATCGCCCTGATCCCGGCGGTGATGGCGGGCTATGTGGGCCCGTCCGGTCCCTTGTGTTTCCTGCTCGGGGTCGTCGTCGGCCTCTTCATCGCGGGGACCTTCAGCCTCTTTGCCCGGCGCTTCGCCTCCGCGGGCTCCATCTACACGTTCAACGGCATCGGCATCGGTCCGCTCTTCGGATTCATCTCGGCCTGGCTGCTGGTGCTGACGTACGTCTGCTACACCGGCTCCATCGCCGCCCAGGTCGCCGACTACTTCGGGGCCCTCTGGTCCCCGCTGGCGGTCGTGCCGTGGCCCGTCTACGTGTTGATCCTCCTCGGGATCGTGGGCTACCTCTCGTACCGGTCCATCCAGGTCTCGGCGGTCACGGCCGCCGTGGTGGAGGCGGTCGGGCTGACGTTCATCCTGGTGGTGGCGCTCTTCGTGCTGGGGCACGGAGCCAACCTGGGGCACGGCATCACCGCCCAGGGGTTCACCCCGAACGGGCTCTCCTTCGGCAGCCTGGCCTTCGGCATCGTCTTCGCCTTCACCGGCTTCTCCGGTTTCGAGGCGGCGGCGGTCCTCGGCGAGGAGGCGCGCGACCCGCGACGGGCCATTCCCCGGGCCATAATCTCGGCCCTGCTGGTCGCCGGCGTCGCCTACATCTTCGGTGACTGGATTCTGAACATCGCCTTCCCGAGCAGCGCCGCCCTGGCCCACAACGCCACGCCCCTGCTGTGGGTCACCCAGCACTACGTGGCGCCCTGGCTGGCGCCGGTGGTGGACGTGGTCGCCTTGGCCAGCGCCTTCGGTGGCGTGGTCGGGTCGGCCAACGGGTCGATGCGGCTTATGTTCACGCTGGGCCGGGACGGTGTCGGCTCACGGCAGCTCGGTCGGGTCCACCCGCGGTACGAAACGCCGGTCGTGGCCCTCATCGTGACCCTTGTCGCCGGCTACCTGACCGTCGTGTTCCTGGCCGGCGGGAGCGCGGCCAACGCCTTCGGCTACGTCGTGACCCTGGGTGCCATCGCCCTCCTGGCCGCCTATCTGCTGACGATGGTGGCCGGGGCGTGGTACTTCCTGCACCATCATGCCCGCTGGTACCGGGTGGCGATCCCGGTGGTCGGCATCCCGCTGGCCGGCTATGTCCTCTACTCCAGCGTCTATCCGGTGCCGACCTTCCCCTACAACCTCGTGGTGTACGCGGCGGTCGGTTGGCTGGTGCTGGGCATCGTCCTGGTGGCGCTCAGCCCGGGCCTGCGCCAGCGTCTGGCCGCCTCGCCGCTCTTCCGGCTCACCGCCGTGGGTGACGCCACGCCGGGCCCCAGCGTCTGAGCGTGGACGGATCCGACGGCGCCCGATGGCCCGCGACTGGGGGCGGCGCTCACGCGGACGGCGCGGTGACGGCGGGCGTGGAGCGCTCCGGGGCGCTCTACGCCCGGGCCCGGCGGGTGCTGCCGGGAGGGAACACTCGCACCACGGTGTACGAGCGCCCCTTCCCCCGGTACGCGGCCCGCGGGGTGGGGCCGTGGCTCACGGACGTTGACGGCCACCGGCTCCTGGACTGCCTCAACAACTACACGGCCCTCATTCACGGGCACGCCTATCCGCCGGTCCTGGCGGCGGCCAGCCAGCAGCTGGCGTTCGGCACCTGCTTTGGCCTGCCGACCGAGACGGAGATCCAGTTGGCGGAACTCCTGCAGTCGCGGGTCCCCGCCTTCGAGGCCATCCGGTTCACGAACTCGGGGACCGAGGCGGTGATGCAGGCGGTCAAGGCGGCTCGCGCCTACACCGGCCGGCCGCTGATCGCCAAGTGCGAGGGCGCCTACCACGGGAGCTACGACTATGTCGAGGTGAGCCTGGACAGCCCACCCGACCGTTGGGGCGAGGCGGACCGGCCGGCCCGCCTCCCGTACGCGGTCGGCACCCCCCCGTCGGTCGTGGAGGACGTACTGGTCCTGCCCTTCAACGCGGTGGCCGAGGCCCGCCGTCTGCTGGTGGCGGCCGGCCCCAGCCTGGCGGCCGTCCTGGTTGACGGGATGCCCAACCGGGCTGGACTGGCGCCGGCCAGCGCCGCCTACCTCGGCATGCTTCGCGAGGTGACGCGGCAGGTTGGGGCGGTGCTGATCCTGGACGAGGTGATCACCTTCCGCCTGGGCCCCGCCGGCCTGCGGGGCCTGACCGGTCTCGAGCCCGACCTCACGACCCTGGGCAAGATCATCGGGGGTGGGTTCCCCATCGGGGCGGTGGCCGGTGCCCGGGATGTGATGGCGGTCTTCGATCCGTCGGCCGGCCGCCCGCGGCTCCCCCACGGAGGGACCTTCAACGCCAATCCCATGAGCATGGTGGCTGGCCTGGCCGCCCTGTCCAACCTTGACCCCGCCAGCTTCGCCGCGCTGGCCCGGATGGGGGACAGGGTCCGCCACGAGCTGGACGCCGCCCTGCGCGAGGCCGGCGTGGACGGTGTCGTCACCGGGCAGGGCTCGCTCTTCAAGGTCCACCTGGGCTCGGGCCCGGTCACCGACTACCGGTCGGCGGCGGCGCACCCGTCCGACCGCGTCCAGCGGCTCCACCAGCGGTTGCTGGCCAGCGGCGTGCTGATCGGGCATGACGGTCTGGGCTGCCTCTCGACCGTGATGACCGACCAACACCTGGAGCAGGTGGTCGCCGCCTTCCGGCGGTCGCTGAACGACCCGGGGGTCGCCCGGGCGTGAATCCGACGGTTCGACGGCAGCGTCAGTCATGGGGAGAGGTGTCATGGGTGAGGTGACCTTGAGCGGACGGGTCCAGAGCTTCCTGGCCGCGGGGCCCCAGCCGATGTGGATCGGCGGGGCGTGGGTCCCGGCGGCGGACGGGGCGGTCCTGCCGTCCCTGAACCCTGCCACCGGCGAGCCGCTCTGCCAGGTCGCGTCGGCCGGAACGGAGGACGTCGACCGTGCGGTGCGCGCGGCCCGGCTGGCCTTCGAGGACGGCCCGTGGCCACGCCTGACGGCGGCCCAGCGGAGCGCGTACCTGTACGCCATCGCGGACGCCATCGAGGCCCACGCCGAGGAGCTGGCCCAGGTGGAGAGCCTGGACAACGGCAAACCCGTCACGGCGGCGCGCCAGGCCGATGTCCGCAAGTCCATCGCCCACTTCCGGTACTACGCGGGCTGGCCGACCAAGATCACCGGCGACACCGTGCCGGTCAGCGTCCCGGAGACGTTCGCCTACACCCTGTTCCAGCCGGTGGGCGTCTGCGGTCAGATCATTCCCTGGAACTACCCCTTGCTGATGGCGGCCTGGAAGCTGGCCCCGGCCCTGGCCGCCGGCTGCACGATGGTGCTGAAGCCGGCGGAGCAGACCCCGCTGTCCGCCCTGTACCTCGCCCGGATCCTGGAGGGCGTCGATCTGCCGCCGGGCGTGATCAATGTGGTCACCGGCTACGGGGAGACGGCGGGCGCGGCGCTGGCGAGCCATCCCGACGTCGACAAGATCGCCTTCACCGGCTCCACCGAGGTGGGGCGGCTCATCCTCAAGGCGGCCGGGGACAGCAACCTGAAGCGGGTCAGCCTGGAGCTGGGCGGGAAGAGTCCCAACATCATCTTCGCCGACGCCGATCTGGAGCAGGCCAGCCTGGGCGCCGCCGACGGCATCTTCTACAACATGGGGCAGGACTGCACCGCCGGCTCCCGGGTCTTCGTGGAGCGGGCGGTCTACGATCGGGTGGGCGCCCATCTCGCGGACCGAGCCGCGGCGCTCAGGCTGGGCCCCGGACTCGACGAGGCCACGGAGATCGGTCCTCTGATCAGCCAGGAGCAGCTCCAGCGTGTGGAGGGCTACGTGGCCCAGGGCGCGCGCGAGGGCGCGCGGCGCCTGGCCGGCGGGGACCGGCCGACGGACCCTGGGCTCCGGCACGGCTACTTTGCCCGACCCACGGTGTTCGCGGATGTCCGCAACGACATGCGGATTGCGCAGGAGGAGATCTTCGGCCCGGTGGTCACCGTCATCCCCTTCCAGGATGTCGACGAGGCCATCCGCCTGGGCAACCAGACGCGCTACGGCCTGGCCGCGGGCGTCTGGACCCGAGACCTTCGCAAGGCGCATCGAGTCGCGGCGGCGATGCGCGCCGGTACCGTCTGGGTGAACAGCTACGGGTCCGGGGCCGTCGAGATGCCCTTCGGGGGGTTCCGGGAGAGCGGTCACGGACGCGAGCACGGCTTCGAGGGGATTCGTCTCTATTCTGAGGTGAAGAGCGTGCTGATGAACCTGGCCGGCGAGTGAGGCCCGGCGGCGGCGACCCGGCGACCGGGCCGGGGGCGCTCTGATGCTGCGCACCCGCACCCTGATCATCGGCGGTGGGATCGCCGGCTGCAGCGTGGCCGCGCGCCTGGCGCAGCTGGGCTGGGGCGACTGCATCCTGGTGGAGAAGGACGAGCTGGCCTCCGGATCCACCTGGCACGCCGCCGGGCTGTGCACCCAACTGCACCCGAGCCTTGGCCTGGCCCGGATCGCGGTTCGCAGTGTGTCCATCTGTCGGGAGCTGGAGCGGCAGACTCCCGGCGGGGTCGGCTTCCACGAGGTGGGCAGCCTGCGCATCGCCACCGAGCCGGACCAGCTCATCGGCTACCGCCGGTCGGTTGCTCGGGCCCGGCTGCTCGGGGTCCCGGCGGAGGTCGTGGATGCCGCCACCGCGGCCCGTCTGTGGCCCCTGGCCGACATGGACGGCGTGCTGGGCGGCGTGCACCTCTCGACCGATGGGCACGTGGACCCGAGCAGCCTGGTCCAGGCCCTGGTGGCCGCCGCCGAGGCCCAGGGGGTGCGGGTGCTGCGCCACACCGCTGTCGAGCGGGTCGAGCGCCTACCCGACGGCGCCTGGCTGGTCACGACCAGCGCCGAGCCGATTCACGCCGAGATCGTGGTGGACGCCGCCGGGCAGGACGCGGCCCGGATCGCCCGCCTCGTCGGCGGCGACCTGCCCCTGGTGCCCCTCCAGCACCAGTACCTGCTGACCGGCCCCAGCGCCACCCTGCAGGCGCGCGCGCAAGAGCTCCCGTGCCTGCGGGACGCGTCGGGGTCCTTCTACGTGCGGCAGGAGCAGGAGAGCTGGCTGGTGGGGCCGTTCGAGCCCGAGCCCCTCCTCGGCCCGCTCGATCCGGGCGGGGTCCCACCCCACCGCCTGCTGCCACCGAACCTGCCCCAGATCGAGGCCACGCTCCTGCGTGCCACCGAGCGTATCCCCGAGCTCGAGCCGCTCGGGATCCGGCGCGTGGTCAACGGGACCGACGCCTACACCCCGGACGGCCATCCGCTCCTCGGTCCGCTCCCCGGCCAGCGGAACTTCTACGTGGTGGCGGGCTTCAGCATCTTCGGGATCGTGCTCGGCCCCGGGGCCGGGGCCTACACCGCCGAGTGGATCGTCGCCGGCGAGCCCACCGCGGAGCTCGGCGAGGTGGACGTGAGCCGCTTCGGGCCCTATGCGGTGGAGCCGGGGTTCCTCCAGGCCCGCGCCCGGGACACCTACACGCGGGAGTATGCCACCGTGTACCCCTTCGAGGAGCGTCCGGCCGGACGCCCCCTGCGCCAGACACCGCTGCGCCGCCGGCTGGCCGAGCGGGGGGCCGTCTTCGGGGCGCGAGGGGGGTGGGAGCGCCCGCTGTGGTTCCGGCTGGCGGGGGACCCGGCGGACCCCCCGCTCACCTTCGGCCGGCCGGGCTGGTTGGCGCGGGTGACCGACGAGGGCCGCGTCGTCCGGCGGGGGGTGGGCCTGCTGGAGCAGACCAGCTTCGCCAAGTTCGAGGTCCACGGTCCGGGCGCAGCCGCCTTGCTGGACCGGGCCTTCGCGAACCGGGTGCCGCGCCGGGAGGGAGACGTCGTGGTCGGGCAGTGCCTGGCCGAATCCGGGGCCATCGCCTGCGACATCACCATCACCCGCACCGCCCGGGAGCGGTTCTACGTGATCGCCGCCGCGGCCGCCGAGACCCATGACCTGGACTGGCTCACCCGGGCGGCCGATGGGGACCCCACGGTCGGCATCGACCGGGTGACCGAGCGCTACGGGGTCCTCACGCTGGCCGGGCCGCGCTCGCGCGACCTGCTGGGGCGTCTGTGCCCCCAGCCGCTCGACGACGCGGCCTTCCCCTTCCGCTCGGCCCAGGTCATCACGGTGGCCGGCGTCGAGCTCCTGGCCCTGCGCCTATCCTTCGTCGGCGAGCTCGGATGGGAGCTCCATCACCCGGTGGCGGACTCCCCCCAGCTCTACGACGCGCTGGTCGACGCCGGGAGCGATCTGGGCCTGCGTGACTTCGGGTACCACGCGCTCGACGCCCTGCGCCTGGAGAAGGGTTATCGCATGTGGGGCAGCGATATCGGCCCCCCCTTCACCCCCCTGGAGGCCGACCTGGAGCCGTTCGTCCGTTGGGGCAAGGGCGACTTCGTGGGCCGCGACGCCCTCGCCCGCCAGCGGGCCGAGGGCGTCGGGCGCCGACTCGTCAGCCTCGTGATCGAACCCGGTGAGGGGACGCCTGTCGAGGGGGACCCGGTCCTGCAAGGCGATCGGGCCCTTGGGTACCTCACCTCTGCCGGCTACGGGCCGGTGGTCGAGGAGTGGATCGGCCTGGCCTACCTGCCCGTCGGGGTGTCCGAGCCCGGTACCCGCCTGACCGTCGACGTGGTCGGCGCGGCGCGCGCGGCGACCGTGGTCCGGCCCGTGCGCTACGACCCGGAGAACCGGCGGCTGCGTGGCGGCTCGCAGTAGGCCGGTGATGGGGCCCGGCGGCGCCACGGGTCGGCGTGCGCCCGGCGCCCCGCCAGCGGTCAGCGCGTCGTGATCGACAAGACGTGCGAGCCGTTGACGCGGGCCCTGGCCGGGATCGAGGACGGGATGACCGTGCTGGTTGGCGGCTTCGGGGACGCCGGGGTCCCCACCCGGCTGCTGGGCGGGGTTGCCGCCTTGGGGCTGAGGAACCTGACCGTGGTCTCCAACAACTGCGGGACCGGCGAGCTCGGCGTGGCGTTGCTCTTCAAGCACGGCTGTGTCTCCCGGGTGCTGGCCTCATTCCCGACCCAGGTCGGCAACCACCACTTCCGGCGCGCCTACGAGGGCGGCGGTCTCGACGTCGAGATCGTCCCCCAGGGCACCCTGGTGGAACGGCTGCACGCTGGTGCGGCCGGGCTCGGAGGGGTGGTCACGCGGACCGGTGTGGGCACCGTGCTGGGGACCGGCAAGCCGGTCGTCGTCGTCGACAGCGAAACCTGCCTGCTCGAGCGGCCGATCCGCGGCGACGTGGCCCTGGTGCGGGCCCACCTGGCCGACCGGGGCGGCAACCTTCGCTACCGTCGCTCGTCCCGCAACTTCAATCCGCTGATGGCGATGGCCGCGACCCTGACGGTCGCCGAGGTCGACGAGGTTGTGGGGGCCGGCGAGCTGGACCCGGACGACATCCACACGGCTGGGGTCTTCGTGGATCGGATCGTCCGCCATGGGGGCGGGGCGTGACCACCGGTCCGGGATGGTCGATGGACGAGGTGGCCGCCCGGGTGGCCGCCGACCTCCCGCCGGGGGTGTGCGTCAACTTGGGGATCGGGCTCCCCACCCGGGTCGCCTCCCACCTCGACCCCCAACGCAACATCCTGCTGCACAGCGAGAACGGGATCGTTGGCATGCGGGGGCTGGCGGCCGGCGAAGGACCGGACTGGGACATCATCGACGCGGGCAAGCAGCCGGTCGGGCTGGTGGCCGGGGCGGCGATCCTGGACCATGAGGATTCGTTCACGCTCATCCGCGGGGGGCGCCTGGACGTGGCGGTGCTGGGAGCGTACGAGGTCTCCCGGACGGGAGATCTGGCGAGCTGGGCGCTGGCCGGGGAGCCCCTGGGGAGTGTCGGCGGCGCCATGGACATCGCGGTCGGGGCGCGCCGGGTGATGGTGATGATGCGGCACACCGATCGACACGGACGCCCCAAGTTGGTCCAACGGTGCCGTCACCCGGTGACGGCCCGGGGCCGTGTGCGCCGGATCTACACCGACCTGGCGATCGCCGACGTGACACCGACTGGGTTCGTCGTGCGCGAGCTGGCGCCTTTGGTGACGTTGGAGCATCTGCAGGGTGTCACGGGCGCAGAGGTCCAGGCCGACGGGGGCGGGCACGGCGCAGCCTGACTGCGGATCTGGATCACGCTGTGGCGGCGACCGCGCAACGAGCCCGTCCCGGCGCGATCCCCCCTGCCACCTTCCCCTCCATCACCACCCAGTGCCGCCATCCCCGGCGCCTGCATGGTCATCCAGCGGTGCCGTCTACAGCGCCCGGCTTCGGTGACGGCGACCCCATGCGCGCGGCTATGGGATTCGGTTGAGGACGAAGCTGTCCGGGCCCCCGGCAGCATCGCGGATCCGCCACGGCTCCTTTCGCAGGACGGGTTCAGGCCTCGGGCGCGGAGGTTGAGAAACCTCGCTCCTCGAAGTCGGCGACCGTCACGATCCGAACCTGGCCGTAGTTGGCAAGGGTAAGCAGGTCGGCATCCCCGGTCACCAGGGCGCTCGCGTGACCCGCCGAGGCTATGGCCAGGATCTCATCGTCATCGGGGTCACGGCAGAGGCGCGGCACCTCGGCTGGTGAGACAACCTCGCCCAGCGCCTCGAGTTCACCGCAAACGGCACGAGCCCGGTCTGAACTCCAGTCGCACACCTCCACGAGGACGGCCTCCAGCTCGCTGAGGATGGCGCTCCCGATGATGAGGCGATGCTCGCCCCGCAACACCGCCTGGAGGAGACGGCGCGGCCGTCCGCCGAAGTGGAGGGCGGAGACGAGGACGTTGGTGTCGAGGACTACGCGCACTCAGCGGGGTGCTGAGTGACGAGACCGGCGGCGCCGTTTCACAGCGCTGGCGAGCTGCTCGTCGGTGAGGTGGCCGGAGGACGCGCGAGCCTCCCCGTAGGCGAAGAGCTGGTCCCAGCGGCGGCGCCGCTCCGCGTACTGGCGGAACGCCTCCCGGAACAGCTCGCTGCGGGTGCGGCCCTCCTGCCGAGCCAGGCGATCGACCTCGTCGGCGAGCTCCGCCGGGAGCGATATGGTCAGGGTGTCCGTGCTGCGCACGACGGCACTGTACCACTAAGTGTGACTAGCAGCCAAGGCCGGTGCCGATCAGGAGAGCCACAGCTCTCATAGGAGCCCCGGAGCGAGCGCAGCTCAGGCGCGAACTCCCAGTCGGCAGGCGGAGCGCTGGCAATGAGCCAGGACATCGCGCTGGTTCGCCCAAGATCAAGAGTTGGGGCGCCGCGGCTCTGGGGGACTTAAACCGTTTCACAGTTGTAGGCCCCGCAGTCGGGAGCGCTCCGGGACTCCAGCCGTTGGAAGGCATGCGGCATTTCGGGAGTCCCTGTCAGACTAGTCAGCAGTTCAGGCTCGAGCGGTTGAAATCAGAATCCCGGCGCCTTCCAGAGCGATGCGGGGTAAGCGATTTTACGTTGCTGGAACCGCTCAGCGCCAAGGGGGGATAGGGATCCCCTCTTGAGGGGTTGGTGCCTGTTCCCTTCCTTGGTGAGCTCGGCCCCCACCTGCTGGTTCCAGTCCAGTGAAAGCGGCCGCTGATTCACACACTCTTGCTGCGCGGTGTCGAGCGCGGTGGGCGCCAAGTCATTCCGGAAGGGCAGGCGTAGGGGCCGGCCCAAGGAGTGGTGGGGTTCAGATCTGAGCGACTGAGTTCAAGACCCGGTCGCCTCCCGGTGTGACTCACGCCGACTTCTGCTCCGAGTACTGTGACCTTGACGGCAGCCTGGCGGGACACATGGGGACTATCCGACGCACCTTCATGGCCGTCCTCTCCTCGATGCTTCTGGGATCGCGTCCGAGATGCGGGGGTACGCAACCGTCGGGATCACCATGGACACCTACTCCCACGCCACCGAGACGATGCAGCGAATCGCGATCGAGGCGATCGAGGCGGCTCTGGCCGAGGGGTGAGGGGCTCTTGCCGTCCACCGAAGTCTCCTGGCGTCCCCGGGGTTGGATCAAACGCCCGGCCGGTATCGGCGTCCGAAGGTCGACTTGAGAAAAAGGACAGGTGCCGAGGGGCGGGATCGAACCGCCGACACCGGGTTTTTCAGACCCGTGCTCTACCAACTGAGCTACCTCGGCAGGGGGTCGGTTGAGATCAAATCTAGCGATCAGCGGCCACTAGCAGCCCCCAGCGGACACTAGAATGGTTGCCAAGATGGTTGCCAAGAGGAGCCAGCGTCGGACCCAGCGCGCGCGGCGCAATCGAGGCCAGGCACAGGATCACGGTCGAGCCTCCCAGTCAGGGCACAATGGTTGCCAGCGAATGGTTGCCAGGAGGGAGGATACCGGATGAGCCCACGGCTCCCCGCCACGGCCAAGAAGCGACGCCCCTACGGGAGCGGAACGTTTGTGCGGGCGGCCAACGGTCGGATCAAGTGCCGCTTCCGGATGCCGGGCGGGCAGACCGTGTGGCACTGGGTGGGGACGGAGGCCGAGGCTCGGAAGTGGCTGGCGGAGCAGGCGCACCAACGGAAGGAGGGCACCACGCCGGTCGCCGGTCGCCTGGTGACCGTGGGAGCCTACGTCGAGCGCTGGCTGCAGAAGATCGCGCTCGAAGAGGCACGAGGGAAGAGCTCCCCACCCGGACTGGGGACGATGGAGGGGCAGCGCTACAAGTTGCGGAACTACGTGGTGCGCCCGTTCGGCGCGCACAAGGTCAGTGAACTCGGGCGCCAGCACATCGACGAGCTCTGGCAGTGGCTGCGAGCGGGGGAGACGCTGCCGAACCGCGTGGGAGTCCGTCCGGGCATTCCACTCGCGCGGAAGCCGCTGAAAGCGCAGACGATCCGCCACCTCCACCATATGCTCCATGCCCTCTTTGACGCGGCGGTGGTCGATGAGGTCATCGCAGTCAACCCCATGACCCGCCGTCGGCTCCCGGGGATTCCGCCCGAGGAGCAGTTTCAGGGGGTGGCATTGGATGTGCCGACGCTCGTGCGCGTGCTCGAGATTGCCGAGGCCACGCCGAACGGCGCCGCCATCACCGCCACGGCGCTCTTGGGATGCCGGCGCGGGGAGCTGCTCGGCTTGCAGTGGGGCGATATCCACCTCGACGACGCCATGCCCTGGCTGATGATGGAGCGGTCGGTGCAGCGCGTGATCGGGCAGGGCTTGCAAGCGCTCCCGGTGAAGACGGCCAAGTCACGACGGCCCGTTGCCATCAGTCACCGGCTCGCCGATGCGTTGCGGGCGCACCGTGACTGGACGACAGCGAGCGAGGGGTGGGTCTTCACAAGTCCGAAATACCCGACCCGAGCCATGGCGCCTGAGTACCTCCACCGCCGGGTGTGGGATCCGATCCGAACCGCCGCCGGAATCGACATCCGCCTCCACGACCTGCGGCACACCCTGCGGACCAACACGCACCTGCAGCACACGGTCCCTGAGGCCGTCGCTATGGCCTACTTCGGATGGACGCGCGACAGCACCGCGTTGGACTACGCACACGTGGATCTGGCGGCGCAAACCCTGCCCATGGCGGCGGCCATTGACGCGATGCTTGATCAGGCAGCGAGTGGGAGCAGGTGACGGGGCACCTGTTCCGCAATGCACCGGTCGATGTACGCATCGAGGAGCTCGACAGGGTAGAGCCGGTCGCCCCGCGGGGTCAGGCGGATCGCGCCGATCTGGGGGTCCGCATCCACGCTGAGCGCCTTCAACGCGGAGACCGAGCGACCCAGGTAGGCCGCGGCCTGGTGCTGCGTGAGCAGCCGGGGCCGGAGCGGGGCGAGGCCGGGGTCGCGGTCCATGGCCCTACGATCACCGACCACGGTCAGAAGGGCAAACGGATCGGTATTTCGGTTAGCATGCCACTTCAGAAATGCCTCTCACGGCCCCCACAACGCGACTTCTTTGGCGGTTGCACCGTCATGGCGAGCCGTTCGCTCTCAGTGACCTTGCCCTGGCCGGGCGTCTGACCCCGGGC
Source organism: bacterium (assembly GCA_021802045.1). Classification (GTDB taxonomy): domain Bacteria; phylum Chloroflexota; class Dormibacteria; order Aeolococcales; family Bog-877; genus JAKABB01. The sequence continues at coordinate 19,669 of JAKABB010000017.1, forward strand.
AGTACCACGCAGGCGGCCCACCGTCTCATGGCCGGCGGCCACCTCGTGTCGCTCCCGATTCGTGGCACCTATGCCTTCCCGGGATGGGAGCGCCGGCCCTTGGCAGAATGGATGGTCTTTCGCGCCTGGCTGCTCCGCCACCCGGGGCGGGGGTGGGTGGACTCCCGGGAGTTCCTCTACCTACCCGAGTGGCCACCGTGGAGCCCGAGCGGACCCCGACCGCCGCGCCCCCGACCCGTCGAGGCAGGCCCCTGGCATATCCAGGTCCTGAGCGATCATCAAGAGGTCGCGCTCGCGCGGGTGTACGCGGTGCAACGGGTGACCCGGCGGGCCCCACGCCTCGCCATCGTCCCCGGCCCGGAGGTGCCCATCGCATGGTGACCGCTGGGGGCGTGTGCCAGCTGGCGGGGGACGACGCGCGCGATCAATGTGCTGGAAGGAGCCCCGCGAGAATCGACTTTCCTGTCCCAGAGCCCACGCCCCGAGATGATCGTTGCATGTGGGGGCACTGAGAGACGGTATCTTCGGTCATGCGGGGCTCGACGGGTCTAATCCACCTCGAGCAGCGCGCGCACCGCGGCGGCGACAGGTGCCGGGTGTCCTTTGAGGATGAGATCGAGAATCAGCGCGCGGTTGTGCTCGACGAGCGCATCAATCGGGAGGCGCAGGGTCAATGTGCGTTCCCCAGACGCATCGGAGGTCGAGGGCACGGACAGAGCGGGCGCCGGGGCCTCGACTGACGGCTCCAGGGCGGGGATCTCCGCCGGCGTGGGTGTCCGCCGGCGGGTCGAGCCGGGCTTGGTGCGCCGGCCCCGAGTGCCGATGTCCACTCCCTCAGCGACGAGAGCCCGACGGAGCGTGGGGTACGCAATCCCGAGCGTCCGGGCGGCCTTGACCCAGCTGTCGCCGAGGGCATAGAGCTGGGTGGCCTTGCGGGCAAATGAGGCCAGCTCATCTGCCGAATAGGGCGACACCACGCGCCGAGCGACGGCGGGCGCGTGGGCCGCCGGTGCGGGGGAGACCTGAGGACGCGATGCTGGGCGGGCGATGTTGGACACGGTGGACCGCCGGTGACGGACGCGGCGTGCGGTGGGCATCTGGATCGCCAGGGAGTGGACGGTGACAATGCGAGCCTACCACAAACCCATCGCCGACAGGGGATTAGTACCCGTGGGGGTGGCGATCCGGGTGCAATGCCACAAACACGATCCGGTGGACCGCCGCCGGGGTCAGGCCGCGCCGGGCCGCATCGGCGGCGAATCGCGCCTGGAGCGCCGGCAGCTCCTCGCGCAGGCGGAGGCGCTCCAGCAAGCAAGGCCCGCGGCCCACAATCGCGCGACAGTCCGCTTGCAACGCGGGGGGGAGGGCTCGGAAGCTCGAGTCGTTCCAGTCAATGACCACGACCATAGAATAGCACGCACGCCTCCTTGACAATGTCCTCAGCAGCCCCTATTGTGAATGCCACTGGTGATGATGCATACCGTGAGGGACATGAACGCTCCAGCGAAGGGGCGATGAGACGGAGACACCGGGTTGTGCGGGGCGCGGATGACGTTGTCGAGTTGTCGAGCCCATCCAAGCCGCGTGAAGGACGCGGGCCACGCGCCGGTGCGGATGCCGGCGAACGCGCCGGAGCCCCGTCCGTAGCCCGTGGCCGAACCGCGGACCCTAAGGCCCGTGCTTGCCGGGACGGGGCCCCGATGGAGCACCAGCGTGCGATCAGGCGGAGTCGCCGCGTGACGGTGCAGTTCCCCGGGTTCACGATCGAGGTGGAGCGAAGTGACGAGCCCCCGTGGATCCTTGAGCTGACGGACGGCGATCCGCCGGTGTGGACGGAGCGGAAGGCCCGTCCCAGCGAGTATGACTCGCGCACCCTGCGTCGTCTCGCGTCCCCCCGACGTTGACCCGACGGCACTGACACGAGGCAGCGGGCTATCCGACAAAGGGCGCGGGTCGCAGTGCCGTGCAGGTACAAGCAGTGGGCCGACCCCGTGGGATTCGTGACACGGCTGTGCGTGCCGCTGAGAACACCACTTGGAGCGCGTTCTGGCCATCGCGCAGTTGACTGTGTGCTCGCAGCAGGGGATCGAGCACATCGGGACGGAAGGTGGCTGGGACCGGCCGCTGTCAAAGGTGCGGACGGCGCTGGCATTGGCCATCTGGGGATCGTCGTGCTCCGTTCCCGTGTGGCCGGCGTGCTGCGGAGCGAGGTCCAGGCGATGCCGGCGGCTCTTCCGCTCAGCTTCATGGCGAGGGCTCCCAGTGGGGTGTTTGTCATGGTTGGGAGCCCAGGAAGGAAGCCGTCTGGGCTGGCAGACAGCGCGGGGCAGGAGAGGCCGGCGCGCCGAGCACGAACGCCGGCGGCCGCACATCGCGGTGCGAGGGTGGGAGCGCGCAGTCGAGGGACAACCCTGCGACAAAAAGGACCATGAGGGTAGCGATAGTCGTCAACGGGTCGTATAATGCATACGACAAGGAGCACCTGCATCAATGAGGGATGACACACGCGAAAGCCAGCGGCCGCGGACGCCACCGTGGCATCTCGAGGAACTCACGCCGAAGGAGATCGTCGCAGAGTTGCGCGCCACCGAGACGTGGGTGCAACGGTTGCGGGGATTGTGGGGGCGCCAGGTGCCGGCCTGTTGGTACCTGCATCAGGACTTGGGCCTCGCCCTGATCGCGGCGAGGAACGAGTGGGACTTGCGCGTGGGGAAAGAAGGCGGTCGGAGCGTGTACACATTCCTGGGCGATGAGCTCGAACGGTTCGTGCTCGCGCCCATGGCGAAGCCCATCGGGGATGGCGAGAGCAAGCACCGGATCCCAGGGAGCGAGGCGCACCGAGCCGTCAGCACGCGCGACATTGGGGGCCTGGATGGGTTTCTGGAGTCGCCATGGTTTCGATGGGTGTGGTGTGGTGTTACGCCACCACCGCGGCAGGAGCACGCCGATGCCTGATTCCGCCGGGCACCAGCCGACCACCACAACACGTGCGGAGCGGGGCATAGCCATGGCGGGTGGCGTAGTCGCCGGGCTCTGGGTCGCGGGATGGCTGGGCGGGATCTCTTTCGGCTTCCATCCGCGCCCCGACCTCACTGCATCGTTGTCAGCGACCAGTCTGTGGGGCATCCCATCCGTCGAGGCCATCCCGTTTCTAGTGGCGCTCGTCCTAACGCTGGCGACGATGATCGGCCTCGGTGTGGTGGGCTGGGCCTCGCACGCAATCCGGCGGGAACACGACAGCGACGTTGACGCACCGAGACATCAGCTGGCGATCGTGCGAGCCTTGCCCGTCGGGGGGCTCGCTGGGCTGGTGGCGGGAGCCACCTTCTGGGGCTTGTCGGGCCGTCTAGCCACCGGTCTGACCTTTGGCGTCGCGTGGGCGGGCATCGCGGGCTGCGCAGCGGCGTGGGTGCTGGCCGCGCGCACCGTGCCCGGCGATCGCTTCGTGCTCGGTCACCGTGGCCGTGACGGATGGCCCGGCAGCAGCTGGGTGACCGCGCCGCCGGCTCAGAACGTCTTGGTGATCGCAAGCCCGCGTGGACGCAAGAGCAGCAACGTGTTGATACCGTGCCTGTTGTCCATTGAGGGATCGGCGGTGTTCACCTCCACCCGCTCCGACGTCTTGGAATCGGTGTATCGGTGGCGGCGGGCCCGGGGGACGGTGTGGCTGTACGACCCCATGAGCCTCCTCGACCCCGTGCCTCTGGGGGTGCGGCGACTGCGCTGGACGCCGCTGAGTACCGAGTGGCAAGTGTGCTGGGAGCACGCGGCTCACTTTGCGACGAGCGCGGGCGCCGCGGTGACGAATAGCGACTTCTGGAGGGACAGCGCCCGGAAGCTGATCGCCCTGACGTTCTACGCCGCCGCCCTGGACGAACTCCCGCTGAGCCAGACGCCGGAGCTCGCGGACGAGCCGGAGCTGCGCACCATCGCGAGCCTCATCGGCAAGCACGGTGTGCATCAGGCGCAAGTCGCGCTGCGCGGTCTGGCGGCGGCGCGGGAGCTCAAGAGCATCCAGAGCCAAGCCGGAACGGGACTCGCGCTCTTCCACGCGGGCACTGTGAAGCAGGGTGACGAGGTGGGCGAGACGATGAACATGGATGCATTCTTGAGCAGCGAGCATAGCCTGGCTATCGTGGCCAAGCCTGACGTGGGTGGTGCGAATGGCATTGGGCCCCTCATCGCCTGTCTCTTTGGGGACCTCTCGGCGGCGATCCACCGTGTGAGCCATGCGTCGCGCGTCAGCGAGGGGACGGATCGGCTGCCAGTGCATCATGTGTGGGTGTTGGACGAACTGGCGAACCTGGCCCCCATCCCATCACTGTCGTCGGTGGTCAGCGAAAGCGCGGGCCGCAACCACTTCATCATGGCCGCTATTCAGAGTAAGAACCAACTGATCGCGAGATATGGAGACGCAGATGCCGGCTCCCTCTGGGATGCCTTCGGTTGCAAGGTGTTTGGGCCCGGACTCACCGACGCCTCGACCCTGAATGACCTCGCAAGTATGTTGGGGGCGCACACCGCCTTGCAGGAGCGCTTGCAGGGCAGGGCGCAAGCGCGCGATGCCCAGAGTCGGTTGCTGGAGCATGAACTCCGCGAACTGAAGCTAGGCACGTTTCTGGTCGTGAGCCAAAGCCAGGCCGCCGAAGTCGTTCACGGGAACTACTTTGCCGACACGCCGCCATTCGCGGACCGGGCCAAGGGCATCCTGACACCGGCCCCAGGGAGGGGCCGACGGGCTGGCGGGGCGCTGCTCGGGGCCTGGGTGGGCCTGGTGCAGGATGTCTGGACGTGGGGCTACGACCGCCGGCATCCGGCGCGAACCCTGCTCGCCGACGGGCCGGGAAGGCCAGGGACGGCGGACACCGACACGCCAAACCCCGGGGAGAACGAGCCGCGTGAGACCCGCGACCCGAGGGGGGAAGTCGCAGCGGCGGACGCCCGTAACCAGGACGCACCCGAAGGGGGCGTGAGGTCCTTGCACGGGGGCTTGTCGCAAAGAGGGGCAAACGAGGGTAGCGGAGGAGTGTCAGAAGAGGACGAGGACGGGCTGGGGGAGACGCACGGCGAAGGGCTGGAAACGCAGGGGAGTGAGGCTGCGGGAGCGGGGGAACAGAAGGGCGAGGAGGCGACCACGGAGCAGTTGACGCTGCCGTGGGAGACGACGGAGACGACGGCGGGTGGGACGGACGGCGCGGGCGCAGTGGACGGACTGGTGCTGGCGGCTGCAGGCCCCTTACCCCCCCAGGGTCCGGTCAGCTCCATCTTGCCTCCGCCTCAGGAACTCGCCTCCACCCGCGCGGAGCGGCCCAGCGCGCCTCCGGCGATCCGGGGGCAGCGCCCCAAGGCGACCCAGTCCGTGATCCCGAATCGGCTGCCACAGGGCTGCGAAGCGTGCGGCGACGTGGTCCGCCCCGGGGACGGCATCGCCTGGCGAACGAGGCGCGACGGGTGGCTCGTCCTCCACGAGGGATGCCGCGATGCGGCGTAACGCCCGATTGCGCGGGACGGTTTCCAGACCATCGGGAAGCGCCAGACCGGCGAAACCGACGCATCACCAGCCGAGGCCGGCAGGGCCTCCACCGGTGTCAGCGCGGACCGACACAGGATCGGACCACCCCACCGCATCACGCACCCCTCAGCAAGCGGCTGTAGGGGCCCCAGAGCGCACGATGGAGGGCGTACGGTCCCATCTCTCTCAGGGGTTTTGGGGGCCGTCAGAGGCCGATAAGTGCGGCATTGTGTCAGGAGCCAAGAGGGTGTACAATGAAACAAAGGGACAGACTCAATGCTTGAACTCACCAGTCGGGGGACCGCCCGAGACAACCGGGCCCATCGGAAGACGATCGAAGGGATTGTCGAGGATCGGTGCGAGGAGCTCTACTTGAACTTCGCGGCGCACCACGCAGCGAAAAGCGCCAAGGGCCGCGGGATTTGGGCATGGCTGGAGCGAACCTTTGGTCGCCGAGGTGTTTAGTGGCGCCGATCTGTAGCGCGCGGCATTGCAACGGAGTCTCGAGACGAGCGGAGGCAAGACCTTTGAGCTGATCGCCAGGGATATCGGAGCGTTGACCTATGAGGTCGGCGACACGGTCCCGATCGAGGCATTGACCGACGGCCAGATGCAAGGGGTCGCGAAGCTGATGGCTATGCTGGATGACGGCTGGTCCGCCGATGCGGGCTACCAAGCGCTACGCGAGCGGCGGGACTCGCGACTGCCCTTCGAGTCGGACCGGCTGTATGGCCTGATCATGGGGCAGAAGGCGGCCCATGTGGTTGACGGCGAGTTTGTCGATGAGGCTGGCGTCCACCACGTGGTGCAAATCAAGGCGAGCGGGAAGCTAAACAAGAGCGGGAGCCGTGCGGAAAAACTCGGGCTGATCAAGACGTACCTGGGCTACGGCAACCACCTGCGTCACCAGCATCGGGGATTGCCGCAAGAGCACCCCATCGCCATTCACTTCTGCACCGCGCTCGATGGCGATGTGGCTGCGGTCGCCGCAGCGGTCCGACAATACTGGGCCAGCGATGAGCTGCTGCTCGGGGATCGCTTTTGGCAGTTTGTCACCCAGCTCGACGATGGCGCAGCCATCGTGTGGCGCACGATGAGCCGGGTGGCGAGCGAGGTGGGGCGTGACACAATCACGGACGTCTTGCGTCAAGCCCACCCCCCGCTGTTGTCCCCGGGCCAGGCCGATGATGAGGTCGAGGAGGCGGGGATCGGGCGATGACCACGATCACCCTGGGAGCGTGTCAGTTGCGTTTCGACGCGGAGAACCCGCTCACCTGCCTCGTGCATGACGCCTCGGTGCTGACAGGGGCCGCCCTCAGCGACCCATCGACGGCCTCCCTCCCCACCTGCGTCAGCTTGCGACGCACCCTGGCCGCCGAGGCCGCGCGCGAGGCCGGGCTCGATCAGGAGCCGGCGGAGATTGCGCCCTAGCGGCACGGAAGGAGTCTGCATGCAGTACCGCGACTGCGCGCTGCGCCCAGCAACGGACGGCCGGGACTTCACCTGCACCATCCACGACGCCCGCGTGCTGACGGGGTGTCAGCTCGGCGCGAGCCCTAGCGGCCCGCTCCCGGACTGCGCCGCGCTGCGCCAGCGGATCCGCGATCCTAATGACGCCCTGCGGGATCTCGTCGGAGAACCCGCCAGTGGGCTCCGTCCACGCAGGCCACTGCCCGCGTGGTTTCAGGGTATCGTGGCCACCCAGGCGGGCTTTGCGGCGCGCGTGGCGCTCGCGGGCGCACCCCGGACCACCTCGGCTGTCCTCGCGCACCTCGCACACGATCAATGGGGCACGGTGCGCGCGACCGTGGCGGCGCGACCGGACTTGCGGGAAGCAGTGCAGTGGGCCCTGGCCTACACTGAGGATCCCGGCACGCGGAGCGTGATCGCCGGCAATCCCACCGTGACCCCGCTCACGCAGCGGATCTTGGCGCACGATCCGGAGAATCACGTGCGACAAGTGCTGGCGGGCAACGAGGCCGCGATCCCGTCGGTGCAAGCGGGGCTCGCGAGAGATCCCGACACAAGGGTGCGACAGGCCCTCCTCACCGTTGGGGAACCCCGCAGGACGCGCGGACGCGGACGGTAAGATGTAACAACACCGCACTGCGGGGAAATAGCAGCGACGCCCAGTATGCAAGGATTGGAGGACATGCTATAAAAGAACTATGAACAAGGAGAACACAGATGGGGTCACAGATTGAGTTAACAGGACAAACGGGCCGGCCCGCGACTATGATTTTGAAGGTGTCGCTCGACGAGCAACGGCGCGTGCGGGCCGCCGCGGCCACGCTGGGTGTGTCGATGAGCGCGGTGCTCAGATTGGGAATCAAGACGGCGGAGGCCCAGATCGCTCGCGAACAACACCTGTTGGAGCGACTCGACGGCGCACGGTCGGGGTTGAACGAATGAGCGCCCGGGGGGAGACCCACCCGAGCGCCCAAGATCCCAGCACCGAGGCTACTACAAAGCGGCCCGGCGGTCAAGAGGGCCCCGGTCCGAAGACAGCCACACCCGTGCGCGAGTCACCTTGCACAGATCTCGCCAATGGCCAGCGCTTTGCGCGGCAGCACGCTGGGAAGGTGAAGTTCGTGCCAGCCTGGCGCAGTTGGGTGGTGTGGGACGGCCACCGGTGGGCGATGGATGACCTGAAGGTGGTATCGGAGCTGGCCAAGCGAACCGCCCGGACGATTTACGCGGAGGCGGCGCGTGCCGACGGGGAGAAGGCCAGTGAGGCCCTAGCCCGCTGGGCGGCCCGGAGCGCGAGCGACGACGGGGTACGACGGATGCTCAGTATGGCGAGTTCAGATCCTCGCATCGTGGCGCGAGCTGGGGAGTTCGATAAAGATGCGTATCGACTGAACACCCCGGAGGGCGAGATCGATCTCCACATCGGGGCCGTGGAGAAGAATGATCCCACGCACTTGCACACGAAGGCCACGACCGTGGGGCCCGCGGCCCCGGGCACCAAGGCCCCCCGGTGGCACGCCTTCCTGGAGGAGATCTTTCCGGATCCAGAACTGATCGCCTATGTGCAGCGGTTGCTGGGATACTCCATGCTGGGCACCGTGCGCGAGCATGTCTTCATGCTGTGCTGGGGTGGAGGAGCCAACGGCAAGAGCACCCTGCTCGAGACCGTGGCCGGGGTGCTGGGCGCCTACGCCGGGCCGATCGACCCAGCCCTGTTGCTGGCGAAGCGCAACGACGCGCACCCAGTGGGCATCGCCGATCTGCAAGGGCTCCGATTTGCGACCGCGCAGGAGACCGCCCAGGGGCGGGCGTTGGACGAGGCCATGGTCAAGAACCTGACCAGCGGGGGCCAGCGCAAGGCCCGCGTCATGCGTGGCAACTTCTTCACCTACGTGGCCTCGGAGACGATTTGGCTGGCGACGAACCATCTGCCAGCGATCCGAAACAACGACGTGGGGATTTGGCGTCGGATGAAGCTGCTCCCATTTCTCGTGGAAATCCCTGCCGCGCGGCAAGACCCAGACTTGACTGCCACCTTGTTGCAGACCGAAGGCCCCGCCATCTTGGCCTGGCTAGTGGAGGGGTGTGTGGCGTATTTGTGTGAGGGGTTGGGTCAGGCCCAGGCGGTGACCATGGCGACCGCGACCTACCGAGCGGAGAGCGATACCATCGGGCAGTTCCTGGAGGAGTGCTGCATCGTGGCGGGCGATGCGAGCGTCCGGGCGAATGATCTGTTTGAGGAGTACGCGCTGTGGGCCCAGCGCGCTCATCTGCGCGTCTTCGACCAGGTGGCGTTTGCTCGCGAGATCGCCGAGCGGGGCATCGAGAAGGTCCGCACAAAGCACGGCATGGTCTATCGCGGCGTGAGTTTGCGCGTGGACATCGGGGGGCCGCGTCCAGCGATGACGGCACCGCGCGGGGACGAGGACGCCGTGCTGGAGCTCCCGGATGCGACGCAGCGGCGCGGAGCGGTGCGCCGAGCGGCATGAGTCTGACGGCGAGCCCGGGGGCACGAAGCCCCCGGGTGGAGCCCCAGGCCCAGAGACGGCGCGCTGAATACGGGTTCGTGGCAGACTGAGAGGGAAAACGGGGGTGCTGGTGTAGGGTAGTGTAGGGTAAACACGTAAGTTTCTATATGAGGGCCTCGTAAGAAAAAAGTCGTTGGAACCCTACACCACCCTACACCACGGAGATGAACACGGTGGCCCGGAGCCGCGCGCTGTGGAGAAAAGAGGTCCAAAAGGGCCCAAAAGCCGATGACATGCGGCACCCGGCTGATCTCGGGGCTTCCGCGAACTCCATCAGGTCGGCGACAGACCCCCGGAACCCCCGCGGCGGGAGCAGAGAAATGCCGTATTTTTGCGACCTTTGCGACCCCTCCACTGCCTTTTCTCCCCCCAGCAGGGCCCACACACCCCGCTGTCGGGCTGACCGGCCTGGGCGGCGCCACGCCCTTTGTTACAGCGCCGGCGACAGCGGGGTGGTAGGATCGCGGCACAGGGGGAGGAGCACATGATGGCGTTGGACGCGCGACGAGCGGGCCCAGACCCCATCCTCTTCTTGGACCTGGACGGCGTGGTGTCGCCGCTCGCCGGCGGACGCCTGGGTCCCCTGCCGGCCACCTGGCCGGCCTGGGTCGAAGCGGAACCCGGAGTCAGTGTGGCTCCCGCGATGTTGGACGCCCTCGCGGCCCTGCCCGTCGAACGACAGTGGCTGAGCAGCTGGGAGCGAGAGATCGAGCTCCTGAGCCAGGCCATCGGTTGGTCAGCCACGCCCTGGCTCCCACTCCCCGAGCCCACGCGTGGCTGGGCCAAACTCGCCGCGCTCCGCGCGTGGCAGACCACGCACCGCCAGCGTCCGATCATTTGGGTGGACGACGATCCACGGATCGCCTCCAGTGGCCGGCGCTGGGTGCGCACCCTGTCGGTGCCCACCCTGCTCGTCCGTCCCAGCAAGCGCGTGGGCTTGACATCGCGCCACATCGCGCACATGCAGGCGTGGTGCGCAGGGCTGGTCACCTAACATCTACAGATCCAACTTGGCGTCCGAGATCAGGGCGGATGGGCCTCACCCAGCGCGTCCGCGCGTACCGCCGCATCCGTGACAGCATCCAAGTCAATGACGTCGACGGATGGGCCAACCAAGAGCTCAGCGCCTACCCGGAGCGCGTCCATCGCGCCAAGGTGCTGCGCGCCACATAGCCTCGGACCTACCACCACGAGACAGTCCACATCGCTGGCTGTCGGCGCATTGCCGCGGGCGACGGACCGCACGAGGCGGACGTCGGCGAAGCCAAGCGCACGGGCCAAGTCCTGCAGGGGCTGCGCCGGCCCGTGAATGGACGCCCGCGTGGGGATGGGCTCGTCGATCACGGGGGTGCGGTCAACGGCGATGGGTGGGCGATAGCACGACACGACAAGACCGGGAGGGATAGGGGGCATCGGCACGCGTCCCAAAGGGGAGCGCGACGACACGGACGTGACTTTGTCGCCGCAGCGGGCGTACCTTGGACTCATGCTGCAAGTCAACAAGATTCGTGGCGGTGAGGCCCTGCACGAGAAGGTCCGATACTTCATTGAGCAACTCCACCGCACGGGACAGTACTACCTTGCCCATGAGGAGCTGGCCTTGCCGGCCCATTGGGGCGGGCAGCTCGCCGCCGAGTTGGGGCTCGCGGGGCACACCCCGACGACGGAGACGCTGACAACACTGCTCCTCGGGGAGCACCCGCAGACCGAGGCGATGCTCTTACCAATGACCGCGCAGGGGCACCAGCCGGGGCTGGAGATCACGTGCTCGATGCCCAAACAGTTCAGTCTGTGTTGGGCCGCCGCACCGGCGGACACCAAGACGCAGATGGAGGCGATGTTGCGTCGGGCCACGGAGCGCCTGGTCGCCACGATTGAGCGCGATGTCCCCCTCGTCCGGCGAGGCCGGACGAAGGCGGGGGAGCGCATCCTGGAGACGGCGGCGGGCATCGTGGTCGGCTTCTTTCCGCATCTCACCAGCCGGCAGACGCGAGAGAACCTGGAGCAGGGGCGCCCGCCAGATCCAGCCCTGCACGTGCATGTGCTGGTCGCGAACCTTACCAAGGCGCACGACGGCACCTGGCACGCCGTCGATAGTTACTCGCTCCAGTGTCGGCAGCGCGAACTCGACGCTGTCTGGCAGGGCTACGTCGTCGAGGAGATGCGGACCGCAGGGATGGCCGTGGTCAGCCAGGCCGAGGTGGAGATGGAGCAGGCACAGGCGATCTATGAAAGGCACGTCGATGACCTAACGCGCATCGGTCTCCAGGCCGAGCCCTTCACGACCTTTGCGGCGGATGTGCGACAGCGGACCGGCAAAGCGCTGGTGGAGCGCAGCAGGCTGCGACAGTTTCACTTGCGCGGATTCGTGGATCCGCGCCTCATCGCGGCGTTCTCCTCGCGGAAGCGCCAGGTCGAGGCGAACGTGCAGACGGCGCTGATCCGTCTCCAGCGGATGACGGTGGCGGAACTGGCGGCGATCGGCGAGCACGAGGCGGCGAAGTGGACGCAAGTCGAGTTGGACCGGTTGCCCCGGCGGTCGATCGCCACGATCATCCGGCGTGCGTGGGCGGAGAATCGGCTGAAGAAGCTGCCCGTACCGAGGGAGACGCTCCAGCAGTGGCAGGAACGCCTAGCCACGGAGTTCATGATCACGGAGGCGACCGTTGCCGCCCTGTTCGCCCCCCAGCCGACGCCGACCGTCGCCGTGACGCGGGCCGAGGTGTGGCGCGACGCCCTGGGGCAACTCCCGCACTCAAACGCCTACGTGGACTGGGACGAGCTGCGGGCCCTCGTCTGTGCGTCGGCGCTCCGTCTTGGCTACACAGGCATGGATCGCCTCCGCGCGGAGTTGATCGCCGCGGAGGCCGGCACGATCGCGGCGATAGCGGTCCACCCGGAGTTGGTCGTGGGGCGGATCGGGCGGACCGACAAAATCACCACGACGACGTGGCTGGCGACAGAGCGGCGCATCCTAGACGCGGTCCGTACTCTGCGCGATGCCCCGCTGGCGGCCCCCACCCTCGGGCTGTCGGTGACCGACGCCGCGCTGCCAGTGCTGGCAGACGTCCATTTGGCGTCGGGCACCCCGGCGGAGCTGACGGCCGAGCAGGTGGGGCTGCTGGAGACCGTGCTGTCCCGACGAGTGAGCGCGGTGCAGGGTGAGGCGGGGAGCGGCAAGGGCATCATCGCGCAGGTGGTGTCGCGCGCCTGGCACCTGACCGCCCCCGAGGGGACCGTGTACGCGTTGGCGGTCGCCGGCGCGCGAGCCGTGAGGTTCCGGGATGAGGTGGCCGCTGACACGGGCGCTACATTCGAGCGGTTCGCGTTGGATGTCGCCGCCGGGCGGATGACCCTGTCCAGCGGCGATTGTGTAATCGTCGACGAGGCGGCGATGGTGGACAGCGCACGGTTTGGGACGGTGATGGACGCGATCAGCGCCAGCGGCGCGACGCCGGGGCTCCTCCTCATCGGGGACCCGGCACAGATGCGAGGGATCGGGGCCAGTGGGCTCTTCCAGGAGGTGGAGGCGATCACGGGGCGTCTCAACGCGATCAGGGAGGTGAAGCGGACGGACGACGTCGAGTTTATTGCCGCCCAAAAGGCGGTGCGAGCCAGCGAGATCCACACCGCCCTGGCCTACCACGTTAAGGAGGGTCACCTTCGCTGGGTCGACACGGCGGAAGAGGCGCGAGATGCCGCGGTCACGGAGTGGGCGACCCACTATCGACCGGAGCGGCATGGAACGAAGGACCATCCCGTGATTGCTGCCGATCGCACGAATGTGGAGATCGACGCCTTGGCAATGAGCTGCCAAAACGTGCGCTTGGAGCGTGGCGAGCTAGATCCGCAGAACTTCGTGGAGGTCCGCCACGAGAACAAGGCCAAGGGATACGTGCTGGAGGAGCGCATCTTTGCTGGAGCAGCGCGCGTGACGACCGATGCGTTGGGCCGAGAGCGTCGGCACGAGGTGCCCGGGGACCTGGTGCGGGTGACCAGCACGCTGTGGACACGGGATGGAAACGGTCAGCGCCACCAGCTACGCAACGGGCAAGAGGCCGAGGTGGTGGGCATTCGGCGCGCGGCCGACGGCCAGGCACAGGCCCTCCAGCTACGGCTGCTCACGGCGAAGGACGATGCCGCGCCGGTGGTGGTGTCCCTCGAGCGTGCGACGGATTGGGACAAGCTGCGGGTGGGATATGCCAAGTACACCATGGGGGATCAGGGGAGCTCGCGTCACCACCAGACCTACCTCACCGGGCGCTTAACCTCGCGTGCGTCATTTTATGTTGGGGACTCGCGTGGCACGGCCCCGGGCCCGATCATCGTGGATCGCCAGAGCCTGGGCCTGGAGCCCGAGGTGGATGAGGCGACGTGCCTGAAGGCCCTGGAGCAGATGTTGGAGCACGAAGAGGGGCAGCAAGCGGCGCTGACCATCAGCCCGGAGTATCTGGAGGCGCGACGTGTGGAGGTCGCAGCCATCGCCGAGCGTCAAGCGATGCTGGACGCGGAGCGGGCCCGCTTGGTGACGGCACGCGAGGCTGAGATCGAGGAGGAGCGCCGCACCCAGGAGCGCGTGGCTGCCGAGCACGCCGCCGAGCGCTCCGCCTCATTGGTTCGCTGTTGACGGTGCCATGTCGTGGCATTGGGTCCAGGCTGGAGTCAGTAGAACACCGGCGACGAGGCGACCACAAGGGGCCAGCCCAAGTTGCCCGTGGCGGGCGCAGGGCGGGCACGTCGGCAAGGGTCTCTATGCGGCGGGCCCGGTGGACGAACGGGAGCGGGTGGCGGCGGTGCTCCGCAAGTTCGGGGAGCCGCGGTGGCTCCCCGCCCGCACCACGGCCCTCGGAGCGCTGGGCATCCCCGTGGCTGTCCCGGATCCGGCGGCGGTCACGACGTCGCTTCAATGTTTCCACGGCCTTGCAGCCGTGGAAGCATGACCGCGAACTTCGAGGCGATCTGCTTGATGATGCTTCAATGGAGCCACGGCCTTGCAGCCGTGGAAACTGGGAGCCCGTGGTCATCATCGCGGCGCCGCAGTGGGGGCTTCAATGGAGCCACGGCCTTGCAGCCGTGGAAACAGTTCACCCCCCGGCAGCGGGTGGTCTGGGTGCAGACGCTTCAATGGGGCCACGGCCTTGCAGCCGTGGAAACAGCGACTGGGATACCCAGCATGTGGGAGGCGTTGGTGCTTCAATGGGGCCACGGCGTTGCAGCCGTGGAAACAGCTTGCCCATGACCGTTTCGATGGAGCGGTAGGCGCTTCAATGGGGCCACGGCCTTGCAGCCGTGGAAACTCGGGTCGGTGGACGCCGACAACCTAGTGGCTATGCTGCTTCAATGGGGCCACGGCCTTGCAGCCGTGGAAACCCCGCCATCACGTCTACCAGGCGGTCCGGGTCGGATCGGCTTCAATGGGGCCACGGCCTTGCAGCCGTGGAAACTCTCGCTGGCCGAGACGCGGGCGGTCCAGTCTCTCAAGCTTCAATGGGGCCACGGCCTTGCAGCCGTGGAAACCGAGCCGCCCGGGTTGGGCAGCACTTTGCAGTGGAAGCTTCAATGGGGCCACGGCCTTGCAGCCGTGGAAACCGTGAACATGCTGGGGAGCAGGCCGGAGTAGGCGTTGCTTCAATGGGGCCACGGCCTTGCAGCCGTGGAAACAGCGCAGGACGGTGACCTCCGGGCGGTAGGTCGCCATGCTTCAATGGGGCCACGGCCTTGCAGCCGTGGAAACTCGGCTGGCCCGGCACGTACCAGTCGGGCTGCGGGGTGCTTCAATGGGGCCACGGCCTTGCAGCCGTGGAAACCGGGCTGCCGGCCCCACACCGCCGCGTCCACGATCCAGCTTCAATGGGGCCACGGCCTTGCAGCCGTGGAAACTGAAGCTGCTCGACGACCGCGACCGCGCCAAGGCGCAGCTTCAATGGGGCCACGGCCTTGCAGCCGTGGAAACTCGCGGTGGGCCAGCATCTCCTCACGCGACATATAGAGGCTTCAATGGGGCCACGGCCTTGCAGCCGTGGAAACGGCCTGGACCGAGCCGACGATGATCGTCGGGATGACCTCGCTTCAATGGGGCCACGGCCTTGCAGCCGTGGAAACCGGAGCATCGTGATACACCCCCAGAGCATCGCGCGAAGGCTTCAATGGGGCCACGGCCTTGCAGCCGTGGAAACCCCGTAACCGGAA
This sequence comes from bacterium, assembly GCA_021802045.1. Classification (GTDB taxonomy): domain Bacteria; phylum Chloroflexota; class Dormibacteria; order Aeolococcales; family Bog-877; genus JAKABB01. The sequence continues at coordinate 35,368 of JAKABB010000017.1, forward strand.
TCCCGGTAGACCACCTATATGTGGCTTCAATGGGGCCACGGCCTTGCAGCCGTGGAAACCGCCGGACCCTCGCGGTCGGGGAGCCCCCGACATGAGGCTTCAATGGGGCCACGGCCTTGCAGCCGTGGAAACCGGACAGTTCGGACAGCATCGGACAGGGGGGGTGTCTGGCTTCAATGGGGCCACGGCCTTGCAGCCGTGGAAACTTGACACTCGCTCCCCTCGGGCTCCCGCCGAAGCCGCTTCAATGGGGCCACGGCCTTGCAGCCGTGGAAACCGGCTCGAACACGTCGCCATCCTACCGCGCCCGGTGCTAGCTTCAATGGGGCCACGGCCTTGCAGCCGTGGAAACATGCGCTGATCGGCCACGGTGGGCGTGTCGGTGCGGAAGCTTCAATGGGGCCACGGCCTTGCAGCCGTGGAAACCGGATTCGTGGTGGCGAGGATGGTGACACGTGCGTTGGCTTCAATGGGGCCACGGCCTTGCAGCCGTGGAAACCGGGATCGTCGGTCACAAGCATGACCTTCTGCCGGTGGCTTCAATGGGGCCACGGCCTTGCAGCCGTGGAAACCCGCGCGCCGTCGCACGTGGGCTGGCCGCCCGTGCCTGCTTCAATGGGGCCACGGCCTTGCAGCCGTGGAAACTGCGCAACCGATGCAACACCTGTGCCCATCAGTCTCGCTTCAATGGGGCCACGGCCTTGCAGCCGTGGAAACGCTGACGGGATCACTGTACGCGCAGACTGAGGCGACGCTTCAATGGGGCCACGGCCTTGCAGCCGTGGAAACGGTGGTGGCGAAGAAGCACGTGACCACCACCAAGCAGCTTCAATGGGGCCACGGCCTTGCAGCCGTGGAAACGTAGAAAAGCTGCCGAAAACCGTGGCAGCGTAGAGAGGGCTTCAATGGGGCCACGGCCTTGCAGCCGTGGAAACGGGCAACGAAGAGCGGCTGATGGGAGCCTACGCATGCTTCAATGGGGCCACGGCCTTGCAGCCGTGGAAACCTTGAACACGCCGCCATCCTACCGCGCCCAGAGCTAGCTTCAATGGGGCCACGGCCTTGCAGCCGTGGAAACTGTTGGCGGTGCAGCCGTTCCAGTACTGGTTGCCGTAGCTTCAATGGGGCCACGGCCTTGCAGCCGTGGAAACCGGAGAAAGGCTACGCCGCCATCATGCCGACCTCGGTGCTTCAATGGGGCCACGGCCTTGCAGCCGTGGAAACGCGCTGATCCTCGGGACGCTCCTGGCCGCCTGGCGGTGCTTCAATGGGGCCACGGCCTTGCAGCCGTGGAAACTCCTTGTCGGCATCGTCGTACCACGGCCCATTCTTGCTTCAATGGGGCCACGGCCTTGCAGCCGTGGAAACTTGGACCCCAGCGCGGGTCGGTCAGGTCCTAGGGATCCCGCTTCAATGGGGCCACGGCCTTGCAGCCGTGGAAACAAGCGATCCGACGTTTGCCGCGAACTGGCGGGGCATGCTTCAATGGGGCCACGGCCTTGCAGCCGTGGAAACCGGCAACCGCATCATGAGCTTCCGGATGGAGTGGCTGCTTCAATGGGGCCACGGCCTTGCAGCCGTGGAAACACAGCCTGGAGGCCGGTGACGTCGACGGTGACGTGGCTTCAATGGGGCCACGGCCTTGCAGCCGTGGAAACGATTGGGTACGCAAACATGGGGGAATCAACCATGCCTGGCTTCAATGGGGCCACGGCCTTGCAGCCGTGGAAACAGCCATTGGCGATGATGGGGCACTAACCGTCAAGTCGCTTCAATGGGGCCACGGCCTTGCAGCCGTGGAAACACGATGGGCGGGTACGGCGGCGTGAACATCCGGGGGCTTCAATGGGGCCACGGCCTTGCAGCCGTGGAAACTGGCGGAGTGGTCGTCGACGAGGTCCTTGCCGTCGGGCTTCAATGGGGCCACGGCCTTGCAGCCGTGGAAACGGTATAGCGGGCCACGCTCGACACCCGGAACTCGTCGCTTCAATGGGGCCACGGCCTTGCAGCCGTGGAAACGGCCATGACGAACCGCGCGATACTCAGTCAACATGGGGCTTCAATGGGGCCACGGCCTTGCAGCCGTGGAAACTGCCGGCGTTGGAAAGGATGCACCACGGGCCGACCCCGCTTCAATGGGGCCACGGCCTTGCAGCCGTGGAGACGCTGGAGGCTGCGTAACATGTTCCAGACATCGCTGGGCTTCAATGGGGCCACGGCCTTGCAGCCGTGGAAACTCCTACCTTCGCAACCGTAGTGGACTTTCGCACTTCTTGAGCCGTTGACGCCCCGCGGCTGAGTCCGCCGGGGGCCCCCATCCACCACTTCCGGGGCGCGTTGTGGTTTCCTGATCTGTAGTGATAGGCAGCTACAGAAGGAGGGTGCCGGATGCCTGGCCGTGACCGTCGACCCCACCCCGAGGCCCTGGTGCTCCGGGGGAGCTTGACCACCTTCCGGCGCCGCTGCGGCAAGCCGAGCTGCCGCTGCGCCACCGGCGGACCCCATGAG